>RFGI01000113.1 GCA_003696725.1 Planctomycetota bacterium | reverse complement strand
TTCGAACTCCTCGAACCCCCACCCCCGGTGCTGCCCGCCGAGGTGGCCCCCACCGTCCCCTCCGCCCTGACCAAACTCGCCAACGACGACCTCGGTAGGCTCCTTCTGCTCATCCTCGCCAGCTCGGCCATCCTCTGGGGTGTCCTGCCCTGGCAGTCCGAAATCGATCCCGCCTGACCGTCCGGCCCGAAACCTATTCTCCGCCGTGCCGCAGCACCCCTTCCGAGCCCGCCACCGCATCAGCCACGCATTGGACTACCAGGCCGCCTTCGCCGCCCGGCTCGCCAAATCGCGCGGCCCCATCACCGTCTTCCTGCGCCCCAACCACCTCCCCGAACACCGGCTCGGCCTGTCCATCGGACGCCGTGTCGGCGGCGCCGTCGATCGCGTCCGACTCAAGCGATACATCCGCGAGGCCTTTCGACTAGACAGACCTGTCTATCCACATCCTTCCGCCGGCGGATCATACGATGTCGTCGTGTCGAGCCGCTCGCATAACCCACTCTCCCTCAATGAGTACCGCGAGCGGCTCCGCGATGCCATCAACGCGGCCCATCGAGAGGCCGAGAAACGAACACAACAGACCGATCCATCCTGATGCACCCGACGCGCAACCAACCCGCGCCAGCGCCGGACCCCGAACACCCGCCATCCCCGCTCGGCCCTATGTCCAAGACGCTCAACCTGCCGTTCGTCGGCATAATCCTTCTTTACAGGGCCACCCTGTCGCCGTTCATCGGCGGACATTGCCGATTCCACCCGACCTGCTCGCGATACGGGCTGGAAGCCTACCGACTCCATGGCCCTGTTCGCGGGTCTTTACTAACTTTGAGGCGTATCCTTCGCTGCCACCCCTTCGTCAAAGGCGGCTACGACCCCGTGCCGCTGCCGACGCGGGGCGCACCGTCGGGGACACGGATGGACCCGCCACCCGCACCGCCGGACGCCGGCCGGAGCGTGCCATGAGCCGACTTCCCGCGGCCCAACGCCGCGAACAGCTCCTTGATGTCGCCGAGACCCTCTTCGCCACCCAGGGCTACGCCGGAGCCACCACAGCGCAGATCGCCAAAGCCGCCGGCGTGACCGAACCGATCATCTACCGCCACTTCAAGTCCAAACGCGACCTGTTCGTGGCGTTGATCGAACGCACCGGACGACGCACGCTCGAACTCTGGCAGCGCGACCTCAGCGACGCCCAGGACCCCGCCGAGCGACTGGCCCGCATCCTCGCCGACAACCCGATGGTCTCACCCGAGGGGCGCGCCGGCTACAAGGTGCTCCTGCAGGCCATCCCCGAGATCGATGACGACAAGATCGCCGGCGCCGTGGCCGCCCACATGAACGGGCTGCACGCCTTCCTCACCGAAGAGATCAAGCGTGCACAGGACGCGCACCGCGTCACATCGCGCTTCTCTGCCGAGGTCATCGCCTGGACGCTCATCCACATCGGTATGGGCTACGGCGTGCTCGACGCCATGCATGTGACCGGGCACGGACGCGACGAAAAGGGCACCCATGTCCGCCAGGTCCTCGCCCGCATCCTCGTCGGGCCGTCCGCGAACGCCGACAAGAGCTAAGTCCCCCCGCCTTCATCCCACACGCCGTGACGATCTACCTCGACAACAACGCCACCACCCGCCCGACACCTGGCGTGGTGGACGCCGTGCGCCGGGGCTTGGAGATCCACTGGCACAATCCCTCATCTGTCCACCGCCCGGGCCAGGACGCCCGACACGCGATGGAGCTTGCCCGGGCCGCCATCGCCGCCCTCGCGGGCGTCGCGCCGCGACGCCTGACCCTGACGGCATCGGGCACCGAGTCGATCAACATGGCGGTCCGCGGTGTCCTCGGCGCCTCGGGCAAGCGGACACTGATCACCACCGGTGTCGAACACGCGGCCGTGCGCGACCTCGCCGAACAACTCGCCAACGACGGCGTGACCACCAGACTGATCCCCCTCCTGCCCGGCGGCGTGGCCGACGCCGACGCGCTCGACGCGCTGATCGATGACGACACGGCGCTCGTCAGCGTGCAATGGGCCAACAACGAGACCGGCGCGATCCAGCCGGTCGAACGCATCGGCGCGGTATGCCGCGCCAAGGGCGTCCCCTTCCACTGCGACGCCACCCAGTGGATCGGCAAGATGCCGTGCGATCTGAGCGCGGACGGCGCCCCGCCGATCGACCTGCTGACCTTCAGCGCCCACAAGTTCCACGGGCCGAAGGGCTGCGGCGCGCTGTGGACCGGCCCGCTGGTCCGCCTGCGCCCCCAGACCCCCGGCTCGCAGGAACTCGGACGACGCGGCGGCACGGAGAACCTGCCCGCCATCCTCGGCGCCGCGGCGGCGGCCCAAGCCGCGGGCGCGTGGCTCGCCGACGCGCATCAACGCGCCCGCCTCGCCTCGCTGCGGGACCGCTTCGAGCGGGCCGTGATCGACGCCTGCCCCGGCGCAACCGTCAACGCGCCGCCCGACCGATCCGCCCGCCTGTGGAACACCACCAACATCGGCTTCCCCCGGCTCGAGGCCGAGGCATTGCTGATGGGCTTCTCCGAGCGCGGATTGTGCGCCTCGGCCGGGGCGGCCTGCTCGTCCGGTTCGCTCGACCCCTCGCCCGTCCTGCTCGCCATGGGCGTCCCGCCCGAGATCGCGCACGGCTCCGTTCGGTTCTCGCTGTCGCGGGACACGACTGAAGACGAGATCGACCGGGCCGTGGACATCGTCGCCACGGTCGTCGCCCGCATGAACACCCTGATGCCCTGACAAGGCGGACCGCCCAGAAACCGTCGCGAAACTGGCGGCCCCACCCCCACGCGGATAGGCTGCGCCCATGAACCCCTACCCAGAGCAGGACGATCCCCGCTTCGCCGACACCGATCCCTTCGCCGAGCCCGAACGCACCAGCCTGGCGGCCATCCTCGGATTCATCTGCTCGCTGGGCGGGTGCATCGGCGGTGTCACCGCCGTCCTCGGCGTGCCGGTTTCGATCTTCGGGCTGATCAACATCGGACGCTCGCGCGGCCGGCTCGGCGGCAAGGCGTTCGCCATCGCCGGGCTGCTCATCGGGCTGCTCAACCTCGCGCTCTGGGGCGGCTGCCTCGCCGCGATCACCTTTGTCACGGACGCCGGCCTGAGCCGGTTCGCCCAGCCCACCGCCCGGGCCCTCGAGAGCCTTCAGACCGATCAGTTCGACGCAGCCCGCGCCAACCTCGCTTCTCCCGCCGCCGATGCGAGCGACGCCGAGATGGCCGCCTTCCTCGCGTCCTATCGCTCCACCCTGGGTGACTTCCAGAGTCTGCCCTCCGACACCATCGAGTACATCTCGCAGATCATGAAGCTCGGCCCGATCATGAACTCGGCCAGCGGAAGGCAGAACACCTTCCCCGTTCCCGCCACCTTCCAGTCCGGCCCGGCCCTCCTGCTCATCGGCTTCGACCCGGGCAGCGGCACCGTCGGCAGTCTGACCATCATCGATACCCAGGGCAACGAATACGAGCTGCCTATGCCCGCCGGGTGGGAGGAATCGCAAACGGCGGCCCCCGATCCGACCGAAGAACAGCCCGAGAACCCTGACGGACCCTGATCCGACCCCCTCAACAAGGGGTCACGCGGAGACCCGACCGTGCCCACACCAGCGCCCAGCACCGAGCCGGTGATCCGGGTGCAGAACCTGGTCAAGCGCTTCGGCGCCCAGACCGTCCTCGACGGCATCACGCTCGATGTCTATCCCGGCGAGACCATGGTCATCATGGGCGGTTCGGGCTCGGGCAAGTCCACCCTGCTCCGCACCATCATCGGCACCCACCGCCCCGACGCCGGCTCCATCGAGCTCTTCGGCCAGAACATCTGCGGCCTGGGCGAGGAGGCGATGAACGAGGTCCGCAAAAGGTTCGGCATCCTCTTCCAGTCGGGGGCGCTCTTCAACTCGATGACCCTGGCCGAGAATGTCGCCCTGCCACTCCGCGAGCACACCGACCTCGACCACGAGATCATCGACATCCAAGTCAAGATCAAGCTCGAGCTGGTCGGGCTGCGCGAGCACGCGGACAAGTACCCCGCGCAGATCTCCGGCGGCATGAAGAAACGAGCCGGGCTGGCCCGCGCCCTCGCCTTGGACCCCAAGATCCTTTTCTATGACGAGCCCAGCGCCGGTCTCGACCCCGTCACCAGCGCACAGATCGACCAGTTGATCATCGCCTTGACCAAGCAGCTCGGCGTCACCAGCGTCGTTGTCACCCACGAGATGGACTCGGCGTTCACCATCGCCGACCGCATGGCCATGCTCGACCGCGGACGCATGCTGACCATCAACGACCGAGCGTGGTACGAACGGTTGCGCGACACGCCGAAGGACGAGGCCCGCTCCCTGCCCGAGGAGCATCAGCTCATCCGCCAGTTCCTCCGCGGCGAGCCCGATGGCCCCCTGGCTTCCCGGCGCGACGAGCAGGCGTATGAAGAAGATCTCTTCGGGCTCACGCCCGACCGCGTTACCCGCACCCCCTCGCTCGAACCGACACGGGGCTGAACCGAACCAAGCGAGACCCTGCCATGTCCAGCGTCGTCAACCGAAACAATGTGCTCGCCGGGATCTTCGTGGTCGGCTCGCTCATTCTGGCCGTCGTCATTGCCTTCATCCTGGGCGATGTCATGGAGAAGTTCGGCAACAAGACCGAGTATGTCGTCCGCTTCCCCACCACCGTGGGCGTGACCGGGTTGCAGGCGGGCGCGGATGTGACCTTCGCCGGCCTTCCCGTCGGGCGCGTTCTCTCGGTCGAGCCGTACACGCCACAAGGCCCGGGCACGCCGCCGACCGCGATGGATGTCCTGATCGCCGTCGACTCACGCATCATCCTCCACGAGGACGCCTTCGCCGACCTTTCGCCCCCGTTGCTCGGCGGTGTCAGCCGCGTGAACTTCGCCAGCGCGGGCAGCGGCCCGCTCCCGCCTGATGCCGAGGACGCGGCGCTGGCGTCCAACAACAACAGCGGGGTGCTCGATAAGGGCGAAGTCGTCCGCGGGCGGTTCGCGCCTTCCATCCTCGCCCAACTCGGATTCACCGTCGAGGACGCGCAGAAGATCAAGGCCACCATCGCCCATGTCGAGGCCGCCACCGCCGACGCCAAGGACATCAGCGCCCGCGTCCGCACCATGACCGGAGAATACCAGCCCCGCGTCGACGCGATCATCAGCGACGCACAGAACGCCGTTGCCGATGTCAGGGGCTTCACCGCCAACCTCGCCGCCGAGGGCGCATGGGGCGGACGCATCGACTCGATCCTGGCCAACGCCGACGAGACCATGGCCAAAGGCCCGGGCGTCGCCGAAGAAGCCCGCGTCACCATCGCCACCGCACGCGAAGTCATCGAGGAGAACCGCGGCTCGGTCAGCCGCATCCTCGCCAATGTTCAAGACTCGACCGAACGCATCAAGATGCAGACGCTCGACCAGGCCGAACGCCTGATCGAGCAGGGCACCCTCGCGCTGACCAGCTATCGCGAGCTGGCCGGCAACATCAACGGCGCGGTCACCGACGCCCGCCCGGACATCCGGGTGGCGACCGGCAACGCGCGCGCCATCACCCAGCAGGCCCGCCTGTTCCTCGACGAGATCCGCGCCCAGCCCTGGCGCCTGCTCAAGCAGCCCAGCGAGAGCGATCTGAAGCGCGAGCCGCTCTACGCCGCGGCACGCAGCTACGCACGCTCCGTCTCCGACCTGCGCGCCGCGTCCGAGGCGCTCGACGCCGCCGTTCGGGCGGCCGCCGCCGACCCGAACGGGCCCGCCTCGCCCGAGCGCATCGCCGAGATCGCGCGGGCCGTCCAGGCGGCTTACGCCGACTACGCCGACGCGGAACGCGCCCTGCTCGAAACCCTGCGCTCCTCGCTCCCCTGACGCCCCCGGACCATGATCCGCCGATCCAAGCCGCCTCCCGCGGGCCTCGCCGCCCTGCTCGCCTTCGCCGGCGCCGCCTTGGTCGCGCTGCCCGCGTGGCGTGCCGAACGCCTGCCACGCCTGATCGCCGCCGCCCCGCACGCACGCACCGGGCTTTCCTGGGAAGCCGGCGGGTTGTGGGACGAAGACGCTCCAGCCGATCCGCCGCGCTCGGCCGTGCTGCTCGTCCACGGGCTTGACGAGCCGGGCGGCATCTGGGACGCGCTCGCCCCGGCCATCGCGTCCACCGGGCGGCGCGTCGCGCGCTTCGACTATCCCAACGACCAGCCCATCGCCGATTCGGCGGACCTTCTTCGCGCGGCGCTGCGTGATCTGCACGCCCTCGGCGTCGAGCGCGTCGAGATCGTGGCCCATTCCATGGGCGGGCTCGTGGCACGCGACGCGCTCACCCGCCCATCCGGGCCAGCGCCGTCCGTCCCGCTGCTCATCACCCTCGGCACGCCGCACGCCGGCTCCGCATGGGCTGCGTGGCAGCCGCTGGCCGAGGCCCGCGAGCAGGTCCAGCGCTGGGCCGAGTCCGACGACCGCGATCCCGCCCGGCTGTTCGCGTTCACCCACGACGGACTCGGCGAGGCGGGCGTGGACCTCCGCCCGGGGTCGCGGTATCTCACGGAGCTCAACGCCCGCCCCGCGCCCGCCGGCACCCGGATCGTCTGCGTGGTCGCCGTGGCCGCCGATGTGCCCCTGGACGCCGGGATCGGCGGCCTGTCCGACGCGGTCTCTCGCCTGGGCGACGGCGTCGTGCCCGCCACCTCGGCCGCGATGCCCTGCGCCGACGAGGTGCTGCTGGTCCACGCCAACCACCGCTCGATGGTCCGCCCGATCGAACTGGCGGAATGGGTCCGGCGTGTCCTCATCGGCCCCCAGGCCCCGCCC
>RFGI01000112.1 GCA_003696725.1 Planctomycetota bacterium | reverse complement strand
GGACCGGCCCTCGGCCTGACGCCCGCTGAGGCCCGCGGTGTGCATCGGGCGGTGATGGACGCGGCCGTCGCGGCGGTGTGGCGCTTCCGGGCGGTCGGCGATCGGCGGCTGGCCGGGGTGACGGGGGTCGCGGTGGACCGGGCCGTCTCGGCGTGGCTCGCGGGGCGCCCCGCGCCAAGGGCGACGGGCCGGGCGCGGTCGTCCGAGGCGCCGCTGGACGACTGGGCCCGGAGGCTCGGGCCCTGGCAGCCCTGGCTCGACCCGCACCCCTTCGTCCTGCGCGGGCTGGGCCGAGTGGACGAGGCGGCCCGTGAGATCGTGACTCGGCGGTTCGGGCTCGCCGGCGCCGCGCCGTTGACCATCGAGGAGACCGCGCGGGCGCTGGGCGTCAGCGCCCGGGCGGTGAGCCGAGCGCTGGTCGAGGCCCAGCGAGCGGGCGCTTCGCGGTAGGCTCTCGGCCCATGGCGTGGCAGCGCAGGCAGGTCTCGGCGCCGGGCCGGGCGGTGGGCGGCCGCTGGGCATGGATCCGGGCGTCGGCGGCGCTGGCGGCGCTGGCGGCGCTCTTGCTGCGGCTGGGGTGGCGTCAGCCGGTGCTGCCCGACGCGTGGCTGTCGGCGGCGGAGTGGGCGGCGCTGATCGGGTTCGCCGTGACGATCGTGATCGGGGGCAGGCGCGGCGCCGGGAGCGTCCCGGGGGCGGTCCGGCGGGCCCCGGTCCGCGCCGGGCTGGTGGCGCTGGCGTTCGTGACGGCGTGGTGGCCGCTGATGGTGTCGCTGTGCGTGGCGGCGTTGGTGGCGGTCGAGGCGCTCGACCTGTTCATGCGCGTCGTGGCTCGCGCCCGGTCTAACGCCACCATCTTCGCGGGCGCCTTCGCGGTGCTCATCGCGGGCGGCACGCTGGCGCTGTCACTGCCCGTGGCGACCCCCGAGGAGCGGCCGATCTCGTTGGTCGACGCGGCCTTCACGTCCACCAGCGCGGTGTGCGTGACGGGCCTGGTCGTGCGCGACACGGCGACGGAGTTCTCCCGGGCCGGGCAGTGGATCATCCTCGTCCTGATGCAGCTGGGAGGATTGGGGATCGTCATCTTCGGCGCCCTGATCGCGCTGGCGATCGGGTCGTCCATGGGCATCCGGTTGTCGCGGACGCTCTCGGACGCCGCGGCCCACGGGCACGCCGGGCCCACGTCGGTGCGCGCCCTGGTGCTGTTCATCGTGACGGTGACGCTGGCGTTCGAAGCCGTCGGCGCCGCGGCGCTGTACCTGGGCTGGCCCGGGGCCTGGCCGGGCCCGGGCCCGGACCTCGCGGACCCTCTGGACCGCGCGTTCCACGCCGGGTTCTTCGCCGTCAGCGCGTTCTGCAACGCGGGGTTCGCCACCGCGGGGACGAGCCTGGAAGGGCTCCGCTTCCACTGGACGTCGCACGTCGTGGTCGCGGGTCTGATCGTCCTGGGGGGGCTCGGTTTCCCGGTGCTGGACAACCTCCGCGCCATGGCCTGGGCCCGGATTCGCCGCGTGCGGATGGAGCGCGGCGCGCTGGTTCGGCTGACGCTCCACACGCGTCTGGTGCTCATCACGTCTTTGGCGTTGTACGCCGCCGGGGCGCTGGCCATCGCGCTGGGCCGGCTGGCGCAGGGCGGCGAGGGGGTCGGGGCGGCGCTCTTGGACGGCCACTTCATGTCGATCACGGCGCGGACGGCCGGGTTCGACACCGTCGCCCCCGGCTCGATGGGCCCCTTGAGCCGGCTGACGCTGATCACCCTGATGTTCATCGGGGGCTCGCCCGGCTCGACCGCCGGGGGGGTCAAGACGGTCGCCGTCGCCGTCATCGTGCTGACCATCTGGTCGACCATCCGCGGCCGGGCGACGACGACGGCGTTCGGCCGGGAGATCGCCGAGGCGCTCGTCCGCCGCGCCGCCACGCTCATTACGTTGGGGGCGGCGACCATCGCCCTGCTGACGCTGGCCCTGGCGCTGACCGACGGCCGGGGGCGGCTCCTGGGCGACCTTCTCTTCGAGGTCGTCTCGGCCAGCTCCACCGTGGGGCTGACCACCGGGATGACGCCCGAGCTGAGCCCCGCCGGCCGGGTGGTGCTGATCGTGGCGATGTTCCTCGGGCGGGTCGGGCCCCTGGTCGTGCTCGGGGCGCTGGCGACCGTGGGCACACGCCACCGGCCGACCATCACCTACCCGTCCGAGCACGTCGTCATGGGCTGACGCGCCGCCCGGTACGCTGGAGCCACGCATGGACCGCTTCGCGATCATCGGCCTGGGACGCTTCGGCTCGCGCCTGGCGCGGAACCTGTCGGCCCGCGGCGCCGAGGTCATCGCCATCGACCGCGACCGCCGCGTCGTCGAGGAGCTCCGCGACCAGGTCACCCTCGCCGTCGCCCTGGACGCCACGGACGAGGCGGCCCTCAAGCTCCAGGGCGTCGACCAGGTCGACGTGGCCGTGGTCTGCATGGGCCACGACTTCGAGGCCAACGCTCTGTCCACCGTGCTGCTCAAGAACCTGAAGGTCAACCGGGTCGTCAGCCGCGCCGCCAACGACATGCAGGCCCGCATCCTTAACCGCATCGGCGCCGACAGCGTCGTGAGCCCCGAGGACGAGGCCTCCGACCGCTGGGCCAACCGCCTGTTGTCGCCCTTCATCATCGACCACGTGGAGCTCGGCGAGGGTTACGGCATCGTGCAGATGCCCACGCCCGAGGCGTGGCGCGGCAAGACGCTGGCCGAGCTCGACCTCCGCGCCAAGCACAACGTGACCATGGTCGCCATCAAGCGGCGGGCGCCCAGCGCCGGGCCCACCGGCGCCGAGGAGGTCGAGGAGCGCGTCATCGACCTGCCCACGCCCACCAGCCGCCTGACCGCCGACGACATCCTGGTCATCGCCGGCTTCGACAAGGATCTGCGGCAGCTGGCGGCGCTGTGACTCGCCGCGGCCGGTCGGCTCGTCGCCGGGCGAGGCTCACCGCTCGGTCGCGTCGAGCCTGATGAGGAGGTCGGGCAGGTCGCGGTCGAGCGCCCCGCGCGGGAGCACGTCGTCGGCGCCGGCGTCGCGGGCCCGCTGCATGAGGTCGCGCTGGACGTGCGGGCCGAAGGCCAGCACACGGACCCGTCGGCCGGCGGGGTGTTCTCGGACGGTGGCGACCAGGTCGATCGCCGGCTCGCCCAGCGTCAGGTCGACGATGAAGGCCCGGACGTCCGAGTCGGCCAGCCGGTCGCGGAGGGCGTCCGGTGTTCGGCAGGGTCGGGCGCGGAGTCCGAGGGCCTCGGCGGTGCGTTTGATCCGCGTGGCCCAGATGAGATCGGCGGCGGCGTAGGCTATCATCGTCGCTTCCACCTGTGTCGGGAGCGGGAGGGGTCACGCCGCGGCCGAGAACGTCGCGGACCGGAGCGAATCGAGCGTTGCGTGGTGCAGCGCCGCGTCCGAACCGCCGATCGTACACCCCGATGCAGCCGGTAGACGAGTGCCATCCGATGGCCAAAGCCAGCATCGCCGCGCCCACGGCCGCGCCGACGGCCGACTTCCAGACCAGCGGCGTCTTCGACGAGCTGGGGATGGAGCGCGACCCGAACAACCTGTACCTCCAGGTCATCGATTCGGTCCTGCAAGCGGCGGACATCCTCGAGCTGCCGCACCACCTCAAGCTCATCCTCGCCCAGCCCAAGAACGAGGTGATGGTCCACTTCCCCGTGCGGATGAACGACGGGGACTACCGGCTGTTCAAGGGCTACCGCGTGCAGCACAACAACGTGCTGGGCCCGTACAAGGGCGGCGTGCGGTTCCACCCGGACGTGCACCTGGACGACGTCAAGGCGCTGGCGGCGCTGATGACGATGAAGTGCTCGCTGGTGCGCGTGCCCTTCGGGGGCGCCAAGGGCGGGTGCAAGGTCGACCCGCGGGCGATCGATCACGACGAGCTGATGCGCGTCAGCCGGCGATTCATCACCGCGATCTCGAACATCATCGGGCCGGACACCGACATCCCGGCGCCGGACGTCGGGACCAACGCCCAGGTGATGGCGTGGTTCGCCGACACGTACACCAACACCGCCGGGTCGTACTCCCGGCACGACGCGATGCGCGTGGTCACCGGCAAGCCCCTGGAGATGGGCGGCTCGCTGGGGCGCGAGAAGGCGACCGGGCAGGGCGTCGTGGACGTGCTGGCGGAGATGCTCCCCGGGATGGGCCTGCCGATCGAGGGCGCCCGGGTGAGCATCCTGGGCTACGGCAACGTGGGCTCGTGGACGGGGCGGCTGATCGAGGAGAAGGGCGCCAGGGTCGTCGCCGTGATGGACCACACCGGCGCGATCCGCAACGACGAGGGGATCGACGCGGTGCTCCTGGCCGAGCACGTCGCCGAGACGGGGGGCGTGGCGGGGTTCGGGACGGCCCACGGGCGGACCAAGACGGGCCGGCACACCCAGGCCGACGCCGACGCCGTCACCGCCGAGGAGTTCTACCGAACACCGGTGGACGTCTTCGTGCCCGCGGCCCTGGAGCAGATGATCGACGTGGAGAAGGCCGGCTGGCTCGAGTGCAAGGTCGTCGCCGAGGCCGCCAACGCCCCCACCACGCCCCAGGGCGAGCGGCTGCTGCAGGCGCGCGGCGTGGAGGTCCTGCCGGCGATCCTGTGCAACGCCGGCGGCGTGACCGTCTCCTACCTCGAGTGGGTGCAGAACAAGCAGTCCGTCTCCTGGGACCTGGAGCGCGTCGACACCACGCTCAACAAGCACATGGTCCTCGCCGCGAGGCGCACGCTCCTGGCCAGGCACCGCTACGAGTGCGACATGCGCACCGCGGCGTACATCGCGGCCCTGGAGAACATCGGGAAGGTCTACAGCCTCCGCGGGATCTTCCCGTAATCCCCGCTGACGCGCGCCGACGCCAGGGCGACGGCCCGGGCGGAGGCGTCCGCGCCGATCGCCGCCCGGCCCGCCCGCTGCGCCGCGATGAGCGCCGTCCCCGAGCCGCAGCACGGGTCGAGCATCATCCCCCCCAGCGGGCAGCACGCCCGGACCAGCACGTCCAGCAGCGCCAGGGGTTTTTGCGTGGGCCAGCCCACGCGCTCGTGCGCCATGTTGTTGATCGCGGGGATCGCCAGCACGTCGGTCGCCTTCTTCAGTCTGCCCGCCAGCCGCCGGCTCGTGGCGGGGACCATCGGCGGGTCGAAGTAGTGCCCGCCGGGCGTGCGGGCGTAGAACAGGATGTCGTCGTGCTTGCGCGCGAACTGTCTCGGCGAGGACCCGCCCAGGCCGTACGACCACACGATGGTGTTGACGTGCGCGTCCTCGCCCAGGAGATCGTCGAGGATCAGCCTGGCGTGGTGCGAGACGCGCGGCTCCAGGTGCAGGAGGATCGAGCCCGCCGGCGTCAGCAGCGGGACCGTGGCGGCGAGGCGCTCGCCGAGCCAGCCGCGCCACGCCCGCGTCGAGGGCCACCGGTCGGCGAAAGCGCCGGCGGCGCCCGAGCGCGCCCGCCCGGTGTTGAACGGCGGGTCGGCGTAGACCAGATCGACCGAGCCGGGCGCCAGCGACCGGGCCGCGTCCAGCCAGTCCGCGCAGGCCAGCCGCACGCCGGGCGCCGGGCGCGCCCAGGCCACGCCGGGGCCATCCGGGCGGGCGGTCACGGCGGTTAGGGTCGGGGCCGTCATGGGCGCGGGCGATCGGGCATGGTCCCCAGCTGTGTCGGCGCAGACGGCGCTTCTTCTCCATAGACTTTCCCGTCATGCCCACCGCCACGAAGAAGCACTCGGAGTCCAAGCGCCGTCAGAAGAAGCGCGGCGACAGACCCAAGAAGCCGAAGATGGCCGACACCGCCGACCGCCACGACCTCTACCAGCGGTCGGTCCAGTGCGTGGAGGACGAGGTCGCCTTCATCGACGAGCGGTTCCGCGAGATCCGCGGGCGCGAGGCGCGCTCGGTGCGCGAGGACTTCTGCGGGACCGCGGCGATGGCCTGCGCGTGGGCGGCGCACGCGCCGAACGCCACGGCGGTCGGCGTGGACATCGACCCGGAGGTCCTCGCCTGGGGCCGGGCGCACAACCTCGCCGCCCTGCCCGAGGACGCCCGCGGGCGCGTGACCCTGATCGAGGGCGACGTCCTGACGGTGCAGACCGAGCCCGTCGACGCGATCGCCGCGATGAACTTCTCGTACTGGCTGTTCATGGATCGGCCGACGCTCCTGGCGTACTTCCGCTCGCTGCGGGCCGCGCTCAAGCCGGACGGGCTGCTGTTCCTGGACGCCTACGGCGGGTACGAGGCCCACCAGGTGATCGAGGAGGAGCGCGACTGCGAGGGCTTCACCTACATCTGGGACCAGGCGGACTTCGACCCCATCACCCACCGGATGCAGTGCTACATCCACTTCCACTTCCCGGACAAGTCGAAGATGGAGCGGGCGTTCAGCTACGTCTGGCGTCTGTGGTCGCTGCCGGAACTGAAGGAGCTGCTCCTCGAGGCGGGGTTCACAGAGGTGCAGTTCTGGTGGGAGGGCGCCGACGAAGACGGCGACGGCAACGGCGTCTTCGAGCGGGTGGAGCGCGGCGACGCCGACGCCGGCTGGATCTGCTACCTCATCGCAGCGGTCTGACTCGCCCGCGTCGGCGCCGCCCGGGTCACTCGCCGCGTTTGACGACGTAGACCTCGATGGGCCGGCGCTCGACGCGCACGTCGAACCCCGCCTGGCGCCGCAGCGCCTCGACGAGCGACGGCGTGTCGCCCGGCGTCCACTCGAGCGTGAACGAGTACGTCCCGGTCAGCCCCGTCTCGTCGAAAACCGGCGTCATCAGATGCCGCTGGAGCGCCTTGACAAAGGCGTCCATGGTGATGTTGGTGGCGACCACCGCGCCCCGACCGCCGCGGAGGCTTGGCGGCTCGTCCCCGCCGGGCGCAAGGCGCATGGCGTCGGCGGGCCGGGCGCCGAGCACGTAGACGGGGATCTCGCGCGTCTCGCGCCGGAGCCTCGGGTGGGCGACCTGCTCGACGACTGCGCGCAGCAGGGCGTTGGCCATGTCCGCGTCGGGCTCGGGCGGGACGATGGTCACGTCGTAGCGGGCGTCGAGCAGCAAATCGTCGGACACGAAGAGGTGCGGCTCGATGTTCAGGACCAGGTTCAGCAGGTCCGCGAGCGTGGCGCCGCGGGCCCGGATCTCCTCCCCGCGCCACAGCACGAACGGCTCGTCGTGGGGCGCGGGCCGGACCTCGATCTGCATCAGCGGCAGGGCCTTGTTGCGGCTGTCCGCGGGGGCGGCGGGGTCGTCCAGCAGCGTCGAGCGGGGCGCCGACGGCGTGCGCCCCGCGATCACGTCCTCGATCACCTCCGGTGTGAGGTCCTGCGGGTGGACGATCGCGGCGATGACGCCCCGCGGGTTGATGACGACGGCCATGGGGATCCCGGGCACGACGTAGTCGCGCCACATGGACCAGTCCGGGTCCAGGGCGACGTAGGCCGACATGGGCGTGCGGGCCATGAACGCGCGGACGTCCTCCTCGGGCTCGTTGGTCAGGGCGATGAACGTCACCGGCCGGCCGCGCATGGCGCGGGCGAGTTCGTTGTAGTGCGGCATGGCGGCCTGGCACTTGGGGCACTCGATGGAGAAAAACTCGATGACCACGGCCCGCCCGGCGAACCCGGCCAGGTCCGTCGGGGTTCCCGGCGGGGCGTTGAGGTACGTCTCGTACGTGAGCTCGGGGGCGCGCTGCCCCACCCACGTCACGCGGGCCGAGGCGGTCGGCGCCAGCGCCGCCGCCAACAGGGCGAGCACGAACCCTCGGGTTGCGCGTCCACAGAAACGGATCATGGGTCTAGGCTCCTGGTGAGGCCGTCGCGGCGCGGGGGACGGGCCGGCGGGGGCCCTCCCCGGCGCTGGCGCCTGGGTCGCAGCGTCGATGCGTACTCCCGCTGAGACCATGGTAGGCGCCGCGCCGCGACGGGCGCCTCGGGCGCGCGGCGGCGTCGGGCTCTAATCATTATATTATGAAGTGATATAATATTATAAATAGACCGGGCCCCGCCAGTTCGCGTGCGGGGTCGGCCCGGATCAGGCCGCCGGGCGCCCCGCCGACGCGCGGGCTGGCTCGGCGGCCTGGACGGCCAGGGGCAGGCGGATTGTGATCTCGGCGCCGTCGCCGGTGTTGCGGGCCTCGAGCCCGGCGCAGATGGCCCGGGCCAGCCGGCGGACGACCTCCAGCCCGACGCCGGGTGATGCGGGCTCGGCGGTGTCGTCGTTGAGTCGGGCCAACGCGGCGGGCGGGAGCCCCCCGCCATGATCCAGGACGGCGACGCTCGCCGAGTCACGGCCGTTCCACGTGGAACGCTCAATGCGGACGGTGATCCCGGCGCCGTCGTCCGAGGCCCGCGCCGCGTTGAGCAACAGGTTGATGAGGATGTGGCGCAGGGCCACGCGCGACGCCGCCACTTCGATCGGAGCGCCGTCGCCCTCGACCCGGATCCCGCCGACGCCCGCGAGTGACGCGGCTTCCCTCACCGCCCCGAGGAGGTCGGTCGATTCGGCATGGGCCGGGGCGCGCTCGAGGATCGCGTCGGTGACGGCGGCGATCTGATCCGCGGCGCGGATCAGCCCGGTCAGGGCGTCGGCGCCGACCGCCTCCGTGTCCAGCGCTTCCAGCGCCAGCTGGGCGCGCACCCGGACCGGCGTCAGGAGGTTCCGGACCTCATGCGCCACCATCCGGGCCAGGTCGTCGGCGGGGACGGCGGCGGCCTCGGCGGGCCCGGGATCGTCGGTCTGTCCGGCGGGAGGGGGCACGGCCTCCCAATCGGCAGGTCCGGCGCCCGGCCTGAGCCCCCTACGACGCGTCCGAGATCCAGCCGGCTGTTGGCGTCTGCGCCCGATTACCCGAGCATCGATCGGCGGCCCAGGCTCCGATCACGCGGGGCAGCAACTCGGCCTGAGCCATCGCGGGCTCGAGCCAGGCGAACCCGATGTGAGCCTCTCGGCTCGTCACACGCTCGGGCCAGACGCCGGCGGCGTGTTCCACGTGGAACACCAGGTTCACCTCGTGCCGGGGCCGACCTTGCTGCTCGAACAGACTCTCCGCGACAAGCAGCAGGGGGCCGACGCGGATGGGTTCGCCGCATTCTTCGTCGCACTCGCGCGCCAGGGCGGCGGATGCGGGCTCGCCCGGCTCGACATGTCCGCCGGGCAAGAACAGATGGCCGTGCTCGAGATTCCGGCAGGCGAGAACCCGGTTCTCCCGGACGACCAGGCCACGCGCGATCACTTCGATCCGACGCGGGCGACGAGAATCGCTCATGGAGGTACTTTCGGCAGGGGTGGCGCCGATCGGTCAAATGCTGGATCGTCTTCGCACAGGCGGACGATAACCAAACGGGCCAGCGATGAGGCCGGCCGATCAAACGTCCTATAACGGTCGAACGCCTTTGGTTATGCCATAAGTTCTTGCAGGATAATTATTTACACGTCAGATCCTCGAAGGAGTGCTCCACCATGCCAGCGAAGTCTGCCACCAGCACGCCGCAGCGCAGCGCCTCGCGCCCGGCCCGTCGGCTCGGAAGGGGGTTGAATGCCCTGATTGATCAGCCGGTGGCCGTGTCGTCACCCGCCGGGTCAAGGTCAAGGGCCCCAGCGGAGCCGTCCCAGGACACGGATGGCCCCGCGAGTGGTGGGCTGCGCTCCATCCCGCTCGACGAGATCGTTCCCGGGGCCAACCAGCCACGAGCGTCATTCGACCCGCAGGCGCTCGAAGGCCTGGCCGCGTCGATCCGGTCGGCTGGGGTGATGCAGCCGATCGTCGTGCGCCGGCTGAGCCCGAGCGACGACGCCCCCGCGGGTGTGCGCTGGGAGCTGATCGCCGGCGAGCGCCGGTGGCGCGCGGCCCGCCTGGCGGGGCTCGAATCCGTCCCTGCCGTGGTGGCGGCGTTGTCCGACCGCGAGGCCGCCGAGTGGTCGCTTGTCGAAAACCTCCAGCGGGAGGACCTCAACCCGATCGAGCGGGCCGAGGCGTTCGGCCGGCTCGCGGACACGTTCGGCCTGACGCACGCCCAGATCGCCCAGCGCGTGGGCCTGGACCGCTCGACGATCGCGAATCTGATCCGCCTGACCGATCTTGAAGAGATCATCCGCGACGAGATCGCCGCGGGCCGGCTCTCAGCGGGGCACGGCAAGGCGCTCTTGGCCCTGCCCGCGGGGAAGGCCCGCGTCAAGACCGCCCTGCAAGCACGCGACGGGGCCTGGTCCGTCCGTCGGCTCGAACAGGCCGTGCAACGCATCCTGGATCCGGCGCCGAACGCCGGTCCCGACCGCGCCGCGGGCGTCCCGAACGCCGCGCGCGAGGCGTCGCGACGCGATCTGGAGCGCCGGCTGCAAGAGCGGCTGGGCACCCGGACGCGGGTCCACCTCGACGCCGCCGGCCTGCGGGGCCGGATCGTGGTCGAGTTTTACGATCTCGACCAGCTGGACGGCGTCCTCCAGAAGATGGGGGTCGCCAGCGGGGCGTTGGACTGACTCCTTGCATCCCGCGGCATGTTCGTCGGTGTAAGCGGGCCCGGGCCGGATCCGGCGGACTTGCGTTGATTCGGATCATCACGTAAGTTCTCATGCTTGTTCGTTGCTCAGGGCCCGTCGCCCGGGCGGCGCGGGCCGGCGGGTGGGGCGCCGGGCCGCGGGACTCAGCGGCCGCGAACGCCGCGCACTCATCCATCCCCCGGTTTCAGGAGGCCCAGCCATGGCCAAAGGCATGCTTGTGACAGTTGATTCCGAAGGGTTGCAGGAGGAGCTCAAGGCGTTCGATCAGCGCCTGCGCGTGATGGAGCGGATGGTCGAGCGGCTCAACGCTAAAGCCGGCGAGGGCGCGCTGACGCTCGGCCGCAAGCGGGCCCGCAACGAGATGAACCTCGTCGACGCGCTCAGAAAACTTCTCCAGAACAAGACGCTCTCGGTCACCGAGATCACGGAGCAGGTCCAGAAGATCGGCTACAAGACGACGAGCCCCAACTTCCGCACGATCGTCAACCAGACGCTCATCAACAACCCCGCATTCAAGCGCGTCGCCCGCGGGCGCTACACGGTGAAGGCCGGCGGCGCCGCCAAGCCCACCACGCGCTCGCGGGCCGCCAAGGCCCGGCGCAAAAAGAAGAAGTAGCCGCGCCGGGTCACGCGGGGCGATCGGGGCGTCCGATCCGCCGGCTCAGGCGGAAGAACATCACCGACGCCGCGGCGCTGACCCCGGCCAGCAGCGCGAAGAGCCACGGGCCCAGGCCGTCAAAGGCGACGGCCACGCCCCCGGCGTCGAACGCCCATCCGCGGTACAGCAGCACGCCCAGGAACGACGCCAGGGCCCCGCGCACCCCGGTGAGCGTGACGTGGATGCCCATGTACAGGGTCGCCAGGTGACGCGGCGCGAAGTCGTGGTGCCCGAGGTTCCACGCCAGGCGCCCCCCGCCGTAGCCCATCCCCAAGACGGCCCGGCCCGCGAGCAGCACGCCCGCGCTTCCCGCGGCCAGCCCCAGCGCCGTCAGCGCGTTGGCCCCGACAAACAGGAACGAGTGCCACACGCGGAACCGCGCGATGTGCACACGGTTGAGCAGCGTCGCCCACAGGGGGATCGTGGCCACGGTGAGCGCGGTGGGGGTCACCTGCGTCAGGGCGAAGGACCACGCGTAGCCCAGCCCGAGCTCGCGGTCGATGGCGATGATGAACGGCGCCAGGCCGGCCATGGCGCTCATCCCGAGGACGAACTGCGCCGCCATGAACGCGCGGTAGTCGCGGTCGTCGCGGAGGACGGCGAGCATCCCCAGGGCGCCGAACGCGCGTGATTCCTCGTCCATCTCGAGGCGTTCGCGGCGAGTCTGCGCCCGCCCGCCGCGCCACCGGACGTGGCTCATGGCCCACGCGCCGGCCAGGGCCCCCGCGGCGCACGAGGCGTAGAACGCGCGGAAGGCGACGGCGCTGCCCCCGGTCCCCTCCAGGGCCCAGCCCAGGAGGGCCGCCACCGCCGAGATCACCAGGGCGATGATCACGGCGAAGCGAGCCACGATTGACGCCCGCCGGTCGCGCCGGTAGTTGGAGCGCCACAGGTCCGAGCGCGCCGTGACGAAACCGGCCAGGCACGCCCGCCCCGCGTACACCAGCAGCGCCAGCAGCCAGCGCCCCGTCGGGGAGATCGGCGTCAGCGCGATCAGGAGGACGCACGCCACGGTCGCCAGTTGCAACGCCACCACAGCCCGGGCGCGGTCCCGCCCGGCCAGCAGCCGAGCCCACACCAGGCTGGTCAGGTTCGCCACCATCGGGGCGGCGGCGATCGCGGCGACCATGTAATCGCCCGCGCCGAAGGTCTTCCTGGCGATCACGCCGACGACGCCGCTCTCCAGGCACGCCATCGCCAGCGGGAACGTCAGGGCGCTGCGCACCTCCCAGCGGTACGACGGTCGGGCCATCGCCGGCAGCCACCCCGGCCTGAAGTACTCGCGCACCGGGCCCAGCGCCGACACGGGACGCGCCCTCACGGCGCCACCACACCGGTCGCGCCCGCCGGGCGCACGGGATCACACGCACGAACGACAACGCCGGAGTCGGGCGGGGGGAACATCGGGCCGCATCATACGAGCCGGCCCGGGTGCGCCTCGGCCGATCAGTAGGGGGAGGGCTGCTTCGTCAGGCGCGACGGCCGATCCAGGATCCAGAACCGCGACCCGTCGTTGCGCAGGGCCCGCATGTTCGTGTCCCACATGATGGCCAGCCGGTTCTTGTTCTGCGCCCGCGAGATGTTCAGACTGTTCAGGCCCGGCGTGGGGTTGCCGCGGTAGTGGGCGCACCCCGTCACCGCGGGGACGGCCGACACGACGAGGGCCGCGGCCAGCGCGGCTCGAACACTTCTGGACCACCGGCGTGTCATCGTGGGAACCTCCGTGGCTTGCCTCCGGCCCGGGCGCCGGTCGAGTCGTTCTAGCGGGCCAGCGCCCCGGGGTCAACGGCGCCGGGACGCTGTTCGGGGCCCGCTCGGGCGGGCCGCCGATTCGATTGTCGCGCACAGGGTTCGGTTTTCTCTCGCTCCCGGTTCCGCCGTCGGCTATGCTCGACGCGGGTTCGTTTCGCGGATCGAGGCCCTCGGCCCTTCCACATGCTCGAACCTTCAACTACCCCCGGGGAGCCCGACGGGGGTCGGACGATGGCCACGCCGCCGCCGAGCGGACGGCCGGGACCCGGCCCGGGGCGCCCACCTGGAGACGGGGGTTCGAGCATCGAGGGTCCAGGCGCCCCGACCGCGGGACGGACTCTTTTTTCATGCGCCCGCCGCGGGTGCACGGGCCTCGCCCGATCGCCGACTCGGCCGTCCATCCCGGATGTGTACGATCGGGCCCATGCCCCAACCGGACGAGGGCCACCCCGACCACCGAGCCTCCTGCCAGTCTGGCCCGCCCCCGGTGCCGGCCGCGGTGCGCTCGGCGATCGCCCAGTCCGTCCGGGCTCACCCCGTGCTCTCGCGATTGGAGGGCCCGCCCCTGCCCAAGGGGCACGACGTTCGGCGGCTGGTCGAAGCCGTCCGCCGCCTGGTCTTCCCCGGGTTCTTTGAGGAGTCGGTGGCGCTCACCCCCGGCGCCGCGGGCTGGCTCGAGACCCTCCTGGGCGAGGTCCACGAGATCGCCGAGACCGTTCTGGCCCAGGCCCTGGAGTACGCCCGGTCGGTCGGGCTGGACGCGCCGATGGACCCCGCCGCGGGCCCAACCGCACATGAGCAGGCCCGCCGGCTCGTCGACCGTTTCCTGAAGGAACTGCCCTCCCTGCGCGCGGCGTTGGCGCTGGACGTCGAGGCCGCCTACGACGGCGATCCGGCCAGCGTCCACACCGATGAGACCATCATCTGCTACCCCGGCGTCAGCGCGGTCTTCTCCTACCGGCTGGCCCACGTCCTGCACACCATGGGCGTCCCGCTCGTGCCTCGGATCATCACCGAGCTCGCCCACGCCGACACCGGCATCGACATCCATCCGGGGGCGCGCATCGGCTCATCGTTTTTCATCGATCACGGCGCCGGGGTCGTCATCGGGGAGACGGCGATCGTCGGCGCCCGCGCCAAGCTCTACCAGGGTGTCACGCTCGGCGCCCGGTCCTTCGAGAAGGGCCCCGACGGCCGGCTCGTCCGCGGGACCAAGCGCCACCCGACCCTCGGCGACCGCGTCACCGTCTACGCCGGCGCCGTCATCCTCGGCGGGGACACCGTCGTCGGGGACGACTGCGTGATCTCCGGCGGGGTCTTCCTGACGCACTCGGTCCCGCCCAGGCACATCGTCCGCCAGAAGCAGCCCGAACTCGTCCTGCGCACCAACCGCGACGCCGCGGCGACCGACGCCTAGAGCCGGTCCCGGAGCCACGCCCACTGCGCGGCCAGACCATCCTCAAAGGGTGTCGACGGCTCGTACCCCAGCTCCGCCCGGCTGCGCGTCAGATCCGCGAAGGTGTGCGGCGCGTCGCCGGGTTGCGGCTCGCGGCGGTCGATCACGGGTCGGCGCCCCACCACGCGCGCGACCGACTCGACCATCTCGTCCAGCCGGACCGGCGCGCTCGAGCCCAGGTTCCACACCCGGAACCCGTGGGCCTCGATCCGCTCCAGCGCCGCGGTCACGCCGGCGACGATGTCGCGGATAAAGGTGTAGTCGCGGCTGGTCGAGCCGTCGCCGAAGACCGGGACGGGCTCGCCGCGCGCGATGCGGCGCATGAACGAGTGGATCGCCAGGTCCGGCCGTTGCCTGGGCCCGTAGCAGGTGAAGAACCGCAGGCACGCCACCGACGCGCCGGTCAGGTGGTGGTGCGTGCGCGCCAGAAGTTCGCACGCGCGTTTGGTCGCCGCGTAGGGGCTGATGGGGCGCGACACGTCGTCGTCCTCGGCGAAGGGGACCTTGGTGTTCCCGCCGTAGACGCTCGAGGAGGACGCGACGACGATCCGCCGGCAGCCGGCGCGCTGGGCCGCGGCCAGCGCCCGGGCCGTCCCCGTCACGTTGACGTCCGCGTACAGCGCCGGGTCGGCGATGCTCGGCCGCACGCCCGCCCGCGCCGCCAGATGCACGACCGATCCCGGGCGGTGCTCATCGAACACCCGGCCCAGCGCCCGCGCGTCGCGGACGTCCGCCTCGATCATCGTGAACCGGCCGCCCCCGGCGCGCGCCAATCGCTCGGCGTTCTCGCGTTTGACGGCCGGATCGTAGAACTCGTCGAAGCAGTCGAGCCCCACGACGCGCCCGCCGCCGGCGAGCAACGCCTCGGCCAGGTGCGAGCCGATGAAGCCCGCGGCGCCGGTGATCAGGACGGGCGCTTCAGCCGGCATCGTCCTGCTCCTCCGGCGTGTCGGTCAGGATCACAACGTCCCGGCTGACCCACCGCCGACCCTCCGCGATGACGCGGAACCGCTGGGCCGTCAGCGGCGCCGTCTCGCGGAACCAGCCCTCCCACGTCCGGCGGTCCGCGATGAGCGCCACCGGCCCGCCGAGTCGCGACTCGAGGCTCGCGATCCCGTCCGCGTCCGCGACCACGGGGATCTCGCGCCCCGCGTAGAACACCACCGAGGGCTCATAAAACGCGAAGAACGCGATCCGCTCCTCGGGCACGCCGGCGCGCTCGGCGGCGTCCTCGATGACGCGCAGCAGGACGCGCGGATCGGTCCTCGGCCGGAGCCGGTCCTCCGCGTCCGTGCCCGCGACGTACACCGCCAGCCACGCGGCGAGCACGCCGACCAGGGCGACGGGCCGGCGCGGCGCCCGACGCCACACCAACCACGCGGCCGCCCCGGCGATCGGGACCAGCGCCAGCGCCGCCGCGTCGAGGATGAACCGCTCGGCGCGAAGCGCCGTCGCCGCGATGGCCCCGGCCGCGACGATCGCCATGATGACCGTCTGCGCGACGAGCGCCGCCGGAGGCCGGCTCGAATCGAGTCCGCGCGTCAGCGTCGCCGACGCGATCAGCGCCATCGGTCCGACCAGCGGCAGCATGTACGACGGCAGCTTCCCGCCGATCAGAGAGAACATGACGAACGGTCCGGCGACGGCCAGCGCCCACAGCGCGGTCGGCGCGGCCCGCGCCAATCCATCGCGCCAGCGTCCGAGGCGCCACATCGCGGGCGACCACAGCGCCGCGACCGCGGGGAACGCGCCCACCAACAGCACCGGGAGATAGAACCAGATCGGTTCGGTGTGGTCGCCGGTCCCCGCGGCCCGGTCCAGGATCTCGTGCCGCCAGATTTCGAAGGCCTCGGGGTGCGTGCGCCACACCGCGACGACCCACCCGGCCAAGGGCGCCATGGCGGCGGGCAGGCCCCACCACAGCCCCAGCCGGCGCACCGCGCCGCGCGCCCGCGCCAGCAGCGCCCACGCCAGCGTCACGCCGACCGGTGTGAGCGCCACCGGGCCCTTGGTCAGGAGCCCCAGCGCCGCGGCCGTCCACATCAGCGCCGCCCACCGCCGGCGCCCGGAGCGCACGGCGAGGAGCCCGCCCAGCAGCGCGCCCTGCCACCACAGGTTCAAGAGAGAATCGGTCGTCGCCAGCCGGCCCATCACAAAGGACAGGGGCGCCAGGGCCGTCAGCGCCGCCGCGATCACGCCGCCTCGCGCGCCGAGCGACGCCCGGCCCGCGGCGAACACCACGAGCACGGTCAGGGACGACGCCAGCGCCGACGGCGCCCGCAGCGCCCACTCGGACCGCCCGAACAGGCTCATCGACGCGGCCTGGAGCCAGTACGCCAGCGGGGGCTTGGTCAGGTGGGCCCGGCCGCGGTACTCGGGCGCCGCCCAGTCGCCGCGGTCGAGCATCGACGCGCTGGCCAGCGCGTACCGCCCCTCGTCGGGCGAGTAGAGCGCGTGGTCGCCGAGATCCAGCCACACGAGGAGGACCGACGCGATGAGCGCCGCCGCGCCCGCGATCCCGAGCCGGTCGCCCGGCCGCCGTGCTGACCCCGCGGCCGTCACCCGCGGATGATACCTCCGGCCCACCGTGGTTCGGCTAGGCTCTGGGCCGACCCGATGACCGCGCCCACCCCAGACACCTACGACCTGAGCGTCGTCGTGCCCGTCAAGAACGAGGAGGCCAACATCGCGCCGCTCATCGGCGAGATCACGGCGGCCCTGCGCGGCCGGGCCCGTTTCGAGATCGTCTACGTGGACGACGGCTCGGACGACGGCACAGCCGAGGCCCTGCGCCGGGCGCGCCACGAGACGCCCGAACTCCGCGTGGTGACGCACGAGCGCTGCTTCGGGCAGTCGGCGGGCCTGTTCACCGGTGTGCGCGCCGCCCGGGCGCCGTGGGTCGCCACGCTCGACGGCGACGGGCAGAACGACCCCGCCGACCTCCCGCGGCTGCTCGACGCCCGGGACGCCGATCCCGACCCCGCCGCCGTCGCGCTCGTCGCCGGGCAGCGGCTCCAACGCCACGACTCGGCGGTCAAGCGGCTCAGCTCGCGCGTCGCCAACGGCGTCCGCCGCCGGCTCCTGCGCGACGGGGCGCGCGACACGGG
>RFGI01000016.1 GCA_003696725.1 Planctomycetota bacterium | reverse complement strand
GGCAGCGGGACCAGCCCCGCATCTGTGCGGTTGAACTGGATGAACACCAGGTTCCACAGCTCGATGACCTCGCCGTGGTCGGTGTTGACGAGGTCGCGCCCGGGCGTCGCTGCGCGCTGGTCGTCGGGCCGGGTGTCGATGTGGATCTCGCTGCACGGCCCGCACGGGCCGGTGTCGCCCATCTCCCAGAAGTTGTCCTTTGTCGAACCGGGCAGCACGCGATCGGCCGGCAGGTGGCGCCGCCACAGGTCCCGCGCCTCCTCGTCGGGTTCGAGCCCCAGGGACGCGTCCCCGCCGAAGTACGTCGCGTAGAGCCGATCCGGGTCGAGGCCCCACTCGCTGACCAACAGGTCCCACGCCCAGGCGATGGCCTCGGCCTTGAAGTAGTCGCCGAACGACCAGTTCCCGAGCATCTCGAAGAAGGTGTGGTGGTAGAGGTCCGTGCCGACGTCGTCGAGGTCGTTGTGCTTGCCGCCGGCGCGGATGCACTTCTGGCTGTTGGCCGCGCGCCTCAGCCCCCCCAGCGGGCCCCCCGGCGGCGCCTGCCCCAGGAAGATCGGCTTGAACTGATTCATCCCCGCGTTGGTGAACAGCAGCGTGGGATCGCCGTGGGGGACGACGGGCGACGACGGGACGAACGTGTGCCCGTGCCGTTCCACGAAGTAATCGATGAACCGGCGGCGGATCTCGGCGGATGTCATCATGGCGTGTTCGTGCTGTTCAAAGATCCCTCTGACGTCAACACCCGTCGCGGACCTCGCTGCGCAGGACGCCCAGCCCGGAGATCTCGACCTCGACCGTGTCGCCCGACCGCAGGAACCGCTGTGGCGACCGGCCGAACCCGACACCCGCGGGCGTGCCCGTCAGGATCACCGTGCCCGGCAGGAGCGTCGTGTCACGGCTGATCTCGGCGATCAGCTCCCGCACCGGGAACAGCATCTGCGAGGTCCCCGCGGACTGCACGACCTCCCCGTTGAGCCTGGTCGTGAGCTCGAGGGCCTGCGGGTCGGGGGCGTCGGCGGCGGGCGTGACCCGCGGCCCGAGGGGACAGAATGTGTCGAACGACTTGCCGCGGTGGAACTGCCCTCCGGCGCCCTGCTTCTGCCACCACCGGGCCGACACGTCGTTGGCGCAGCAGTACCCGAGTACGACGCCGAGCGCGTCATCCTCGCGCACGTCTCGGCAGCGCTGGCCGATGATGACCGCGAGCTCCCCCTCGTAATCCACCTGCTCGCGGTCCCGGCAGCACGCGGGGAGCACGATCGGCTCACCCGGCGCCGAGGCGCTGGTGACGGCCTTGGCGAAGAGCAGCGGGCGCTCCGGTCGCGAGGCGCCCATCTCCTGCGCGTGGTCGGCGTAGTTCCGCCCGACGCCCACGATCCGGCGGATCAGCAGCGGCGCCGCGCCCGGGCGCGACACCGCCACGCCCCACTCTGTGCGGATCAGGTCCATGGCCGAGCAGTGTACGCCCGCGCGAGCGCGCCGGCGGTTACTTGATCTCGATCTCGTTGAGGGCCTTGCGGGCGGCGTCGGAGCCCGCGTCCAGCTCCGCCCGGAGCGTGCGGTACTCCTCCATGCCGGGCGGCTCGGGGAACCAGCGGTCGAAGTCCCGCACGCGCGCGCCGAACAGGTTCACGATGTCGTCGTAGGCCGCCTGAGCCGTGCGCAGCGGGAGCCGGCGGTACAGGAGCGACGCCTCGATCGGCAGGGCCGCGTTCGACCCGGCCGTCAGCTCCATGAGCACGCTCAGGAGCACGTTCTTCTCACCGTCGATGTAGATCGGCGGGAGGAAGTTCATGCGGTTGGCGTTCGGGTCCGCGATGGTCAGCCGGTTCTGCCTTTTCTGATAGTGCTGATGCACCTCGTACGCGTAGGCGCGCTGGTTGGTGAAGAGCTCGCGGTTGCCGCGGAGCAGCCCGCGCAGGAACCCGTCGCGCAGGGCGGCGGCGAACTCCGTCGCGGCGAACATCGGCGAATCGATCCGCTCCTCGAAGTCCAGCCGGATGAACTCGTCCAGCGACAGCCCGAGCTCCCATTCCGACTCGTTGTAGTTGATGCCCTGCCAGGTGCGGAGCCGCTCGAAGGTCTCAGCGGCCTTTTCCCGCTCGCCCATGCGGTAGTAGATGCGCGTCACGTCGCGCAGGAAGTTGACGTAGCCCATCGCCATCACGCGGAACGGGCGGTCCTCGCGCTCGACCCCCTGCGCCGAATCGATCGGGCCGCGGCGGTTGGCCCGGGGGACGACGATCTCCTCGAACACCCGGCCGTAGACCTCGACATAATCGAAGTTGAACATCTGCACGTAGGAGTCGCTGATGAGGTCGTAGTTGATCGTCCCCCACCGGAACATGTCCTGGATGGCGCCCATCAGCGTCCGGTCCGTGTTGGTCAGGTCGAAGTCGAGCTTGTTGCGGCGGCGCATGGCCTCCTCGAGCCCCCGCTGGAGCCAGTAGATCGCGTGCGCGCAGGGGTGGCGCCAGTCCAGCGGGCCGAAGATCCGTGTGTAGCGGATCATGCGGTCGGGCTCCATGTGGTAACGATCGACCACCACGCGCTTCCTGACGTACGGGATCAGGAGCTGCCAGGCGGCGTCCATCCCGGGCTCGTTCATGATCGATTCGAGCGCCAGGTTCCGGTTGGCGTCCGTCAGCTCGGCGCCGGCGAACTCGCGCATCCCCGAAAAATCGAACATCACCCGCAGCGTGAACAGGCGCAGCAGCTCCTCGTCGAGGTCGAGGCGGGCCTCCTCACGCAGCCGACGGACGAGCTCGCGCACGGGCGGCGGGTCGTCCATCGCGTCGGCCTGGGCGTACAGCGCCTCGAGCGTGTCGGGCGCATCCGCGAACGACTGGATCATGTCGATCCGCTGCTGCACGCGTTCTTCGCGGGTGGGCGCGTCGGGCGCCGGCGGGCCCAGGACGAAGGTCCACTCGCGGGCCAGCTCCCGCTTGTAATACTGGTTGGCGTCGTCGGCGAAGCCCTGGATCTTGTGGAAGAACAGCCACGCGAGCTCCTTGTGCAGCAGCGCGTCGTTGGGATTGCGCGGGATGGCCTCGTCGCGCAGCAGGCGGATCCCCTCGTTGACCCACTGCCAGCGCTCGCGGGCCGTGTGCGTCGCGACGGAGATGTTGTACGCCATGTTCCAGGCCAGGAAGGCCCACACGCGCGGGAACCGCGGCTGCAGCCGCGTGATTGTGCGCGAGAGCTGCACGGCCTCGTGGAACTTGCCCTCCTGCTTGAGCTTCTCGGCGCGGAACCAGAGAATGTTGACAAAGAGCCCGCGGAAGGCGCCCAGCGCGATCCCCACGGCGACCTCCGGCGGGTCGCCCTCCTCGGCCCGGTCGGTGTAGACGAGCTGCGCCCGCCCGGCCTCGGCGGCGATCGACGGGGTCAGGATCATCGCCGACGCCAGCGCCAGCGCCAGGACGGCGCCGGCGGCGAGCTGGATCCGTGTGTCGGTCTTCATGACGCTTTCACCTTGGCCGGCCGGTCGCCGCCCGTGCGGCTCAGTGCCCCGAATAGATCGCCAGTTCCCGCTTGCGGAAGATCGCCCACCCTAGGCCCAGGGTCCCCACCGACCACGCCGCCAGCACGCCCACCCCGTGGGCCAGCGTCCCCCACGCGACCAGCCGCCCCTCAACAAGCCGCCCGGCGGGGTTGAGCTCGCTGTAGACCGTGAACGCCGACGCGACCGGCCTGGCGATGAGGTAGATGATCAGGGCAGGCCAATTGACATGTCCCGCGTCGTCGCGCACGGGAAACTCGTTGAGCGTGTCGCCCAGAAACCCCGCGCTCTCGGCGCTGAACAACACCACCAGCGTCAGCAGGACCGCGACGGGGAAGCTCACGAACGTCGCCGACGCGATGCCCACGGCCGCCAGGAACGCGAGCTTGACCCACACCGTCAGGGCGACGCGCAGGAAGTTCGACTCGTACGTCCCGGCGGTGTAGAGAATCTCGAACCCGTCGGGCGGGAACCGGATCGTGAGCGGGTTGGGAATCCCGCGCTGGGCGTCGCCGTTGACGACGGTCAGCGTGACCGCGCCCTCGGGGTCGATCACGCCGGGGGGGAGCAGGATCGAGGTGGTCACGCCCAGCGGGATCTGCTTGATCGTCGCTCCGGCGGCGCTCAGGAACGTGACGTGATACAGATCCGAGGGGTGGTTGCTGCCCGCGTTGACACGGTACCGGACGGTGAGCGGGCGGCCGAGGTCCGCAGCGCCGGCGAGCCCGCTGAAGCGGTACGTCCGCCGGCCGCCGGGCTCGATCGATCGGTACTGTTCGGTCGCGGTCTTGATGATCTCCTCGCGGATGTCGCCCAGCAGGGCCGCCTGCCGGGCGGGGCTGTCCCGCAGCGACAGGTCCCGCTGGATCGCCTCCTGGAGGCGCTCGGCGGCGCGCTGCTCGACGCGCTCCATCACGATCTCCGGTTCGTCGAAGGTCGTCCCGGCCCGGGCCGCGAGCACCTCCGTCTCCAGGATCCGCCGATCCTCGCTGACGCCCGGCGTCCCGTCGGCCAGGACGTACGGCCGGATCTCGTCCCGCGCCGGCTGGGCGCGGAGGACCTCGACGAAGATGAACACGCCGGCGGCGGCGACGGCCGTCAGGGCGAGGTTCAGCATCGTCACCCCGAGCCACTTGCCCAGGAGGTACGTCAAGGGCGACACCGGCTTGACCATCGTCTGCCAGATCAGCCGGTCGCGCTGCTCGAAGGCCACCGTCGCCGTCGAAAAGAACAGCGTCAGCAGCGCCAGCGTCCACATCGTCCCCGTCACGCTGTACTGGAGGAACGACTGCACCCGGTAGCGCAGCGGCTGGCCCGGGTCCAGGACCTGCGGCATCGCCGAGAGCAGCACGATCAGCCCGATGATGAAGACCAGGCTGATCTTCATGCGCACGGCCTCGTCGATCACGTTCTGCGCGATCGCCAGCACGGGCCGGTTTAAGCCCAGCGCCGCCCGCGCCGCCCGGATGAGCACGCTGAACGCCGCCGTCAGCGCCAGCGCCCCGAGCGCGAACTGGCCCAGCGCCCGCGTCGGCTCCATCAGCCACAGGGGCGCGGCGACGGCCGCGGCCAGCGCCCCGATCGCCAGGTACGTCAGCGCCGCGCCGAGCCAGATCACCACCAGCGCCAGGCCCGTCGCGACGGCTGTCCCGACGCCCACCACCGCCCAGGCGCTCCCCGTGCGGACCATCGCCTTGATCGCGTCGGCGGTCAGCGGCGGGGACTCGCCGGCGCCCGGCGTGGTCACGGCCGACCCCGCCATCGCGTCGCCCGCGTGGCCCGCGCCCACAGCGCCCGCCAGCCAGACCGAGTACCCCACCGCCGCGATCACCACCACCGCGATCGACGCGATGACGCGGAACCGCGTCGTCCGCTGGAGCCGGGCCAGCGCCCCGATCGCCTCTTTCGGCCTCACGGTCCGCGGCCCTCGCCGTCCGCGGCGGAGCCCTCGTCACCGGGCGACAGGAGCGACTCGATCACGCCCAGGTCGGGCTCGTCGCTGGGCGTCTGCTCGGGCGCCGACGCCCCCGGCTCGCCGCTCGGCTCGGGCGTCGCGGCGCTCTCGGGCTCGGGGTGTTCGTCCGCGACGAGCGACTCGATGATGCGGGCGTCCTCATCCGGCGGCGGGGCCGATGCGGATCCCGGCTGCGGCTCTTCGGGCTCCGGCGCGTGCGCATCGGCGACGAGGCGTTCGATGAGCCGCTCGCCCCGCTCGGGTTGCGCCTCACCGACCAGGAACGCCGCGGTGGCCCCGCCGGCCTGCGCCCCGCCGGTCTCGAGGCGCTCGGCCCGGGCCTGATCGACGATGCTCATGAACAGGTCTTCGAGGCGCTGCCGGGGCTTGGCGACCCGGCGCAGGCCGTGCCCGTGCGCCGCGAGGATGCGCTCGAGCTCGGTGATGGTCTCCTCGTCGAGCGTGTCGGTCTCGAGGCTCATGGCGTCGCGCGCCGTGAGCAGCTCCTCGCACGTGCCCTCGGCCCGCTTCTTCCCGCCGTAGAGGATGACCAGACGGTCGACGCAATCCTCGACGTCGGAGAGCTGATGGCTCGAGAGGAGCACGGTCTTGCCGCGCCGGGCGAGGCTGACGATCAGGTCCTTGACCTGCTTGGCGCCGATCGGGTCCAGCCCCGAGGTCGGCTCGTCCAGGACGAGGAACTCCGGGTCGTTGATCAGCGCCTGGGCGAGCCCGATCCGCCGCTGCATGCCCTTGGAGTATTCGTGGATCGGGCGGTGCGCCACCGACGCCAGCCCGACCATTTCCAGGAGCTCATTCGACCGGCGTTCGCGGTCCCGGCGCGGGATCTCGAAGAGCTTGCCGTAGTAGTCGAGCGTCTCGATCGCGTTGAGGTACGGGTAGAGGTACGACTCCTCAGGCAGGACGCCGATGCGCTCCTTGACGGCGACGTCGGACGGGGGCTTGCCGAAGACCGCGGCGACGCCCGACGTCTTGTGTAAGAGCCCGAGCAGGATCTTGATCGTGGTCGACTTGCCCGAGCCGTTGGGCCCGAGCAGGCCGAAGATCTCCCCGGGCCGGACCTCGAGGTCCAGGTGGTCCACAGCCGTGACGCGCGAGCGCATCCAGAAGTCCCGGAAGACCTTGGTCAGTCCCTTGGTGAAAACGACCGGCGTGTCTCGCGGTGTCGGGGGCATTCGGGGCCTCGTGGAGGGATCGCCCGTGTCGGGGCTCAGCCGGACGGGCGCCCCTGCTGGCGGCGTTGCCGGGCCTCGCGCTCCAGGCGCTCTTGCTCGCGGAGCTTGGACCGGTTCTGAAGGAACTCGATCTTCCCTTGGATGGTTTCTTGCGCCTGCCGCAGGTTCCGCTCGCGCTCGAGCTTGCGCGGGATGGAGGGGTCCGGCGTCAGGATCAACTCGCCCTCGGAGCCCTCCGGTACGAGGATCGTCTCGTAGTGGTTGGACAGGAACGTGAGGTACGCGTCGGCCCAATCGGACGCCACCAGCACGGCCGGGTCGGTGCGGAACTGGGCCAGCTTGGCCTGGAACACCTCCGCGCGGGAGCGCGCCCGGGCGACGACGTCCGTGCGGTACTGCCGGCCTTGGTTGAGGATCTCCGTCACCTGCCCGCCCGGAGCGGCCTCGACGGTTCGGCCGCCGATCTCGACGGGCCGGCCCTCGAGCAGCGCCTCGATCTGGGCGAGCACGGCGTCGGGCGTCTCGCCGGCGTCCGAGCCGAGCTCCAGCGCCCGCTCGTACGCGTCGATCCGGTCCAGCAGGGGCTCGGCCGCCTCCCCGGCCATATCCGTCAGCGCAAGCCGGGCGGCCTGGCTGGCCTCCTCGCGGACTTTGGCGGCCTCGGCCTCGGCCTGGGCGACGGCGTCGAACTCCTTGGCGACGGCCAGCGGCGGCCGGGGGTCTCGCACCGACACCGTGTCGATCACGATGCCGGATTCGGACCGGTCCAGGACGGCCTGCGCCGATCGCCTGATCTGCTCGGACAGAGACCCCGACGAGCCCGACGCCGACTGCCGCAGGAGCGCGTCGATCGGGGTCTGCGCCACCGCGAGCACCACCCCGCGCTGCACCGCGAGGCGCACCAGAGACGCCTCGTCGAGCGAATACACGTGCTGCGCGTTGGCGACCGGGTCATCGCGATGGTACGCGACCGAGCACTCCAGGTGCGCAATGGCGCCGTCGGCCGTCACCACCGATCCGTCCTCACCGGGCTTGAGTTGGTTCTTGGTGGTGGTGATCTCCGTCCAGCGCCGGGAGCGCTGCGACGCCGAGAGCCGGGGCATGAAGGCGTCGCCGACGCTCAGCGATTCCTGGCTCGTCCCGACGCGAACGATCTCGCCGAAGGGGTAGGGCCAGTTCCACCGGATGCCGGGCTGGACGTTGGCCTGACTGACCCGGCCAAAGAGGAGCTTGATGCCGCGCTCGGACTCCCCGACGGTCTGCACCCCGCTGATGAGGAACGCGGCCACCAGCAGCACCATCACGAACTGCACGATGCGGAACGTCAGCCGCAGGGCGCTGGCCAGGGATTCCTGCGCCGGGTCGAGCGACGGGCCCGCGGCCTGATTGTCGGCGAGGTCCAGCACGGCCGCACCGCGTGCGGGCGGCGCGTCCAGCGCGGTCGCGGCGCCGTTGCCGGTCAGAGCGCCGTCTTCGGGGAGCGCGCCGTCGCTCATTCCTCACGCTCCTGGCCGGTGGCGACGGCCGGGGCCTTGGGCTCGGAGAACACGGGCACGCCGTCGGCGTCGGTGCGGTCCTCGGCCAGGGCGTCGGGGCGGAAAATCCCCAGGCCGGGCATCGCGGTGGACAGCACCAGCGTCGTGTTCCGGCCCAGGAGTTTCTTCATGAACTCGAGCTGATCCAGGAACACGGCGAGGTTCTTGGCCTGGTTGAGCGTGGCGATGTACTGGGCGGCCTCGATCTCGCCCTGCACGCGGATCTGCTCGGCGCGCTGCTCGGCGAACGCGCGGATCCGGGCGGCGGCGGACTCCGCGTCGTTGATGATGGTCTGGGCCAGCGCCTCGCCGCGGCTGGTGGCCTCGGCGGCGAGCCGCTCGCGCTGGGCCTTCATCCGGGCGAAGACCGCCTCGGTGGTCTCCGCGGGGAGGACGAGCTGGCTGATCCCCACGAACTCCGCCTCGATGCCGAGGTCCGCGAGCCGTCGCGTCCCGTCCGCGTCCCCGCGCAGCCGGTCGAGCAGCTCGGCCTCGAGCTCGGCCAGCCGCGACCCGTCGGCGGCGAACAGATCGCTGAACGTGTACCCGGACACCGCGCCCAGGGCGCCGCGGACCAGGTCCTCGACGGCGCGCTGGGCCTCGCGGTAATGGTCACGGGCGTCGGCGCCGGCGCCCCCGAACCGCTGGAAGAACCGCAGCGGGTCGCTCACGCGCCAGGCGACGAACGCCTGGGCGATCACCTGGCGGTTGTCCGCCGTCTGCAGCGTCTCGCTGCGCGTGTTGAGGACGCGGACGCGCGTGTCGTACTTGGTGACCTTCTGCACCGGGTACGGGGCGCGCCACTTCAGGCCCGCCTCGCGGACGACGCTCTCTTCGTTGGCGCTGCCGAACGTCGTCACGACGCCGACCTCGGTGAACCGCACGGTGTACGTCAGCATGAAGCCGATGAACCCGAGCACGATCACCGCCGCGAAGACCAGAAGCAGGCTGAATCGCACGGTCAGTTCTCCTGTCTCGTCTCGTTGAGGATGCCTTCGAGGGTGTCCGGCGCCTGTTCGAGCGTCAGCCGGACGCTGGGCGAGTCCACCGTGGTGATGAAGAGCCGGCTGTCGGCGACGGCCTCGCGCAGAGCGTCCAGATAGAGCCCGGCGAGGTACACCTCGGGCGCCGCGTTGTAGAGCGCCAGCCGCCCCTCCTGCCGCGCCGCCCGGCCGCGGTAGTCCATGTGCCGCGTCCAGCGGTCCGCCCGCGCCGCCAGCAGAAGGCCCGCGGCCTCTCCCCCGGCTTGGTCGATCAATCGCTCGATCTCGATCCGCTGGCGGGCGACGGCCTGGGCGTCGGCGCCCGACGCGGTCAGTCGCTCGAGCTCGTCCAGCTCCTGCACGATCCGCCGGGCGAGGTCCACCTCTCCGGCGACCGAGGCGAGCGTCTGGATCGCGCGGGCCCCGGCGTTCTCCTCGGCCGCCAGACGCCGCTGGTCCGCGTTGACGACCGCCTCGAAGCTGGCCCCGACCTCGCTCCGGAACGGCGGGTGAGCCCCGACCACGCCCACGAACACGATGCGCACTCCAGAGCCGCGCGCCACGCCGGTCTCCGGGTCACGGTTGAGCCCGGCGAACTGCGCCTCGATCTGGCGCCGCAGGGCCCGGTTGATGCGGTCCCGGTCGCCGCCCAGAACCTCATCGACCGAGAAACGCGCCAGGACTTCCATGACGGTCCGCCGCGCGAGGTTGCCCAGGAGGTCCTGCCGGTGCCGATCGCGCTCGGTCTCGCCGTCGGCGGCCAGCAGCTGGTACGCGATCATGTCCTCGACGACGTACTTCAGCGGGATCTCCGCCGAGACGAGCGCCATGTCGTCGAGCCGGGCGGCGTCTGCCCCGGCCGAGGAGGCGCGCACCAGGAAGTACGTCTCGTCGACGCCGTGCGGCTCGGTCCAAAGGATCGGGTCGCGGTTCTCGGCGTGGTGCGGGAACGAGCCCAGGTTCAGTGTGACCATGTTCTCCGCGGGGTAGGTCTCGACCCGCTCGAAGGGCCAGGGCAGCTTGCCGGTGACCGTCGAGTCCACCGCCCGCACCAGCCGCCCGGAGCGCAGCACCAGGCCCTTCTCGTCGGGGCCCACCACCGCGACGGCCGTCAGCAGCCACACCACCAGCCCCCCCACCAGCAGGAGGAACGCCAGCGATCGGCTCAGCAGCTGGTAGAACCACGTCGACGAGACATCCAGCCCGAACTGGTAGTTGATGGCCTCGCTGATGGACTCGGCGAGGCGATCGGGGGCCGCGATGAACGCCAGAACCCGCGAGTCGAACGCGGGGCGGGGGAACTCGCCGGGCACGCGCGGGCGGTACACGCTCAGGATGAAGTTGAGGATGATCTCGGCGCCCAACGCCATCATCAGAACGGGCAGGATCACGGGCAGCCGCCTGAGGATCGCGTCCGTTGTGGCGAACGCCACCCCGTGCGCCACGGCCATGAGCAAACCCACTACCGCGGCGCCGACGGCCCACGTCGCCCCGGCGCGCAGGTTCGACCACACCTCCTGCTGGGCCATCCCGGCGCAGAACCGCGCAAAGACGAAGCCCACCGCCGCGATCACCAGCCCGATGGTCACCGCCCAGCCTGTCAGCCCGGGCGCGAGAAAGCCGTCGGGCTTGAGGAACTCCAGCCCCGCCGAGTACCGCAGCCACCCGATGACGAGCAGCGCCCCCGCGACGGCCAGCGACAGCCCGGGCAGCAGGACCCGGTGCATCCACTCGGCCTTGCGCGCCGCGACGCGGAGCTCCCCGGCGGCTTCCTGGAAGACCGACGCCTCGGCCGCCCCCCCCGCCAGGAGCATCTCTTCTTCGATGGCCTCGATTGCCGCCAGCCGGTGCTGATGGAAGACCAGCGCCAACCCGAACCACACCGGGACGCCCAGCCCCAGATAGATCGCCGCGGTCACCCCGGCGTGGTCACGCCCGATCAAGGCGTAGATCAGCACGGTCAGCGCCAGGGCCGCCTGGATCGCAAGTCCGAACAGGCTGACAACCGTGGCCCGCTTGAAGGCGTTGGGATCGCTGCTCATGGTCGGTTTAGCCTAACGTCGGGAGGAAGCTCCAGCGGGGCGAGGTCGGGATCGGGGGCTCCCGCCCGCCATTGTCTCCGGCGCGCCCTCCCTGTCCACCGCGGGCGCCCGGTTCCGAGACCGCCGTCCCCCGCGCCGCGCGAACCCCGACCCGGCGGGGCCCGTTTGATGTACGCACGACCGACGCCTATATGTTCACCCGATCCCGCCCCGTCGGCCCATCCCGGCCGATCCGTCGCGGCCCGGCGCCCGGCCATCCCCGCTCGCCATGCTCACCCAAGCCCTCGCCATCGCGCGCAACACCTTCGTCGAGAGCCTGCGCCAGCCCATCTACTTCATCCTCATCCTCGCCGGGCTCCTCCTTCAATCCTTCAACCTCCTGCTCAGCGCGTACAGCATGGGCTACAGCGACTCCTCGGAGGTGTCTAAGGACGATAAACTCCTTCTGGATATGGGCTTAGCGACTGTTTTCGTCCTCGCGACGATCCTCGCCGCCCTGACCAGCACCGCTGTCTTGAGCCGGGAGATCGACCGCAAGACCGCCCTGACGGTCATCAGCAAGCCGGTGGGCCGGCCCGTCTTCGTGATCGGCAAATACCTGGGCACGGCCGGCGCCGTGGTCCTGGCGACCTATCTCCAGATCCTGTTCCTGCTCCTGGCCATCCGTCACGGCGTGATGATGCGGGCGACCGACACCTTCGACCCGGTCGTGATCGGCGCCATCGGCGCGTCCATGGCCCTGGCGATCGGCGTCGCCGCCTGGGGCAACTACTTCTACGGCTGGGTGTTCTCCTCAACCGCCGTGTACATCCTCACGCCCGCGCTGACGGCCGGGCTGGTCCTGGCCCTGGCCCTGGACCGCAACGCCGCCGGCCAGATCATCCCCATCACAGAATCGTTCAAGCCGCAGGTTACCCTGGCCGCCTCGGCGCTGCTCCTGGCCGCCCCGGTCCTCGCGGCGATCGCGCTGGCCGCCTCGACCCGGCTGGGCCAGGTCATGACCATCACCCTGTGCGCCGGCGTCTTTCTGCTCGGCCTGCTCTCCAACTACTTCTTCGGCCGACACGCCTATCAGAACCAGCCGATCGCCACCATCACCGAGGCCGAGCCCGTCACCGACCGCGACGGCGACTTCCGCGACCCCGGCGACACCTGGCGGCTGACGCTCGACGGGCCCACAGCGATCCTCCTCTCCCCTGGCGACCGGTTGTACTACGGCCCGACGCCAGACGGGCTGGCCCTCATCCCGCCGACGCAGGCGTCCTTCGAGGGAGACCTCGACGACCCCGCGACCTGGGCCCGGCCCAGGCCCTCGCCCAACGTCATCGTCCGGCAGGTCGAGCCCGTCGAGGAGGACATCCACCGCCTGCGCATCCTCAACGCCGGGGGCGTGCGCGCCGAGCGCCCGCCCGCCGCGGGGCAGTTCCTCTTCGCGACCGAGACACGGGTGAACTGGCCCGCCCGGGCGGCGTGGTCGGTCGTGCCGAACCTTCAGTTCTTCTGGCTCGTCGACGCCGTCACCCAGGCGCATTCGATCCCGGCGCGGTATGTCGGGCTGGTGGCGTTGTACTCCGCCGTTCAGGTCGCGGGGCTGGTGGCGCTGGCCGTGATCCTGTTCCAGAAGCGCGAGGTCGGCTGAGCGGGCCGGGCTCACGCCGCGGGCACGTCGGCGTCGCCGGTCATCTGCTCGGGCTTGGTCTTGACGACGCCGAACCAGACCAGGCAGAAAACAGGCCACGCCAGCCCGAAGATCAAGCCGAACGCCAGCCCGGCCATGCGGCCGATCGCCGCGCCGGGGCCTTGCTGAGTCTTGGAAAAGTCGGCCGTGGGGTTGTCCTTGACCCATTGGGCGATCTCCGCCTGGAGATCCAATTGCATCTTCATGCTGACCGCGGTGAGCGCGATCGCCACCACCGCCCACAGGAGCGTCATCGGGCGGGCGATCGGCTTGCGGCTGGCGCACACGGCGCCGCACACGATCAGGTAAAGGCTCCAGACCGTGCCCACGATGGTCAGCACGAACTGGCCGGGTTGAAACGTCGTCATCACCGGCGGCATGCCCCCCTGCATCTGGCCGGCGCCGCTCTGCATGAATCGAGGGCCGATCATCATCCACGCCGACCCCAGCCCCCCGCACACCAGGCCCAGGGCGCCCCACACGATGCCGATCACGCCGACGACGCTGGGCCAGCGGGGCGGCTCCTTGAAATCATCGATCTCGCCCGGCTCGGTCGGCGGCGCGATGAACACGTCGCCCGTGTCGCTTCCCTGGGTGCGATCGGCCTCGCCGGCGTCGTAGGGGTTGCTCTCGTCGTTCATGCCGCCTCCCATCCGCAGGCCCGAGGTTTCACCGGCGGGCGCACCGGTTCCGATGACGCCCGGTCAGAGTTGCTCGAGCACACGCAGGTCGTTCTCGAAGAGCATCCGGATGTCCGGCACGCCGTGCTTGCCCATCGCGATCCGCTCGATCCCGAAGCCGAACGCGAAGCCCGTCCACTCTTCCGGGTCGTACCCGACGGCCTCGAACACCGCCGGGTCCACCATCCCGCAGCCGCCCAGCTCGATCCACTGCGCCGGCTCGTCTGGCCGCAGACGGATCTTCATATAGAACTCCGCGCTGGGCTCGGTGAACGGGAAGTACGACGGCGTCAGCCGCACCTCCGCGTCGGCGCCGAAGTACGCTCGCGCGAACTGGAACAGCGTCGTCGACAGGTCCACCATCGACACGTCGCGGTCGACGTAGAGGCCTTCCAGCTGGTGGAACATGAACGAGTGTGTGGCGTCGACGGTGTCCGGCCGGTAGACCCGCCCGGGCGAGATGATCTTCAGCGGGGGCCGGCGCGTCTCCATCACGCGGATCTGGACGGTGCTGGTCTGGCTGCGGAGCATCCGCGCTGCCGCGTCGTGGGCCTCCCCCTCGATGTAGAAGTTGTCGATCGGGTCCCGGCCCGGGTGGTCGGGGGGCATGTTGAGCTTGACGAAGTTGTGCTCCTCGTCCTCGAGCTCCGGGCCCTCGGCGACCTCGAAGCCCATCCGGCCGAAGACGTCGACCAGCTCCTCCCGGACGCGCGACAGGACGTGGCGGCGGCCGACGGCGGGCGCCAGCCCCGGCTCGGTCATGTCCAGGTGCGCGCCCCCCGCGCGCGACGGGGTGGAGGCGCCGAGCCCGGCCTTCTTCGCCTCGAACGCCGATTCCAGCGCCGCCTTGACCTCGTTGAGGCGCTTCCCGACCGCGGGCTTCTCCTCGCGCGGGACCTCCTTCAGGCCGGCAGCGACCCGCTTGAGAGCGCCCTTGGCCCCCAGGTGCGCGATGCGCCAACGTTCGAGGGCCTCGGCGCTGTCGACATCCGCGAGTGACGCCAGCGCCTCGCGCTCGAGATCATCGATCCGATCGAGCATGGGCCGGGAGTGTACCGGCGGCGTCGCGGCTCAGCCGGCGGCGGCGTCGTCCGAAGGTTCGGCGGCGGCCTCGGGCGGGGCGGTGCTCGCGGCCTTGCCCGCCTTGCGGAGCTTGGCGGCGAACTCGGTCCGGCCGTCGGCGATCCGCCGCCGGACGCTCACGCGCCCGCCGATCTCGGGGCCCTCCTCGTCGCCCACCAGCTGCAGGACGCACAGCGCCCCGCCGTCGCCGAGCCGGCGCTTGTCGAGTTTGACGATGCGGGTGTAGCCCCCGGGGCGGTCCTTGAAGCGCGGGCCGATCTCTTCGAAGAGGTGCTTGATGAGCTTGGGACCTTTCCGGATCTCGCCGTAGCGGTTGCGCTCCAGGGCGTCCTCGTCGGAGGCCATGATGCGGTCGTTGAGCCTGGCCGCCGCCAGCCGCCGGGCGTGCAGGTCCCCGCGCTTGGCGAGCGTGATCAGCCGCTCGGCGAATGGCTGGACGGCCTTGGCGCGGGGGATCGTGGTGGTGATCTGCCCGTGCTCGAAGAGCCCCGCCGCGAGGTTGCGCAGCGTCGAGGTGCGGTGCGCGGTCGTGCGCCCCAGTTTGTAGCCGGCCTTGCGATGCCGCATGGTCCACCGTCCTTTGTTGGCGCCGCCCGCGGGCGGCCCGTCACGTCAGCCCGTCCGAACGCCCTCGGGCAGCTCCATCCCCAGCGACAGGTCCCACTCCGCGAGCTTGCGTTTCACTTCGCGCAGCGAGGTCTTGCCGAACGACCGAACCTTGAGGAGCTCCGCCTCGTCGCGCGACACCAGGTCCGCGACGGTCAGGATCTGCGACGACTCCAGGCAGTTGCTCGCCCGCACCGACAACTCCAGGTCCGTGATCGGCGATTGCAGTTTGCGGACCAGGGCGTCGTCCACGCTGGCGGCGGCGGCCGCCTCCTGCGAGACCCGGGCCTCGCCCAGCTCGGCGAACTGCACGAACGGGTTGAGGTGCTTGCGGAGGATCTTGGCCGCCTCGACCAGGGCCATCTCCGGCGTGATCGTCCCGTCGGTCCAGATCTCCATCACCAGCCGGTCGTAGTTGACCCGCTGGCCCACGCGCGTCTCCTCGACCTTGTACCGCACACGCTGCACCGGGGAGTAGATCGCGTCGACGGGGATCCGCCCGATCTCCTGCTCGTCGGCGTCCGCGTACTGCTCGCTGGCCGGGACGTACCCCCGGCCGCGCTCCACACGCAGCTCCATGTCGAAGTCCACTTCACCCGAGAGCGTGGCGATGACCAGGTCCTTGTTGACGACGGTGACGGCGGTGTCGGCCTCGATCAGGTCCGCGGTGACCTCACCCGGGCCGGTCGCCGCCAGCCGGAGGGTCTTGGGCTCCTCGCTCTCGACGTTGACGATGAGGTTCTTGACGTTGAGGATGATGTCCGTGACGTCCTCGACCACGCCGGGCAGCGAGGAGAACTCGTGCTCGGCGCCGGCGATCTTGACGCTGGTGACGGCGGCGCCCTCCAGGCTCGACAGCAGCACCCGCCTCAGGCTGTTGCCGATCGTCGTCCCGAAGCCGCGCTCGAACGGCTCGATGCTGAACTTGGCGTAGTCCGGCGCCGCCGACCGCGGGTCCACGGTGATCGAGCTCGGAAGCTCCAGCCCTCTCCATTTGATGCGCATGGTGTCGGTCGCTCCAACGTGGCCCGCGGTGTCCAGTGATCGCTGAACGGGCGCCCGGGATCGCGGCGGGTGTGCGGGGCGCGGGCCGGCCCCACGGGTCGCCTTCTGTCCCGGGCGGTGGTCTGTCTCGTCGGCGCCGGCCCGATCCGGTCGGATCAGACGCGGCGGCGCTTCCTCGGCCGGCACCCGTTGTGCGGGACCGGCGTGTGATCCTCTAACGCGGTGACCTTCAGCCCGGTCGAGGCCAGCCCGTTGACGGCGGCCTCTCGCCCCGGGCCGGCGCCGGTGATCCGCACCTCGATCTCCACCATGCCCATCTTGCGAGCCTTCGACCCCGCGCTCTCCCCGGCGCGGGTGGCGGCGAAGGGTGTGGCCTTGCGGGCGCCCTTGAACCCCATCGTGCCCGCGCTGTCGGCGCACAGGGCGTCGCCGCTGGGGTCCGTGATGGTGACGATGGTGTTGTTGAAGGTCGCCTTGACGTGGGCGACCCCCTTGACAACGTTCCGTCTGACTTTTTTCTGCTTCTTCGCCATTCCGCGTGTGGTCCCGTCCATGCCGCCCGGTCGGCGGCGTCATCACTCAGCCCTTGACGCCCTTCTTCCCGGCGACGGTCTTCTTCTTGCCCTTGCGCGTGCGGGCGTTGCAGCGCGTGCGCTGCCCGCGGACGGGCAGCCCCCGGCGGTGGCGCTCCCCGCGGTAGCATCGGATGTCGCGCAGCCGCTGGATGTTCTGCGCGACCTGCCGGCGGAGGGCGCCCTCGACGATGTAGGTCGCGTCGATCACGCCGTTGATCTGCGACACCTGCTGGTCGGTCAGATCCTGCGCCTTGGTCGTGGGATCGATCCCGGTCTCGGCGAGGATCTGGTCGGCGAACCTCGGCCCGATCCCGTGGATGTACCGCAGCGCGTAGCGGATCGCCTTGCGGTCGGGGATGTCAACGCCTGCGATTCGGGGCATGGTCGGTCGTTCTCCGGGTGCGGGCGGCTCAGCCCTGGACCTGCTTGTGCTTGGGATCGGCCGGGCAGATCACACGGACCTTGCCGTGACGGCGGATGATCTTGCACTGGGCGCAGATTCGTTTGACGCTCGATCGGACCTTCATGGCGCGTGCTCCCGGGCGCGGGGTCAGTGGCGGTACGTGATCCGGGCCTTGGTTAGGTCGTAGGGGCTCAGTTCCACGGTGACGCGGTCGCCGGGCAGGATGCGGATGTAGTGCTTGCGCATCTTGCCCGAGACGTAGGCGAGGACGAGGTGGTCGTTCGGGAGCTTGACCCGGAACGTGGCGTTGGGGAGGGCCTCGACGACCTCCGCCTCGAGCGTCAGCTTGTCGTCCTGCTTGGGCATCGCCTGCGCGGGCGTCCTCCGTTCTCGTCGCGCCGCCGCCGGACCGCCCGGGGCGTTCGCCGTGCTTGTCTCACGCGGAATCGGCCAGTGTAGGCCGATCCCCGCGGTTGTGCCAGCGGGCCGGCCCGCTACCCCCTGGGCGACCGGACGCGGGGCCCGCCCCCGCCGACCTGGTCCGACCCGCCGAGGAACCCGGCGTAGTTCCGCATGAGCAGGTTGGCTTCGATCCTCTGGATGAAGTCCAGCCCCACCGAGACCACGATCAGCAGCCCCGTCCCCCCGAGGAACGCCGCCACGAAGAACGGCACCTTCATCGCCGAGGCCACCAGCGTCGGGATCACCGCGATCACCGCCAGGAACCCGGCGCCGACGTAGGTGATCCGCTCCAGCACCGTCTCCAGGTACTCCGCGGTGCGCGGCCCCGGCCGCAGCCCCGGGATGAACGAGCCCGAATCGCGCAGCTGCTTGGCCATGTCCTCGGGGTTGAACTGGACCGTGGTCCAGAGGTAACTGAAGAAGTAGATCATCCCCACGTACACCAGGATGTACGGGAACGCCGTCCCCATCTGGAAGTTGTCGGCCAGGAACCGGGTCGTGGCCCGCCACCACGGCGCCAGGTCGGCGCTGACGGCCTGCTCGGCGAGGAAGCTGAACCCCGCCGACGGGAACACCATCAGCGACGAGGCGAAGATGATCGGCATCACGCCGGAGTGGTTCACGCGCAGGGGCAGGTACGATCGCTGCCCGCCGTAGACCTTCCGCCCGCGGGTGTGCTTGGCCTGCTGGATGGGGATGCGCCGCTGGGCGACGGTGATCAGCACCGCGCCCCCCACGACCACCAGGAACGACGCGACCAGCATGATCACGCCCAGCCAGGACATCTGCGGGTCGGATTGCACGTCCACCCCGTAGAACGCCGCGATGGGGCCGATCTGCCCGATGGGCGAGTTCTGGATCACCCACTGGATGGCGTTGGGCATGCTCGCCAGGATGCCCGCGGTGATGATGAGCGACGCGCCGTTGCCGATCCCGTAGCGGTCGATCTGCTCGCCCAGCCACATCAGGAAGATGGACCCGGCCGTCATCGACGTCACGGCCATCACCCACCACACCGGGTTTTGCACCCAGTTGGAGAAGATCAGCCCCTGCTTGCTGATCATCACCAGCCAGCCGACGGCCTGGATCACGCACATCAGGATCGTCAGGTACCGCGTGTACTCCTGGATCTTCTGCTGGCCGGCGGCGCCCTCCTCCTTGAGCTTCTTGAGCCGCTCGGACACCGACCCGAAGACCTGGAAGATGATCGCCGCGGTGATGTACGGCATGATCCCCAGCCCGAAGATCGTCGACTGGCCCAGGCTCCCGCCCGAAAAGATCGACACGAAGCTGGCGATCTGGCCCAGGCCCGTCTGCTCGGTCTGGGCCTGCTCGAAGGTGCGCGCCAGCGCCTCCTGGTTCACGCCCGGGACCGGGATCCAGAACCCGATCCGGTACACCGCGAGCATGCCCACGGTGAACAGGACCTTGTTCCGCAGGTCGGGAATCTTGAAGATGTTCAGGATCGCCTGGAACATGCGTTGTCCGTCCGGCGCTGCCCGGGATGAGGTCGTGCCCGGTGGGTCCGAGGGGTCACTTCTTCTTTTTCTTCTTCTTCCCGCCGGCGTCGGCGGCGACACGCGGCTTGGAGCGCTTGAGCTTCTTGGTCAGGTTCTTGGGCGTCGGATCGCCCGAGGCCCGGTCGATCCCGCGCACCCGATCCCGCCTGGTGCCTGTCTCGGTGACGGACCCGCCGGCGGCCTCGATCTTCGCCCGGGCCGACTTCGTGACGCGTTCGGCGGCGACCTCCAGGGCGACGGAGACCTCGGCGATCTCCTGGCCCGCGTGGTTCTTGAGATCGCCCAGGATCTTCAGGGGTCGGCTGTGGTCGCGGATCAGACCCGCGTCGATCAGGGCGTCCTTGGTGACGGCGCCGCCCTTGGCGAACGACGGGTGCGCCAGCACGTCTCCCAGGTTGACCGTCCAGAACCGCGTGCGGAACTTGACGTTCGAAAACCCGCGGACCGGGATCCGGCGGAAGTACGGCAGGGAGCCGCCCTCGAACTGCGGGCGTGTGGAGTTCCCCGATCGGCTCTGGGCCCCTTTGTGCCCTCGGCCGGAGGTCTTGCCGTGCCCGCTGGCGCGGCCGCGACCGACGCGCTTGCGCTGACGATGGCGCCCGACCTGGGCGGTGATCTCGTGGATCATCATGGCTGCGGCGCTCCCGTGGGTTCAGAGGATTCGTCGGCGCCCGGCCCGGCGTCGGCTTGGCCCGGCTCTCGCTCGGCGGGGGCGAGTGTGTCGGCCCGCGCCAGCCGCTCGTCGACCTCCGTCATCCCGACCTCCACGCCGCGGAGCGACTCGATCTCCGCCTTGGTGCGCAGCCTGGAGAGGGCGTCGAGCGTCGCCTTGACGACGTTCTGTTTGTTCGTCGAGCCGTAGCACTTCGTCAGGCAGTCGGTCACGCCGGCCATCTCCAGGACGGCGCGGACGGCCGCGCCGGCGATCACGCCTGTGCCCGGCGACGCCGGCGCGAGCTTGACCCGCGACGCGGCGAAACGCCCCACCACCTCGTGCGGGATGGTCCCGCCCTGGAGCATGACCGGGCGGAGAGACTTCTTGGCCTCTTTCTGGGCCTTCTCGATCGCCGGCGGGACCTGGTTGGCCTTGCCGTACCCGATCCCGACCTCGCCCCGGCGGTTGCCCGCCACGACCAGCGAGGAGAACGAGAACCGGCGACCGCCCTTGACGGTCGCGGCGGTGCGGAACACGCCGACGGTCGTGCTCTCGAGGTTTGTTTTTTCGTCCAGCAGCTCTGCCATGGATCAACGCTCGTCGTTCGTGGCGGGCGCCGGCCCGCGCGGGGTTCGGTTCAGAATTCCAGGCCGCCCTTGCGGGCGCCCTCGGCCAGGGCCTTGACCCGCCCGTGGTAGCGGAAGCCGCCTCGGTCGAAGACGACCTTGGACACACCGGCGGCCTTGGCGCGCTCGGCGAGGCTCGCGCCCACCCGGGCGGCGGCGTCGGTGTTGCCGGTGGCGCCCCCGGCGAAGTCCTTGTCGCGCGTCGACGCCGACGCCAGCGTGCGACCGGCCAGGTCGTCGATGACCTGGGCGTAGATGTGCTTGAGCGAGCGGTAGACGCACAGCCGAGGCCGGTCGGGCGTGCCCACGGCCCGGCCTCGCACGCGCCGGTGGCGACGCTCGCGCCGCTGCCATCGTGTCTTGCTGGTGTGCATGGTGATCGTCCCGCGTGTGCTGACGGCGGTTTTAGGCGCCGAACTTCTTGCCGCTCTTGCGGCGGATGACCTCGTCCAGGTACTTGACGCCCTTGCCCTTGTACGGCTCGGGCTTGCGCTTGGCGCGGACGGTCGCGGCGAACTCGCCCACGGCCTGCTTGTCCGCCCCCGTGACGGTGATGATGTTCCGCTCCACGGCGACGCTCAGGCCCGGCGGGATCGGGACGCGGATCGCGTTGGCGTACCCGACCTTGAGCTCGAGCTCCGGGCCGGCGACGGCCGCCGTCCACCCCACGCCGTTGACCTCGAGTTTCTTCTGGTACCCCGCCGTCAGCCCGGTGATCATGTTCTGGATCAGGGCCCGCGTCGTGCCCCACAGGGCCCGGGCCTGGCGGTCGTTCTCGAGGCCCGCCGCAGGCGCGACGAGCAGACGCTTCTCGCTCTCGTCCCAGCGAACCGCGATCTCCGGCCGGACCGCGACGGAGAGGGTCTTGCCGCCGGACTCGGCGGTGACCGCGCCGTCACCGATCGTAACCTTGACCTTGGACGGGACCTCGACGGGTTGTTTGCCGATGCGGGACATGGGGCCGTGCTGCTCCGTGCGTGTGTGGCGGGAGGGTGCCTAAGCGACTTCCGCGAGGACCTCGCCGCCGACGCGTTCGGACCGGGCCTTGCGGTCGCTCATCACGCCGTGCGAGGTGGAGACGATCGAGACGCCGAGCCCCTGCCTGGGGCGGGTCAGCTCGTCGACCCTGGCGTAGACGCGCCGCCCGGGTTTGGACACCCGGCGGAGTTCGGTGAGGACCGCCTCGCCGCGCGGCCCGTACTTGAGCTTGACGCGGATGAGGCCCTGCCGGCCGTCGTCGATGACGTCGAACCCGGCGATGTAGCCCTCGTCGCGCAGGACCTCGGCGACGCCGCGGCAGACCTTGCTGTTGAGGCATCGGACCGTCTTGGACCGGTTGCCCAGGGCGTTGCGGATCCGGGTGAGCATGTCGGCGATGGGGTCGTTGATGGCCATCTCGTCGGGTCACTCCTGCGGCCGGTCGGCGCCGGCCCGTTCGGTCTGCCTCACCAGCTGGCCTTGCGCATGCCCGGGACCTGCCCCTTCAGGGCGAGCTCCCGCAGGACGATGCGGCTGACGCGGAACTTGCGGTACACGCCGCGGGCCCGCCCGCTGATCTCGCACCGGCGGACCTGCCGCGTGCTGAACTTGGGCGGACGCTTGGACTTGGCGATCTGAGCTTTGGTGGCCATGGGTCGGGTGCGTCTCTCACTGAAAGGTGTGGGTCAGTCCTTGCGGGCGAACGGGAACCCGAGCTCGCCTAGGACATACCGGCTGATCTCGGGGGTGGAGTTGCGGAACACGAGGTTGACGTGCATGCCGTGGGTGATCCCCACCTTGCCCATGTCGATCTCGGGAAAGACGGCCTGCTCGGTCAGGCCCATGGAGTAGTTGCCCTTGGCGTCGAAGGCCTTCTCCGAGAGCCCCCGGAAGTCCTTGATCCGCGGCGTGACGAGGTTGATGAGCCGATCCAGAAAGTGCCACGCGCGGTCCCCGCGGAGGGTGACCATGGCGGCGGTCTCGGCGCCCTCGCGGACCTTGAAGTTCGAGACCGACTTGCGGGCGATCACGATCACGGGCTTCTGTCCGGAGACGGTGGTGAGCGTCGCCGTCACCTGGTCCTTCACGTTCGCGGGGAGCTTGTTGTTCTCGAGGTGCCGGCCCATGTTGACGTTGAGGACCACCTTCTCGAGCCGGGGCCAGCTCATCGGGTTGGTCCGGCCGAAGCGGTCGGCGAGCGTGGGGGCGATCTCCTCGCGGTAGCGCACGCGCAGCCTCGCCGGCGGGGCGGGCGTCTCGGGGACGGCGTCGGTGTCGGTGGTGCTGGCCATGGGCGGTCGTCTCGGTGAATCGGGGCGGGCGGGTCAGGCTTTGGTCTTGGGCCCGCGGACGATGTTGAGCTCCTTCCCGCCGCGGACGGCGACGCGGGCCTTGGCGCCGTCGGGCTTGGTCGGGAATCGGACGCGCGAGGGCTTGCCGTCGACGAGGGGGCTGACGTTGGAGATGTGCAGGGGCTCCTCGCGCTCGACGATGGCGCCCTGAGGGTTGGCCTGGGTGGGCTTGGTGTGGCGCTTGCGCAGGTTGACGCCCTGGACGACGACGCGGTCGCGGTCGGGCAGGACGCGGAGGACCTTGCCGGTCATGCCGCGGCTCTCACCCGCGGTGACGATGACGAGATCGCCGGTTCGTACGTGCCTGGGCATGGCGTCAGACGACCTCCGAAGCGAGGGACACGATCTTCATGTAGTTGCGCTCGCGGAGCTCACGGGCGACGGCGCCGAAGATCCGCGTCCCGCGCGGGTTGCCGTCGTCGCCGATGAGCACCACGGCGTTGTTGTCGAAGCGGACGGTCGAGCCGTCGGGCCGGCGCGTGGGGAAGGCGGTGCGGATGACCACGGCGCGGACCTTGGTCCCGGGCTTGAGGTCGGCGCCGGGCAGGGACTTCTTGATGGTGCAGACGACGCGGTCGCCCACGCCGGCGGTGCGGCGGGTGTACCTGCCGCGGGCCGTGGACCCGCCGAGCACGCGGATGACCTGCGCCACCTTGGCGCCGGAGTTGTCCGCGACCTCGCACCTGGTCTCTTGCTGGATCATCGGGTGTTCACCTCTGCGCGGGTTCGGGTCAGACGCGCGTGGCCTTCTCCACCACGCGGACGAGCATCCATCGCTTGGTCTTGCTCACGGGCCGGCAGGGCGCGACCTCGACGCGGTCGCCCTCGGCGGACGCGTTGTCGGCGTCGTGGACCTGCAGGACCGTCCGCTTGCGCATGTACTTGCCGTACTTGGGGTGCTTGGCGAGGTAGCGGATCTCGACCGTGCGCGTGCGGTCGCGCTTGTCCGAGCGGACCACGCCCACGCGCCCCGGGCCGTGCGGCTTGAGTTCGACGGCGCACTTGCTCACGCGCGGGCCTCCCTGAGCTGCCGCGCGCGGCGCTCGGTCTTGAGCCGGGCGATGTCGCGCCGGATCTTGCTGAACTGGCTGACGTCCTCGATCTTCTCCGTCACCGCCTGGGTGCGGAGGTCGAAGAGCCGGCGGCTGAGTCGGCGGAGCTCCACGGTGATCTCCTCGTCGGTCATCTTGTGCGCTTCGGCGGCCTTCATCGCGCGATCCCTTCTGCGGCCCTCACGCCGTCACCCGCCGGCCGATGAACCGGCACCGCACCGGCATCTTCATGGCGATCCGCACCAGCGTGCGCTTGGCGACGTCCTCCGGGACGCCCGCGATCTCGTACAGCACCGTGCCCGGCTTGACCCGGGCCGCCCAATAGTCGGTGTCCGCCTTGCCCTTGCCCATCCGGGTCTCCAGCGGCTTCTTCGACACCGGCTTGTCCGGGAAGACCCGGATGAAGATCTTGCCCTGACGCTTGAGGTAGTGCTGGGCGGCGATGCGGCCGGCCTCGATCTGCCGGGCGGTGAGCCAGCAGCCCTCGGTCGACTGCAAGCCGTAGTCCCCGTAGGCGACGTAGTTGCCCTTGGTCGCCTTGCGGTCCCGCGCACGCCGCATCTCTTTGCGGTGCTTGACTCGTTTGGGCATCATCGCCATGGCGGCGTGTCTCCGATATGACGCGGGCCGGCGACGCGCCGCCCGCGGCTGCACACAGTCCCAACGGTCACCGCCGGCCCCGGGCCCGCGGCCGGCGCCCGCCCGGCGCCGGGTCGGGGTCGGTGTTCTCGCCGAACATCCCGCGGAAGACCCAGACCTTGACGCCCAGGGCGCCGTAGGTCGTGAACGAGGTCGCGAAGCCGTAGTCGATGTTGGCCTGCAGCGTCGACAGCGGCAGGCGCCCCAGCCGGGTGTCCAGCCGGCGGCTCATCTCCGCGCCGCCCAGACGCCCCGCGATCAGGATGCGCACGCCCTGGGCGCCGTTCTGCATGGCCGCCTCGGCCCGCATCTTCACAATCCGTCGGAACGACGCCCGCTTCTTGAGCTGCTCGGCGATGCCCTCGGCGACGAGCTGGGCCGTGATGTCCGGGTTCTTGATCTCGTTGATCGCGATCGAGACCTTCCGGCCCGTGAGGTACTGCAGCTCCTCCGTCAGGCGGTCGACCTCGGCGCCCTTGGGCCCGATCACGAGCCCCGGCCGGGCCGTCGACACGATGACCTTCAGCTCCTCGCGGGTCCGCTCGATCTGGATGTCGCTGACCGCGGCGAACGGGGGCGTGCGGTTGAGCCTCTTGTCCACGAACTCGCGGATGCGGTAGTCCTCCACCAGCAGCTCGCCGTACAGCGCCTTGGGCGCGTACCAGCGGCTCTTGTGGGGCTCGGTGATCCCCACGCGGAAGCCGTACGGGTGCGTCTTCTGTCCCATCAGGCGGCCTCCTCGACGCCGACGACGATGTGGCTGGTGCGCTTGCGGATGGGGTGGGCCCGGCCGCGATCCTTGGGCCGGAACCTCTTGATGATGGGCCCGCCGTCGACCCGCGATTCGGCGACCACCAGCCGGCCGATGTCCGCCTCGGACTGCTCCGCGTCGGCGATCGCGGTCTTGAGGGCCTTGACCACCATCGTCGCGGCCCGGCGGTGGTTGAACTCCAGGAGCGTGACCGCGTCGTCGACGCGCCGCCCACGGATCAGGTCCGCCATCAGCCGCGCCTTGCGGGCGCTGGACCGGACGAACCGGGCCTTGGTCTCGAAACGGGCGATGTCCGCCGGCCGGCAGGACAGCGCCTCGGCCAGGGCGCGGACGTCGGCGGCCTTGGCGCGCGGGTGGTTGCGGCCGACGCGCCAGTTGGCGATCGCGCGGGCCGCGTCATCGGCCGAGAGCCCCGGCCGAGCCATGGCGCGGGCCAGATCCTCGGCGCCGGCGCCGGCCTGGGCGATGCGGGCGTTGAGTCTGTCAGGGTTGATCTTCACGTCGGGTCTGACCTCTCGGGCGTCGGGTCGGGCCTCGCGTCACCGGCCCTTGATCCCTTCCTTCTTGTTGGTGTGGCCGCGGAACAGGCGCGTGGGGGCGAACTCGCCCAGCTTGTGCCCCACCATGTCCTCGGTGACGAAGACCTCCAGGAACGCCCGCCCGTTGTGGACCTGGAAGGTGTGCCCGACGAACTCAGGCACGATGGTGCACCGGCGGGCCCACGTCCGGATGGGGGCGCGCTTGTTCTGCTGGCTGAGCGTCTCCACCTTGCGGTAGAGCTTCTCATCCACGAACGGGCCTTTCTTGAGGGAGCGTGCCATGGGTGGGTCGCCTCCGGGGCGTCAGTCGGGGTTCAGCGGAGCTGGCCGTAGCGCTTGCTCTTGCGCCGGCGGATGATGAGTTTCGAGGAGTGCTGCTTCTTGTTGCGGGTCGAGCCGCCCTTGGACGGCGTGCCGGACCTGGAGACCGGGGCCCGGCCGCCCTTGGACCGGCCCTCGCCCCCGCCCAGCGGGTGGGCGTCGTGGGACATGGCCACGCCGCGGGTCTTGGGCCGGCGGCCGAGGTGCCGGCTCTTGCCGGCCTTGCCCAGCCGGCGCCGGGCGTGATCGGCGTTGCCCACCACCCCGACGGTCGCCCAGCACTCGACCGAGACCTGCCGCAACTCACCCGAGGGCAGCAGCAGGGTGGCGAGCCGGCCCTCGCGGTTGGTCAGGCGGACGGACATCCCCGCGGAGCGCGCCAGCTGGGCGCCCTTGCCCGGCTGGAGCTCGACGCAGTGGATGTTCAGGCCCGTGGGGATGTGCTTCATCGGCATCGCCGTGCCGGGCTTGGGGTCGACGGGCGTCTCGCTGGTGAGCAGGACGTCGCCGTCGGTCACGCCGCGGGGCGCGGGGATGTAGCAGCGCTTCTTGATCGCGGCGCCGTCGGGCGCCGTCGCGTCGAACTCCAGCAGCGCGATGTTGCACGAGCGGTTGGGGTCGTACTCGATCCCGAGGACCACGGCCTTCTTGCCGCGGAGCTGCTTGCGCTTGAAGTCGATGACGCGGTAGCGGCGCTTGTGCCCGCCGCCCCGGCCGCGGACCGTGATCTTGCCCTGGTGGTTGCGGCCGGCCTTCTTGGGCAGCGGGCGCAAGAGCGACTTCTCCGGGCGCTCCTTGGTCACCTCGTCTCGGGTGTTGACCGAGGCGTTGCGCCGGCCGGCGGTCGTCGGTTTGTAGACGCGGATGGCCATGAGAATCCTCAGTCCGGGTCGGGTGTGTCAGAAGAGCTCGATCGTGTCGCCCTGGCGGAGCTTGACCACGGCGGTCTTGACGGTCGGCTCCTGGACGTAGCCGAAGCGGGTGCGTTTGACCTTGCCCTTGCGGTTCTGCGTGGCGACGGACTCCACCTTGACGCCGTAGAGCTCCTCGATCGCCGACCGGATCTCGTCCTTGCGGGCCCGGCGGTCGACGAGGAACGCGTGCCGGTTGAACTCGCCGGAGTGGAACGTGTTCTTCTCCGTCAGCAGCGGCTTCTTGATGATGTGCAACGGGTTTTTCACGACGACGCCCCCGCGGTCTTTGTCCGGCTGCGGGCGTGGGCCTTGGCGCGCTTGTCCGTGCCGGCGCTGGGCCCGTCGAGCCACGCCTCCAGATCCGCCCGGGCGATCACCAGGAACCGGTGGTTCAGAAGCTCGTAGCAAGTCATCTGCGCCGGCGGGAGGGTGTCCACGCCCGGGACGTTGCGGGCGCTAAGCCGGGCGTTGCGGTTGGCCGGGTCGATGGCGACCAGGCACGATCGGTCGACGCCCAGGGCGTCGATCATGGCCTCGAACGCCTTGGTCTTGGGCTCGGCGAAGTCCATCGCCTGGAGGACCTTCACCTCGCCGTCGACGAGCTTGGCCAAGAGGGCGTTGCGGTTGGCCTTGCGGCGCATCTTGACGGGCATGTCCTGGCGGAAGGCCTCGCGCCCGCGGGTTTTGGCGAAGGTCACGCCCCCGCCCCGGCGGATGGGCGTGCGGGCCATGCCCATGCGGGCCCGGCCGGTGCCCTTCTGGCGGAAGAGTTTGCGCGTCGAGCCCTCGACCAGGGAGCGGTTCCTGGTGCGCGCCGAGCCCTGCCGGCGGTTGGCGTGGTACCGGACGAAGGCCTGCTTGAGCAGGGCCGGGTTGACCTCGCCGCCCAGCGACTGCTCGTCGATGGTCATGGCGCCGGCCTCTTCGCCCTCGATGGTGTAGACGGGGACATCCATGGGTCTGTCTCGCTCGTCGGTCGCCTGGTGGCGCCGTGGCCGGTTCGCCCCGACACTCGGGGTCGCGCCGGCGTTGACTCGGCGACGTGCCGCTCCTGTGTGCGCCCGGCGGTTTCCGGCGAGACGCCGGACCTCCCGGGCCGACCGCCGGGCGCCTGTCGCCCGCCGATCGAAACCGATCACTCCGCACCGGCGCGGCTCGGTGAGCCACACCGGTTGTGATGCGGTCAGCCCTTTAGGGCCGCCGCCTGCTTGCGCCCCTTCGACTTGTAGAGCCGTGTGGGCGTGCGAATCTCCACCAGCCCCCGGTTGGGCCCGGGGACCGGCCCTTTGATGAGCATCAGCCCCTGCTCGGGGATGATCTTGATGACGTCCAGCGACCGGACGGTGACGCGCTCGGCGCCCATGTGCCCGGCCATCCGCCGGCCCTTCATGAGCTTGGGGCCCGTGCCCAGGTTCGCGCCCCCGCCGCCGATCGAGCCGGCCGAGCGGTGCTTGCGCTCCACGCCGTGGCTCGCCTCGAGCCCAGCGAAGTTGTGCCGCTTCATCACGCCCTGGAAGCCTTTGCCCTTGCTGACGCCGGCCACATCCACGTAGGCGTGATTCTCGAAGACCTCGACGGTGAGCACCTGACCGGGCTCATACTGGTCAAGGTCGGCCTCGTCGACGCGGAACTCGCGGTGGTGGCGCAGGGGCGGGGCGCCGGCCTTGAAGTCGTGCCCGATCATCGGCCTGGTGGACCGTCGAGGCTTGATCTCATCAAACCCGATCTGCACCGCCGCGTACCCGTCGCGATCGGGGGTGCGCACCTGCGTGACGTAGCAGGGCCCGGCCCGGACGACGGTCACGGGGATATTGGTCTCGTCTTCGGTGAAGAAGCGAGTCATCCCGATCTTTTCGCCCAGGAGCATCACGCCCATCGCTGGATCCGCCGCCTTTCCGCCCGCTGCCGGGCTCGCCCGCGGGACCGACCCGGGGCTCTCGCTGAATCAAAAAACCGGCTCGCCCCTCGGAGGGCGGGCCGGCGTGGTTGCCGTCAGGCCTTGATCTTGACAAAGACGCCCGCGGGGACGACGAGGCGGTTGAGGGCCTCGACGGTGCGGGCGTTGGGCTCGTGGATGTCGATGATGCGCTTGTGCGTTCTGATCTCGAACTGCTCGCGCGACTTCTTGTCGATGAACGGGCCGCGCAGCACGGTGTACCGCTCGATCCGCGTGGGGAGCGGGATCGGGCCGGCGACCTTGGCCTCGGTGCGCTTGGCGTGGTCGACGATCTCCTTCGCCGACGCGTCGAGGGCCTGATGGTCGTAGGCCTCCATCCGGATTCTGATCTTCGCGCTGGTCATCGCCGCTGGCGCCCCCCGTCGGGGTCAATCGTCCTCGAAGGCCCGCCCTCGGGGGCGGCCGTCACACTCCGTCGCCGGCGGGGACCGCCCCGACCGACCCATGCCGGACGATGCCGGCTCGCTCGCTGTTGCTGCGTGTGGGCCCACCCACACCCGGCCGTTGCGGACACGCCGCGGGTGGGATCCGTTCCACCGCCGCCGCCGAACCCCGCTGGGGAAGCGGCGAACGGGAAAATGTAGGGAGTCCGGCTTGGGTGTCAAGCCGGGGGGCCAGCGGCCGACATATACAGTCCGGGGAACCGGTCCGGTCGCGTGTCGGCGCCGACCGATTCACCATCCCCCCCGGCCACCGGGAGACACCCATGAGACACGCCCCTGCCCGGCCATCGATCGCCCCCGTCGCGGCGGCCGCCCTCCTCGCCCTGGGCGTCGGGCCCGCGCCCGGCCGCGCCGCCCCGGGCGAGCCCGTGGAGCTGGCCCCCCAGCCGATCCAGGTTCGGAGCCTGGGCATGACCGTCCGGCTTCCTGTCGGGGCGGCGCTGGACTCGACCAACGTCGGGGGGCTGGAAGCCTCGTTCACGGTCACCCCCGAGGACGGGACCTGGATCCTCCGGATGCACAGCCCCCGCAGCCGGGACACGACGCTCACCCCCGCCGGGGTCACCGAGGGGCTGTGGGAGGAGATCCGCGCAAGCAGCGTCGGCCGAGACCCCGCCACCGGGCGGGTCAACGCCCAAGCCAGCGCCGTGCGGTTCGGCGTCGAAGACCATCTGGCGATCAACGGCGTCCAGGCCGCCCGGTTCTACGCCCGGGTGCCCCGCGTCGACGGGATGGTGTTCGTGACGGGGTACACGGTCTTCCCGATCGAGCCGGGCCGGTTCGTGATCTTCCAGATCGACTGCCTGGAGCCGGAGTTCGACCGGGTCAAACCGATCTACGAGGCCGTGGTGAGCACGGTCCGGTTCCGCGAGCTGGGCGAGGTCGCCGCGGAGCGGGCCTCGGGCGTCCTCGCCGGGCAGCGCCTCCTGGACCGGTTCACGAGCGAGGACCTGATGGCCCTGGCGCCCAAGGGCCGGCGGTTCTTCCGCCTGTACCGACCGGGCGGGACGGGCCTGGAGGGCGACGACACCGAGGTCGCGTACCAGTCCGTCGAGATCAGGCCCGGCCAGCGGGGCGAACTGGACCCCCGCCGGCGGCGCACCGCGTGGCGCCAGGCGGACCGGGAGCGGGGCCTGCTCGTCGAGGTCAAGGCCCGGTTCCTGGAGGGCGACCGCGTGATCGACTCGGAGTCCTCGTTCTTCATGACCCCCGACCGCCGGGCCGAGGCATGGTCCATCCGCATGGCCGTCAAACGCGGCAAGGACTCGGCCCTCTACACCGAGACCGGCGCCCGCACCGGCGACACCATCAGCGTCAACATCGTCCAGCCGGGGCAGCCCCCCATCGCCAAGACCTGGGACACGCCCGACGAGGGCTACCTCTCGCTGGTCGAGACGTACCTGCTGCCGTTCATGCTCGTCGAGGTCGGCGCGGAGCTCGAGTACGCGTTCTACACCTACCAGCCGCAGCACTCGGACATCCTGCTCCGCCGCGACCGCCTCGCCAGGTCCGACCGGCCCAACGAGTGGATCGTCGAGACCCGCCCCACCGAGGACGCCCTGACCGACCGCAGCGTCCTCGACCAGGACGGCTACCTCGTGCGCAAGTTCCTCTCCAGCGGGATCGTGATGGAGGCCGTCCGCCCCGAGGACCTCGCCCGCATCTGGCGCAGCAAGGGCCTGCCGACCGACTGAGCGCCCGGGCTACGATCACCCGCGATCATCGGCACGATCTCCCACCCGAAAGGCCCCGGCATGCTCCGCACCGCAAACCCCGCTCAGCGCACCGACATCTTCGGCCCGGCCCAGAAGTGGGAGGACCTCGAAGCGCGCGGCGTCGCCGTCCCTCCGAGGGACGCCGCCCGCGCCGAACCCGGGAAGATGTCCGTCGCCGGGACCGCGAACAAGACGCTGATCCTCCTGGGCCTGTGCGCCGCGACCGCGGTCTTCACCTGGGACCTCGTGGCGCCCGGCGCCGACGGCTCGGCCACGATCGGCTACGGGCTCCCGCTGTTTGGCGGCGCGATCGCCGGGTTTATCGTCGCGCTGGTCACGATCGCCAAACCGAGGATCGCGCCGGCGACCGCGCCGGTGTACGCCCTCCTGGAAGGCGCCGTGCTCGGCTCCGTCTCGGCCCTCTACGCGCATGAGTTCGGGACGACAGAGAACGGCGTGCTGACGCCAAACTACGCCATGATCGCCCAGGCGGTGCTGCTGACCTTTGGCGTGCTGGGAGCGATGCTCATCGCGTACGCGACACGGCTGATCAAGCCGTCGCGGAAGTTCGCAGCGGGGGTGGTCGCCGCGACCGGCGGGATCGCGCTGGTCTACGTCGCGACGCTCGTGCTGGGCCTCTTCGGCGTCGGGATCCCGTACATCCACGATGCCGGGCCCATCGGCATCGGGTTCAGCCTGTTCGTGATCGTGATCGCGGCGCTGAACCTCGTGCTGGACTTCGACTATGTCGAGACGGGCGTGCGCGCCGGCGCCGAGAAGCGGTACGAGTGGTACGCCGCCTTCAGCCTGATGATCACGCTGGTCTGGCTGTACCTGGAGATCCTGCGCCTGCTGTCGAAGCTCCAGTCGCGCGACTGACGGCCACGACAAGACTCGGCGGACGAGATGACCATCCTCGGACCCGTCATCGAGCGTCTAGGTACTGTTTGACGGATCGGTGGGACGGGCGTCTCGCCCGTCAGTATGGGCGGGATGACGGCCGAAACGGCCGTCCCACCGGCTGTTCCTGTCGCCTCGTCGCTCCTCTCCGATCCGTCAAAAAGAGCCTAGTACACCTCGATAAAGACGCGCTCGCCGAAGCGCACGCCGCGCCGGACGCCCTCGCGCGTCCAGGCGTCCGGGTCGGCGCGCAGGGCGTCGTCGGTGATCGTCAGGTACGGCGCCAGCGCCTCAGCGGGCAGCGCTTCGGTGAGGACGCGGGCCACGCCCGCCTCCATCCCGGCGATCCCGCAGATGTACACGAGCGTCTTTCCCTCGGCCAGGCCCGGCGCCGCCCGTTCGAGCGTCATCGCGAGCCGCTCGTGGGCGTACAGGCCCGGCCCCCCGTTGTCGTCGCGCTCGCGACTGATCGCGGTCAGGTAGGTGAAGTTGGCGTGGTCGGCCTCGAGTGAGCGGAACTCCTCGTGGTACAGGAGGTCCGTGCGGTACGGCGAGCCCATGATCAGCGTGATCGGCCGGTCGCAGCCGCGGCCCAGCAGCTCCCGCACCATGCCCCGGAAGGGGGCGATCCCGGTGCCGGTCGCGAGAAAGAGGTACTCGTGGTCGGCGTGGTTCTCGGGGAGGAGGAAACGCTTGCCGTTGGGCCCTGAGAGCCGGACCTCGTCGCCCTCGCACAGGTCGCAGAGGTAGTTCGACGCCACGCCCAGAAAGAGCGACTGATCGTCCCAGTGCTCGTCGATGGTGCGCTTGACGGTGGTGGAGATGACAGCGCCGGCGCCGTCCTCGCCCCCGGTGGGGCACGCCAGCGAGTACAGGCGGACCGCGTGAGGCTTGCCGGTCTTCGGGTCGACGCCCGGCGGGAGCACGCCGAACGCCTGCCCGGCGCGGAAGGCGCCGGCCAGCGGCGTCCCGGACACGTCGAACTCGATGTGGCGGACGAATCCGGCGGCCTTGCGCGACGCGGTGCAGATCTCGTTGCGGACGACGCGGCCGATCACCGGCGCCGCCGGCCGGACGACGTTCATCCGGACCTCGGGCAGCGCGGGGGCGGGCATGGCCTCTGGGATCGGGGCGGTGCTGGGCATGGCTTCAACAATAGGGAGAAGGATGCCGCGCCGGGACCCGGCGCCGTCCGTCAACCGGCCTGATCGGCCGGGGCCCCATCCGAGGGAGGCCGCTGACCGGCCAGCAGCGCCCGGACGCGGTCGAGCCGGTCCCGCACCGTCGCGTCGCGGGTCGAAGCGCCCTCGTACGCGGCGATCGCGGCGCCGAACGCGTCGGCGGCGCCGGCCGCGGCCTCGTCGGCGGCGGCCTCGTACGCGCCGATCAGCGCGTCGAGCCGAGCCGCGAACGGCAACGGGCGATCCAACCCCGCCAGCAGCTCGAGCTGTCCGACCGACCGGCTCAGCCCCCGGGCGCGGGCGTCCATGATCTCGCCCAGCCGCTGCTGCGACTCGCCGCGGCGCAGGGCCAGCGTCGCCCGGTCGATCCCGCGGGCCCGGCCCACCGAGGCGATCGCGGCCTGAGCGTGAGTGACGGCCTGAGCCCAGAGCTCGTCGGCCTGGGTCCGGGCGGCCTCGAACTGATCGAGGATCGCCTCGGCGTCCTGGGCCGCCGACCGCGCCGACGCCCGCGCCGACTGCGCCGAGGCTTCGGCGTCGCGCACCCGCTGATCGACGCGGGCCAACGCCTCATTGAGCGCCTGAATCTCAGCCTGGACCGATTCGATCACGAGGCTCTGCTCGGCGATCTCGGGGTCCAGCCGCTCCGCTTGGGCCCGCAGGTCCGAGGCGGCGGTGTCCTCCGCTGCGGCGCGGCGCTGCGCCTCGTACGCCCGCTGGGCGATCTCGGCGACGGCGTCCGGATCGGCGGCGAGCGCCTCGGACCGCAGCCGGCCGGCGGTGGCGGAATGCTCGGCGGCGCGGGCGGCGTGGCCCTCGGCCCGCAGCAGCAACGCCTCACGTTGACCGGTCAGCTCGTCGCGCCGGGCCTGGGCCTCGGCGACGCGGGCTCGGCCCTCGGCGAGGCCGGTTTCGAGCTCGGAACGCTCCGAATCGCCGGTCTGCGTCGCCAGCGCCTCGGCCAGGGCCAGCTCCGCGACGGCCCGGTCCGCGGTAGCGCGCAGCCGGGCGGCCAGATCCACCAAGCGCGACTCGAGCGCCGCCGCGTCCGCCGACGCCAGCCGCGACAGACCCTCTTCGGCGATCGCGGTCAGCAGGCTCGCCGCGTCGCGCTGGGCGTCGGTCCCCGACTGCCCGGCGGCGCGCAGCGCCGAAATCGCCGACCGGTAAACCGATTCGCGGGAGCCCGGATCGGCCGCGGCCGTCCCGCCGGGGTGGATCTCAGCCAACTCGCGCTCGACGTCGGCGATGGCCAGCGCGACGGGGTCGGCCTTCTCGCACCCGGCGAGCGCGATCGGCGCCAGCCCGAGAAGGGCGACCAGCGGGCGGTGTCGGCGTCGGTGTCTCACGTCGGAAGGTGTCCTTCTACTTGGCCCATCATGCCCGGGCCGGTCGCGAGTGTACCACCGCCGGCGGGTATGCAATCCGAGCCTACCGGGGCTGCGGTTCCGCCGGGGCTGGCGCTTGGTCCGCCGGGATCACGTCGGCGACCGTCGGGGGCTGGTACTCGATCGGGGCTTCATCCCTCGGGGTGCGCATCGAGCGGATCCACTCCACCGCGTCGGCGTAGCGGCGGGCGTCGGGCGTGCGGAACAGCGGCCGCCACCCCTTGACTTGCGGGTGCGGCGCCGACGACCGCTGAGGAGGCAGGAGCATCTGCACCAGCGGCGAGCGCTCCGGGTCCTCGTAGTCGATCAGCGGCCGGCCGTCGGCGAGGCGCGCCCGGTCCAGGATGATGAAGTTGGTCAGCGCGGCTCGCTCGGCGCGCGGGTCGCGGTTGTAGAGCAGCAGCGGCCCGGCGTTCTCCCCGCCGTGGCACCGGGTCGAAGCGCAGAAGTTGACCAGCCACGTGGCGTTGACGTCCCGCCGGAACCGGTCCAGCGACTCGGGCATGTCCAGGACGCGCACCCGGCCGTACAACTCCCGGGCGCGCAGGCGGAACATCTCGGCCAGGATCTCGACGGGCGGCTTGCGGTGGAAGGCCTCGCGCCCGTCCGCGGTGGCGGGGATTGCCGGGTCGTCGGCGTACCGGGACAGGAACTCGTCGACCGTGGCCCGATCGATCTGGATCCTGGGCGGGTTCTCCAGATCCAGCTCCCAGACCTTCAGCAGGTTCACCTGCTCCTCGGTCAGCAGCGGGAAGAGGTCCGGCCGGATGCCGCGGGGCGGGGCGGGGCGGGAACGCTCGCGACGTTCGCCATCCTCGCGTGTGGCGGCTTCGGCCCTGCGCAGGGCCCGCTCCTGCTCGACGATCCGCGCCAGCCGCAACGCCTCGGGGTTGGCCGGCTCGAGCGTCAGGACGTGGCCCAGGTCCGCCAGAGCCTGGTCGTACAGGCGGTTCGCCCGGCACCACTCGGCGAGGGCCAGGAGCCGATCCACGTCCGCGTCGTCGATCACGGTGCGCATGTCGTGGTAGCGTTCGATCGCCGGCCGCTGGGGGACGACGCGATCGATCTCGCGGGCCGGGATGCGGGTGCGCAGGCCGCCGATCACGACCTCGATGTCGGCGCCGGTTCGCCCGGCCCATGTGGCCCGCATGCGTTGGCCGTTGCGCCAGATCAGGAGGACCTCGTCGCCGGGTGCGGGGTCAGCGCCCGCGTGGGCGTCCGCGGTCGGCTGTGTCGATGGCTCGGCGTCGGGCTGCGCTTCGAGCCCGGGGGGCGCCGCCACGAGCGCCGCGAGCGCCAGGACCGCCCCGAGGATCGCCCGCGGCTTGTCTCCGACCAATACGGATGAACAGCGCAGCCCGTGCACAGCGGGGATTCTCCGGTGTCGGGGGCGTTTGTCCAGCGGCCGACCGACGGGGCGTTGTTCGAGCCCGCGGGGAGCACGGTTCACCCGTGCGCGGCGCTACGCCGCCTCGGCGGGCTGAGCAGGAGCGTCCGAGAGCGTCGAGACCTCGGCGGCCTGCTCGATCGGTCGGCCCTGCCCGCCGGGCGGGCCGATCTCGATCGCGCCGCCTTGCCCCCGCCGGACGTGCACCGGCCCCGGGGCGTCGTCCGTGAAGCGGACGACCTCGTTCCCGATGATCAGCCGGACGCCCGCGTAGATCATCCCGTCGACGCGGATGTCGACGTGCGCGGTCCGCCCCGCCGCGGTCCGCAGGGCGCTGACGCCGGCGTCGATCTTCTGCTCGATCTCCTCGATCTCGCGGATGGCCTTGTTGAGCGTGCGGTGGCGGCGCTGCTGATCCTTGTTGAGTTTGGCGAGGTTGCGGACCAGGCCCTCGAACTCCTTCTCGATCGGCGCGCGGGTCTCGTCGATCTTCTCGGCGAACGCGGCGGCCCTGGCCTCGCTGGTTTCGACGATCTCGCTCAGACCGAGGACGAGCTCCGTCGGCGTGCCGGACTCGGCGCCGATCTCGCGCAGCCCGACCGAGCCGGCCACGACGAGCCGCCCGCCGATCAGCGCCGCCGAGGGCGATTCGATCGCGCCGGCGACCTCCAGCCGGCAGTTGATGATCTCTTTCTCGACCACGAGCGCACCGCCGACGGTCCCGTCGACATTGTCGAGGTACTTGGCGCGCAGATCGCCGCTGACGCGGACGACGCCTTTTTCACGAGCGGCCATCCCGCTCTGGAGCTCGGCGTCGGCGCCGGCGATGACGGTGGCGGCCTCGACCAGTCCGCGCACCGTCACGCTCCCGGTCGCCTCGACGATGAAGCAGTCGCGCACGCCCTTCTCGATCACGACGTCGCCGCTGAACCGGATGTTCCCGGTGTTGAAGTCAACATTGCCGGGCACGTCCAGGGCCCGGTCGACTCTGAGCATGGCGCCGTTGCGCACCAGCACGCCGCCGGTGAGCGCGACGAGCCGGCCGTCGTCCTTGAGCACGATCGTCTCGTCGGTTTTGAATTGGCAGGGCTTGCCCGGCTTGGTGTTGAGGGTGCGCCCGCGGACGTCCCGGCCGGGGCTGCCCTCGGTGGGCTCGTAGACGCGACCGATCTCGTCTCCCGCGATGATGAAGCAGAACGCGCGCCGGTTGTAGTGGTCGACCGCCGCGTCCTCGCCGGCGTCGGGCGGCGGGGCCGCCGGGGCGTCTGAACAGCAGTCGTCGGGGTCGAAGCCGGGGTTGAACTCCAGCCGGCCGTCGACGCCGGGGATCGGCGCCACGCCGCTCGCCACGACGGCCGAATGGGCCTTTGTGGGGTCGACGCGGCGCTGGCGCAGGAGCCCCTCGATCGCGGCGACGACCTCGGGCCCGGCCTCGATGTTCTCAGAGCGGAGCACGCCCAAACACAGTTCGGCGGTCGGCTCCTCGGGCGGCCCGCCGGGGTGAAGCGTGAGCGTGGCGCTCATCGAGTCGGGGGCCACGGCGAGCGTCGGCTTGGGATATGGCTCCGGCGCGTCGGACATGGCTGATCGGCCCAGGGTGTGACCGGCGGCTTTCGCTCCGGTCAGGCCGCCTTGCACTTCTCCAGGGTCTCGTTGATCCGCTGGGAGAGCAGGTCGGGCGTGAAGGGCTTGACGACGTAGTTGTTCACGCCCGCCTTGATGGCCTCGACGACGCGGGCCTTCTCGCTCTCGGTGGTGACCATGATGACGGGCGTGGCCTTGTTCATCTGCCGGTACGCTTTGACGAACGACAGCCCGTCCATGTTGGGCATGTTCCAATCCACCAAGAGCAGTTCCGGCTGGAAGTCAGAGAGCTTCTTCAGGGCGTCCTGCCCGTCGACGGCTTCTTCGACCTCGGTGTAGCCCAGCTGGGCCAGGACCGACTTCTCGATGTTACGCATCGTCTTGGAGTCTTCGACGAGGAGGATCTTCATCTCGCACCTTTCCTTCTTCGCGTCGCGTCACGGGGAACGCCGGCTCAGGCGGCCTGGCTCTGGACCTCTTCATCCGCGGCCGCGTCGCGGATCCCGACCTCGATGCACAAAGAGCCGCAGTCCGTCTCGCACGGGATGCTGATGCACGGGACGCCCTTGGGGCGCGAGACGATGTGGCTCTTGCCGATGACCACGCTGGGGCAGGAGATCGACGCCTGCCGCTTCTGGAACATGCCCTTGGCGCCCCCCGCGACCATGTTCACGAGCTCGCCGATGGCGTCGGCGAAGTCCTCGTCCTCGGGGCTCGTGTCCTGGCCCGTAAAGAGGGCGACGATGCGCTCGGCCGTCTCTTTCGGGAAGCTCAGGACCACCGCGCCGACCACGTCCCCGCTCATCCCGATGATCCCCGAGACGTCGTAGGTGGTGGCGGCGTCGGCCTTGACGGCGGGCTCGCCGATCTCCACCGGCAGCTGGAGCATCGTCGAGAAGACGTTCTGCACGCTCTGCATGAACGGGGTGATGAGGTTCGGGTCCATCGGTGTCGTCCTTCCCTGGTCGCGCCGGCGCCCGTCAGGCGGCCAGCGCCTCGGCGGACTCCTGCGCCGCCGCGATCACTTTGGCTACGTCCACGATCAGGCTCACCCCGCCGTCGTCACGGACCGTCGCGCCGCTGACCGGCGCCGACCCCGCGTACCCGCCGTCGAGCGGCTTGATCACCACTTCGTGCTGACCGATCAGCCGTGAGACCAACAGCCCCACACGCTGCTCGTTGAGCTCCACCACCACCGCGAACCGCGCCGGCTCACGCTGCGCCTCGGGCGTGTCGAACAGGTCCTCCATCGACACCAGCGGCAGCACCACGTCCCGCAGGCGCATCACCCGCCGGCCGTTGACGCTCGAGACGTCGCCCTCGTCGGGGCGCACGATCTCCACGATGTTCGACAGCGGCACCGCGTAGAGCTCGCGCCCCACGCCGACCATCATCGCCGGCATGATCGCCACGGTCAGCGGGATCCGGATCAGGATCGTGGTCCCGGCGCCGGGCGATGAATCAACGTCGACCGACCCCTTGAGCTTCTCGATGTTCGTCCGGACAACGTCCATCCCCACGCCTCGGCCCGAGAGGTCCGACACCTGGGCCGCGGTCGAGAACCCGGCGCCCATGATGAACCGGTACACGTCCCTGTCCGAGAGGGCCTCGGCCTCGGCCTCGGTGGTCAGGCCCTTCTCGATGGCCTTGGCGAGCAGTTTCTCCCGGCTCAGGCCCCGCCCGTCGTCAATGATCTGCACCAGCACGTGGTCCCCGGCCTGCGACGCGACCAGGCGGATCGTCCCGGTCTCGTCCTTGCCGGCGGCGAGGCGCTCCTCGGGCGTCTCCAGCCCGTGGTCGGCGCTGTTGCGCATCAGGTGCACGAGCGGGTCGCCCAGCTCCTCGATGACGGACTTGTCGACCTCGGTGTCGCCCCCCTCGACGACCAGGCGGATCTTCTTGCCGGTCTTCTTGGCGAGGTCGCGGATCAGCCGGGGGTACTTGCCGAAGAGCTTGTCCAGGGGCTGCATGCGGGTGCGCATGACGGCCAGCTGGATGTCGCCGGTGACGCGGTCCAGATCGCTGCTGGACTGGGCCAGCGCCTCGCGGGCCTCCTGGGTCAGCACGTCGTGGTCCTGGCTCTGCCGGGCCAGGGCGCCGACGCGGTTCTTCTGGAGGACGAGCTCCCCGACGAGGTTCAGCAGTTCCTCGAGCCGGCCGACCTCCACGCGGATCGTCTGCTCGACGCGGGCGGCTTTGGCCGGGCCGGCGTCGGCGACGGGCGGTTCGGTCGGCCGGGCTTGATCTGGCGTCGACGCCGGCGGCGCGGGCGCGCCCGCCACGGGCGGATTGTCCGGGGTGTCGGCTGGAGCGGGTTCGTCGGCGCCGTCGAGCCGGACACCGTCGGTCGCCAGGGCCGCCAGCCCGTCGGCGGCCTCCGGCAGGCGGGCGTCGGCGTCGATCTCGTGACCGAGGATCAGGTCCGCGATCCGCCCGGCGAGCGTGTCCACGCCCCACCAGACGACCTCGCCCTCGTCGAGCGCTTTGGCCTGCTTGCGCAGCAGGAGCAGGATGCCGGCCATGCGCGGCAGGAGCTGGACCCGGCCGGTGTCGGCGAGGTCCGTCACGCGCTCGGCCGCCGTCCCCAAGACCGCGACGAGCGAGCGCATGGGCTCATGCTCGAAGAACTCCGCGGTGCGCGTCAGCGCCTCGCAGACCTCGCCGATGTGGGCGGCGTCCTCGCTCGCGGATTCGGCGCCGTTGAGCAGCCTGGCCAGCCGGATCTCGATGTCGTCGAGCGACTCGTCGAGGTCCGCGATCATGAACTCCAGGAGCCCGGACTTGCTCTCGTTGAGCACGAGCGATCGGACGCCGGCGCCGCTGGCCTCGGCCTGACTCGAGTCCCCGGTGTCGGCGATCGGCTCGGCCTTGGGCGCGTCGGCGACGGGCGCCGAGGGTGTCGGCGGCGCCGACGCTGAGGGCGCCCCGCCCTCGCCCATGGCGCGGAGCGTCTCGACGAGCGTGGCGTCGGGCTCGGTCAGGGACGAGCCGTCGCGCAGCTCGTCGAACTGCGTGCGCAGGAGGTCGATGGCTTCCAGCAGACGATCCATCACCTCGCGGTCGATGGCCAGCTCGCCCCGTCGTGCGGCGTTGAGGGCGTCTTCGGCGGCGTGGGCGATCGAGACGATCGGCGCCAGGGCCAGGAACGAGGCGCTGCCCTTGATGGTGTGCAGCGCCCGGAAGACCTTGTTGAGCAGGTCCGGGTCGTCCGACGCCGACTCCAGCTCCACGAGGTCGGCGTCGAGCTCTTCGAGGAGCTCGCCGGACTCGGTGAGGAAGTCGTTCAAGATTTCAGGGTCGAATCCCTGCATCTTCACGTCGCTCCGGTGTCAGGCGCTGAGTTTGAGACCCGCGCCGGCCGGGTTGCACCCGACCTTGCGGTGGCAGAACCCCTCGGGGATGTCCACGGGCTCAAAGGCGACGTCCAGGTCGCGGATGGATTCGGAGTGCCCGATGAAGAGCCAGCCGTCGTCGGCGAGCTGGTCGTGGAACGTCTGCACGACCTGCTTCTTCATCTTCTCGTCAAAGTAGATCAGCACGTTCCGGCAGAAGATCACGTCCCACTGCCCGTGGCGGCGGGCGGCCATGCGGTCCTTGAGGTTCATGGTCTCGAACGAGACCATCGATCGGATCTCGGGGTCGAGCTCGTAGTGCCCGTTCTTCTCCGTGAAATACCGGTCGAGCATCAGCTTGGGCGTCGAACGGACGGCGTACGAGGAGTAGACCCCGCTGTTGGCGATCTCGAGGGCTTTCCCGGAGATGTCCGTCCCGAGGATCTCGATCCGCCAGTCCATGAGGCGCACGCCCAGCGTGCGGTGCAGGATCATGGCGAGGGTGAAGGGCTCCTCGCCGGAGCTGCACGCCGCCGACCAGATCCTGATCCGCTTGGCGTCGGCGCGGGCGTCGAGGACCGCGGGCAGGGCGTGGTTCTCGAAGACGCTCAGCTGCGGCTCGTTGCGGAAGAAGGACGTCTCGTTGATGGTGATGCGGTTGAACATCTCCTGGAACTCGTCGTCCCGGTAGGGGCCGATGGTGATGAACATGATGTACTGGTCGTAGTCCTCCATCTCGAGCTCCTGGAGCCGCCGGCCCAGGCGGGACTCGAGGAGGTACTTCTTGGCGGGCTGGAAGTCGATCCCGCTGCGCTCGTAGATGATGTCGCGCAGGCGGGTGAACTGGCCGTCCGTCATCGAGATGGTGGCGGTGCTCATCGGTCGGTCTTCCGGCCGGGGTCCGGCGGTGCGGGAGAGAGAAGAGAGGCTCAGGCCGCCGTGGCCGACGCCGCGGAGTGGATCGAGTCGAGCTGCTCGGCGCTGAAGAGCGTCGCAAGGTCCAGGAGGATGAGCAGCCGGTCCTCGAGCTTGCCCACCCCGGCGATGTAGTCGGAGTCCACGGACCCGACCATGCTCGGCGCCGGCTCGACGATCGAGCGGGCGATCCGCAGCACCTCGTGCACGCGGTCGACGATGAAGCCCAGCGTGCGGTCGGCGACCTCGACCACGATGATCCGGCTGGCGTCGTCGCGCTCGCTGGGGTCCATCCCGAAACGCTTGCGCAGGTCGATCACGGGGATGATCCGGCCCCGGAGATTGATGACGCCCTCGACCTCCGGGGGGCTCTGCGGGATGCGCGTCAGCTCCATCATGCGGTTGATCTCCTGCACGGACAGGATCTCCACCGCGTACTCCTCCCCGCCGACCGCGAAGGTCACCAACTGGAGCATCTCATTGTCACCGGCGTGCAGGTCTGGCGTGTCGGGGGCGGCCTGTGCGGTCATGTCGTGTCTCCTGGACTGGGGCGCGTCGCGGCGCGGCCGCCGGGGCCGATCGGCTCGGGCGGGCATCGATCCATCGGGCCGATCGGCGCTCGGGTTCAGTGACCAGGCCGCGTTAGCCGGCTTTACGGTTCGCCGCTGGCGTCCCCGAGTCGGTGGCGCGGAGCGCGCCGATCGCCCGGCACAACTGCTGCGGCGAGAGCCGGGCCTGCGAACACCCCGCGTCGTCGACGGCCTTGGGCATCCCATAGACGACGCAGGTGTCCGCCGATTGCGTGAGCACCACGCCGCCCTTCTCCACGATCTGCGCCGAGCCCGCCGCACCGTCATCGCCCATCCCGGTGAGCACCACGCCCAGCGTCTTACCCCCAGTCGTGGCGGCGGCGGACTCGAAGAGCACGTTCACGCTCGGCTTGTACAGGGCGTCGGCCGGTGTGTCGTTGACGCGCAGCGACATCCCCCCCGCGATCGACGCCCGCACCCGAGTCTGCTGGCCGCCGGGCGCGATGTACATCGTCCCCGGGTAGAGCGGCATGCCGTCCTCAGCCTCGTACACGCTCACGGCGCACTTGGCGTTGAGGCGCTCCGCGAGGCTCTTGGTGAAGACCGCCGGCATGTGCTGCGCCAGCACCACCGGACATGCGAGGTCCGGCGCCAGCGACCCGGCGATCGTCTCCACCACCGGGGGCCCCCCTGTCGAGGATCCGATGACGAGCAGATCGAACCGGTCGGGCTCGAACTCCGGGGGCGAGCCCGAGGCCGCCGGGCGAGGCGCCGCGGCCTCGTGCTTCTTCACGCCGGGGCCCAAGGGGCCGAGCGCCTTGATCTTCGCGATCAGCTCGTCGCGGATCGAATCGAGGTTCAGGCTGACGAAGCTGGCGTCCTTGGCGATGAAGTCCGCCGCGCCCAACCGCAGCGCCTTGAGCGCCTCGCGGCTGCCCTTGGTCGTCAGGCTCGAGACCATCAGCACGGTCGTCGGGCAGTCGACCATGATCTTCCGCAGGGCGTCGAGCCCGTTCATCTTGGGCATCTCGACGTCGAGCGTGATGAGGTCCGGCCGCAACCGCTTGGCCTTCTCGACGGCGTCCTCGCCGTCGCGGGCCGTGTCCACCACGCGCAGATCGGGGTCGCTCTCGATGAGCTTCGTCAAGGACCGCCGCATGAACGCGGAATCATCGACGACGAGGATCTTCACGACGGCCGCCTCCGATCTGGAGCGAATACCCCCTCCGTGCTCTTGCGGAGAGTGATCGTCACGCATCATCGGACGCTTCAGCCGCCGGGTTGATGGGTCGCGAACCGGCCCGGGGCCGATCCAGCCCCAAAAACAGGCGCCCGCAGGGCCCGCGCCGCCCCCCGCGGGCCGATCCGCCGAGCCGGCCGAGTCTGGCCCGCGTGATCGCCACCCCTCTCCGCGAGCGGGCAAAAATCCTCTTGCCCCATCGGCGGGCGGTTGCTACGCTATGTGTGACGTGTTTCTTCCCTCCTGCCCACCATACTTCCCCCGGTATGGTGGGTCTTTTTATTGGCGCCTTATCGCGATGCGCGGATGATCGGTCCGTTCAGGGCCCATCATCCGACACCACCACAACGACCCCGTGCAGCCCGTCGGCCGTGGCGTACTGCGCCAGCACGATCGGCTCGGGCGCCTCAGCGGCGAAGAACCCGCCGCCACGGATGGCCTCCCCGTGCTCGTCCCGGAACGCCGACACCGGGATCGAGACGGTCTCGCCCACACCCACGGGCCCGGCCGGGGCGCTGTACCACGCGTTGAGCCACACCCGCCCCTCAGGCAGCACGCGCGCCGTTGTGTTGGTGAACGTGATCGCGAGGGATCCGACCCTGAGTTGGATGTCCAGGGGATCGAGCCTGGGGGCGTTCTCGGGGTACGCGGGCCCAGGGTGGAGCCCCCCGCCCCGGCACGCCCCGAGCCCTGAGCACACCGCCATCGCGAGCACGAACCTGATCGGACCGGTCATGTTCGTATAGTCCCGCCGATGGGCTGTTCGAGCAACAACGCCACGGCGCCGGCGCCCGCGATCGCCCCCGGCGCCCAGCGGCTGGACCCCGCCGAGATCGCCCGGCGGACGCGGATCGACCCACGCATCGAGTCGCTGGCGCCCGGCTTCGACGCCCCGTTCTTCCAGGCGGGCCTGGCCGGGTATTCAGACGCAGCTATGCGGATCATCGCGCGCCGTTTGGGCTGCCCGTACTGCGTCACTGAGGCGCTCCTGGACCGCACGCTCCTGGCCGGCGGCCGCGGGTTTGCCAAAGCCGACCTTGGCGAGCTGCACGAGAACGTCCCCGGGGGCGTCGAGGACCACCCCCTCGCCGGGCAGATCATGGGCTCCGACCCGGACGAGATGGCCTCGGCGGCGGCCCGGATGATCGAGCGCAACCCCCCCGCCGATCGCGGGTTCGCCGCGATCGACGTGAACCTCGCCTGCCCGGTCAAGAAGATCAAGGCCAAGGCCCGCGGCGGGCACTGGCTGCGCGAGCCCGCCGGCGCCGTCGCCATCCTCCGCGCCGTGCGAGACGCTGTGCCCCCGGCGGTCCCCGTCACGGTGAAGATGCGCCGCGGCAGCGACGACTCGGCCCGGGCCGAGCGCGACTTCATGACCATCTTCGACGCCGCCTACGAGATCGGCTGCGCGTGGGTCACCGTCCACGGGCGGACCGTCGAGCAGAAGTACGTCGGGCCGAGCCGGTGGTCGTTCCTGCGCGACCTGGTCCGGCGCCGGCCCGATCGGCTGATTTTCGGCTCGGGCGACGTCTGGTCCGCCGCGGACATCTTCCGCATGATCGGCTACACGGGCGTGGCGGCGGTGTCGGTGGCGCGCGGGTGCATCGGCGATCCGTGGGTCTTCCGGCAGGCGCGGGATCTGATGGCCGGCCGCGCACCGGCCGCGCCCACCCTAGCCGAGCAGCGCCGCGTCCTGGAGGAGCACTTCCGCCTGGCCGTGGCCGTCAACGGCGAGCGCCGCGCCGGGCTGATGATGCGCAAGTTCGGGATCCGTTTCGCGGCCCGCCACCCGGACGCCGACGCCGTGCGCCAGCGGTTCATCGCGGTGCGGACGATCGAGGACTGGCGCGCCGTCCTCGATGCGCACTACCCGCGCGCCGGCTCTGCCGAGCCTGCCCCGGCGCTCGCGACGCCTTAGCCACCGGCGGCCCAGCCGATGAGCTCCTCGGCGACCTCGGGGCGGCTGAACTCCATCGGCGGCTTCCGCCCGGCGGCGAGCATCTCGCGCACCTTCGTGCCCGACAGAAAGATCTTCTGATCCCCCGGGTGCGGGCAGGTCTTGGCGCTGGTCATCCCCTCGCAGGTCTGGCACCACGCGGCGTGCTCGAACTTCAGCGGGGTGATGCCCACCGACGCCGGGTCCAGCTCGTCGAAGATGTTCTGGGCGTCGTAGGTGCCGTAGTAGTCTCCCACCCCGGCGTGGTCGCGCCCGACGATGAAGTGCGTGCACCCGTAGTTCTTGCGGACCAGGGCATGCAGGACGGCCTCGCGCGGGCCGGCGTAGCGCATGGCCGCGGGCATCACCGTCAGGGCCGTGCGCTCGGGCACGAAGTACTTGTCGATCAACACGCGGTAGCACGCCATGCGGGTCGCGGCGGGGATGTCGCCGGGCTTGGTTTCCCCGACCAGCGGATGGATCAGGAGCCCGTCGCAGATCTCCTGGGCGCACTTGCACAGGTACTCGTGCGCCCGGTGGATAGGGTTGCGGGTCTGAAAAGCGGCGACGGTCCGCCAACCGCGCTCGGCGAAGAGCGCCCGCGTCTGGGCCGGGGCCATGCGGTGGTCAAGGAACGCCTCGGGCCCGTCGGGGTCGACGCAGGGCTGGACGACGGTGACGGGACCGGCCAGGCAGGTGTCGCCCTCGTCGAGGACCTGCTTGACGCCTGGGTGGGCCGGGTCTTCGGTGCGGAAGACGGCCGGGATCTCCCGCGCCTTGTCGTGCGGGAAGACCTCCTGGACCCGCATGATCCCCTGGAGCACGCGCTGGCCCGTCGAGGGGGCGGTGGCGTACAGGGCGACCTCCTCCCCGACGGCCGGCGCCCGGGCCGAGTCCACCGCCAGCAGGATCGGGATCGGCCAGACCTCGCCGGAAGCCAGGGTCATCGAGTCGCAGACCGAGCGGCAGTCGGCCTGGCCCATGAACCCGGTCAGCGGGCTGAAGGCGCCCACGCCGATCATCTCCAAGTCGCAGGACTGTTTCGCGGAAAGGTCGATCGCGGCGAGCGAGCCGGCCCGGTCGCGGATCGCCCGGGCCTCATCACCGGGCGCGAGCCGGTCGACCAGGGCGCCGCCGTGTGGGTTGATCAGGCCGCTCGCCGTGGGCATTGTGGATCCTCTCTCCTCGTGGGGTGATGCGCCGCGCGGACCAAGCCCGCTCGGGCCGGCAAGCCTAGCGGCTCCGCGGCCGGGCGCCGGCGCCTCTCGAACCCGCCCGCGCGCCGCTCGTAGCAGACAACGCGGGGTCGGCGGACGGGCCGCCGATCGTCGTGGATGGGTGGGCCTCGATCCGCGGGTTCGTCGTGCCGATGCACGGCGTGGCCCCGCGTCGGCCGGGGTCCGAGAACGGGGCCGGCGGTTCGATCTCAGACGAATCAACGAAGAGAAGCGAGAGCATCATGGCCAAGGATGATCTGATCGTGGTCGCCGGGGGCGGCGGGTTCATCGGCGGGAACCTCGTGGCGGACCTCCGCCGGCAGGGGTTCACCCGGATCCGCTCGGTGGACATCAAGCCCTACGACGAGTGGCACCAGGTCTTCGACGACGTGGACAACGTCCAGGCGGACCTGAAGGACCTCGCCAACTGCCGCCGGGCCTGTGACGGGGCGTGGAAGGTCTTCCAGCTCGCCGCGGACATGGGCGGGATGGGGTTCATCGAGACGCACAAGGCCGAGTGCATGCTCTCGGTCCTCATCAACACCCACATGCTGATGGCGGCGCGGGACGCCGGCGTCGAGCGGTTCTTCTATTCCTCGTCGGCGTGCGTCTACAACGCCGACAAGCAGAAGTCCGAGGACGTCGTCCCCCTCAAGGAGGAGGACGCCTACCCGGCCATGCCCGAGGACGGCTACGGCTGGGAGAAACTCTTCTCCGAGCGCATGTGCCGGCACTTCCGCGAGGACTTCGGCCTGCAGACCCGCCTGGTCCGCTACCACAACGTCTACGGCCCCGAGGGAACCTGGGAGGGCGGTCGGGAAAAGGCGCCGGCGGCCATCTGCCGCAAGGTCATCGAGTGCAAGCTCTCCGGCGACCACGACATCGAGATCTGGGGCGACGGCAAGCAGACACGCTCCTTCATGTACATCGATGACTGCCTCAAGGGCACGCAGATGATCACGGACTCGGACGTGACCGAGCCGCTGAACCTCGGCTCGGACGAGCTGACCACGATCAACGGGCTGGTGGACATCGTGGAGGAGATCGCCGGGATCAAGCTCAACCGCAACTACAACCTCGACGCGCCCAAGGGCGTCAACGGCCGCAACTCCGACAACACCCTCATCAAGGAGCGGCTCGGGTGGGCGCCGTCGATCTCCCTCCGCGACGGCATGGAGCGCACCTACAAGTGGATCTACGACGAATACATCAAGAAGTACGGCGGCAAGGTCGGCCCCCGCGCCGTGGCGCCCAAGGGCGCCCACGTCCGGGAGCGTGAATCCGCCCGCGCGTGACGCCCTCGGATCGCGCCGCACACGTTGACGCCGGCCCCCCCGGACGCGCCCGCTCTTCGCGCTTCGCCCGAGCATGGACTACGACATCGTCATCGCGACGGCCAACCGCCCCGCGATGCTCGCGCTGTCGCTGCCCTTGATGCTCCGGCAGACTCGCCCGCCGGCGCGGCTCATCGTCATCGACGCCAGCGACGACCCCGCGCCCGTCGAGCGCGCCGTCGCCGACGCGACCGCGGGCGCCGAGTTCCCGGTGATCCTGGAGCGCGGGCCGCGCGGCGCCGCCCACCAGCGCAACGCCGGGACCCGGCTCGCCGGGGCGCCGATCGTCTTCTACCCCGACGATGACTCGCTGTGGTACCCCGACACCGCGGAAGAAACCATGCGGGTGTACGAGCGCGACGAGGCCGGCGCCATCGGGGGCGTGGCCCAGGCCGATTGGCCCGAGGCGCCGATCGACCTGCCGCGGACCGGCGTCGCCGCCCGACCCCTCTCCGAGCGGGTCAAGTACCGACTGGCGAGCCTCCGGCACCGGGCGCTCAACGCCACCATCCGCCACCCGCTCTCGATCGCGTCCGACTCGATCCTGGCGGGGCGGTCAGCGCCCGGCTGGCTCGAGAACGCCGGCGCCCGGCTGATCCCGCACCTGCCGGGGTTCCGGATGACCTTCCGCCGGTCGGCCCTGCCCGACCCGCCCTTCAACGAGATACTCCGCCCGCCACGGACCGCGCTGGAGGACTTCGACCTCTCGCTGACCGTGGCCCGCGCCCACCTGCTCGCCGAGGCCGGCCGGGCCCGCTGCCATCATCACCGCACGCCCGGCCCGCGAGCCGATAGTGTGACCACGGGCCTGAACTTCATGCTGAACCTCGCCTACATCACCTGCCGGCACACCGAGCCCGGCGCCCCGGCGCGCCGCGCGCTGAAGCGCTACTGCCGGGTCTTCATCCTCGAACAGCTCGGCCCGCGGTCGGT
>RFGI01000111.1 GCA_003696725.1 Planctomycetota bacterium | reverse complement strand
GTCGCGTCCGCGAACGCCGGCTTCGTGAAACTCACCGCCCCGTCCGAGATGCGGAAGAACTGCTGCCCCGCCGCGCCACTGGTGATCAGAAGCGCCGAACCGACCCCGAGCCACGCACGCATCGAGACTCTCCTCTGTGATCCAGCCCCCACCCCGCCGATCACTCGCCCGGGCGCCACATTCAAAGATACACGCCGTTCGGCCGGTTTCCAGAGGATTCCGAGGGCTCGCGGGCGCCCGGTGTCAGCGCCTGTCGGGCCATCCCGGCGCCCAGTGTCCGCCGGTAGGATGGCGGCCCGACCCTTTCTCGCCGAGGCCCGTTGATGCCCGTCGCCAGGGAACACCAGGCCGACCTGAAACTCATACTCGCCAAGCGTCGGGACCAGGGCGCCGATTATTGGTCCACGCCCGACGGCCGGTGGGGCACGGGCAGCCCGTTTTCCACCTTCGATTGCGTCCTGATCCTGCACGAGTTGGGCGTGCCTCGCACCGACCCCGTGCTCAAGGGCGCCGCCGAGACGATCCTCGGCTCGTGGCGCGACGACGGACGGTTCCGCCCCGCCCCCAAGGGCGCCATCTACCCCTGCCACACGGCCAACGCGGCCCGCGCCCTGTGCCGGCTCGGCTACGCCCGCGACGCGCGCCTGAAGAAGACCTTCGAACACCTGCTGGACGCCCAGCACACAGACGGCGGGTGGCGCTGCAACCGCGCGCCGCTCGGCAAGAGCGCCAAGACCGACGCCTCCAACCCGGGCGTCACGCTCGCCGTCCTCGATGCCTTCCGGTTCACGCCGAGCCGCGATGACGAGCCCCGGCTGCGCAGGGCCGTCAAATCACTCCTGAGCCACTGGAAGAGCCGGGCCCCGCTCGGGCCCTGCTCCTTCGGCATCGGCACGCTGTTCAACCAGGTCGAGTTCCCGTTCCTGCGCTACAACCTCTTCTACTACGTGTACGTGCTCTCGTTCTACGACGCCGCGAAGGGGTCCTCCGCGTTCCGCGGGGCCATGAGGCTTATGGAGTCCAAACTCGTCGATGGCCAGGTCGTCATCGAGAACCCGAACCGCCGGCTCGCCGCGCTCGGCTGCTTCGCCAAGGGGATGCCCAGCCGCCCGGCGACCAAGCGCTGGCGAGAGGTTCTGAAGAACATCGGAACGTGAGTTGCGCCGACGCCGGCTGACTCGCGGTCGGCTCGCGAAGCCGCGCCCGCGCCGCCGTCGGGTCGTCAAGGGCGGCGTGCGTACACACGCTGAGCAGTGCCGATCTGATGTATGGCGAGCGTCCGCACGCCCGCGGCGTCGACGCCAAAGACGTGCTCGGCGGACGAATCCGCCGTGACAAATCTGCCCAGCGCGTTGGGGATCAGCGGCGCCGCGGGCGCGCCGCTGCGACGGATGGTCAGGGCGCCAGCATCGAATCTGACCTCGATCATTTCACCCCCGTCGTCGGTGTACACGCCAGCCAGGGCGCGAAGCCGGTCGGGCGGTGGGGGATCCGGGAGGACGGTGTCCGCGTCGACGCCGAGGGCCTCGAGCGCCGCACGGGCCGTCTGGCTCGCCGGGTTGAGCGACAGGGCGCTGCGGTAGCACTCGATGGCCCGGTCCCGCCGACCGCGCTCGGTGTAGGCGCCGGCGAGCCACTCAAACGCGGACGCGACCAGGGGCGCGCCGCCGGGGCTGGCGGCGGCGGCGGGGTGCGACAGCGCGTCGGCGGCCTCGTCGAGCCGGCCGCGCGAGAACCCGAGCCCGCCCGCGATCTGCACGAATGTCACGGTCGGGACCGCCCGGGGCGCGCCATATCGGTCGCCCACGAGTTCGAAGTGACGCAAGACCGCTCCGATCCCGCCGGCGTCGTACAGGCTCATGGGGTCTTTGAGCCCCCAGCGCCTGAAGACGAACTCCAGACCCTGACGCGTCGAGCGGTGCGGCACGGTGGTGTGCGTCTCGTCGGCCATGACGCGGTGCGCCCACTCGAAGCCGATCGGCGTGTGCTCTTCGAGGACCCCCGCGAGCTTGAGCACGCCCCCGAGGAGCGCCCCGCCTTCGTTGCCGACCGTCATATACAAAGACCCGTGGCGCTCGGGCGTCCGAGAGAAGACACGCTCGGCCTCGGCGACGAGCGCCTGATCGTCCCACTGCAGGCTCGGGCTGATCGCGATGTACGAATCGAACACGTCGGGATGATGGACGAGTGTGTGAATCGCGAAGAGCCCGCCGAACGAGTGTCCGATGAGCACGCGATGCCCGCTGGTGTCGAAGCGCTCGTCGACGAAGGGGATGAGTTCGTCGCGGAGGAACGCGACGAAGTTGTCGGCGCCACCCGCCGTCGGGAACATGGGATCCGGGTGGCTCGGCCGCGGGGTCAGATCGCGCGTCCGGTCCGTGTTGGCGATCGCGACGACGATCGCTGGAGGCATAAGGTCGACGCCCGGCGCGGTCAGGAAATCGACCAGGCCCGCCGTGTGCCGGAAGTGAACCTCCCCGTCGAGCAGGAAGATCGTCGCGAACCGAACCCCGGGGCCCAGGTCGTGCTCCGGCGTTGAGATCAGGACGCGACGCGTCTCGCCCAGGACCGAGGATTCGACCTCGTGCCACTGGCCAACGGTGACGCGCTCGGCGTCCGACGCCCGGGCTTGAGCGCCAGGCGACAGCGCGACGGCCAGCAGCGCCAAGGCGCACGCGCCCCGACCGTATCGGGTGATCCAAGTCTGCATGTCGGGTCTCCTTTCGCATGCGCCGCTCGTGTCACGGGGCTTCAAGCGTAGCCGGCCCTGATGCGGGATCGGCGGCCGGCGGCATGACGGCCGAGTCTGTTGTCTGACATACTGATCAGCCTCGCGATGGCCGACCCGCTCCGCCCGACCTTCGAGATGGTCACCCCGGCGCCGCCGATTGAGGCCGCGGCCCGGCTGGAGCGTCTGTTCCGCGACGCCGGCTCGCCCTATGAGGGCCGATCGGTCGGCACGCACCTGACGATCACACTGCGGCGGGATCGGCGACGGTTCTGGTCGCCGTGGCTCGACGTGGAGCTCGCCCCCGCGGGCGAGGCGGGCGAGTCGGCGGCGGTGCGAGCCCGGTTCGGCCCGGCGCCCGCGGTCTGGACCGGGTTCATGCTCGGCTATTTGGCCCTGGCGACGGCGGCGCTCTTCGCGGGCGTGTGGGGCGCGGCGCAGTGGTCGCTCGGTCGGGCGCCGACGATGCTCTGGGGCGTCGCGGGCTGCGCCGTTGTGGCGGCGGCGATGCTCTGGAGCGCCCGGGCGGGGCAGGCCCTGGCCCGCGAGCAGATGCGCGAACTGCGCGACGCGGCGCTGGCGGCGCTGGACGGTCGGCCGGTCAACCCGCCCGGCCCCGGCGGGTATGCTCCCCACCGATGACCGACCCCGACCAGGCCGCTTCCCCGGACCGCACGCCGGATTCCTTGAAGGAGACGCTGATCTCCATCGTGATCGCGTTCGCGCTGGCGTTCGTCGGGCGGTCCTACGTGATCGAGCCGTTCGTGATCCCGACCGGGTCGATGGCGCCGACGCTCAACGGGGCCCACATGCGGTTCCGCAGCCCGGTCAGCGGGTTCGACTGGGCGGCCAACCCGCGCGACGGCGCGCCCCCCCTCCCGGTGCAGGGCTCGCGCCGCAGCGGGAGCCCGATCGTCGTCACCGACCCGGTCACGGGGCACGAGATGCGCCGGTTCGACGTGCCGCTGCGCGCCGGCGATCGGATCCTGGTCCTCAAGCACCTGTACGCGCTGTTCGAGCCGAAGCGGTTCGACGTCGTCGTATTCAAGAACCCGGAGCAGCCGCAGGAGAACTTCATCAAGCGGCTGTTGGGGCTGCCCGGCGAGGAGATCTGGCTGTGCGACGGCGACCTGTTCGTGCGCGAGCCGGATGCGGCCGACCCCGACCGGCGCCGGTGGCGCATCGCCCGCAAGCCGCAGCGCGTGCAGGGCGAGGTGTGGTGGCCGGTGTTCTCGAGTGAGTACACGCCGATCGATTCGGCGATCACCGGCGCGCCGTGGCGCGGGCCGTGGTCCGGCGCCGGATGGGACACCGAGGGGCTCGCGTACCGCGCGGACTCGGCCGAGCCCGGCGCGCTGGAGTGGGACGCGGCCCGCTGGCCCATCACCGACGAAACGCCCTACAACGAGCCGGTGCGGCGGCTGATGTCGATCGATTCGTTCCCGGTGTCGGACCTCCGCCTGCGCGCCGGCGTCGAGCCCGACGCGGCGGGCCTGACGGTCGCCGCCACGATCACCGCCCGCGGGCACGAGTTCCAGGGCGCTATCGCCGATGGCGTGGCCCAGGTGCGCATGCGGGCCGTAGGCGAGGATACGTGGACTGTCCTGGGTGAGGGCCGGGCGTCGATTCCCGCGGGGCGGGTCACGCCCGTCGAGTTCGCCCACGTCGATCAGGCGCTCGTCCTGCGCGTGGGCGGTCGAGTCGCGGCGCGCGGGGAGTACGACTGGTCGCCCGAAGAGCGGCTGGCGCACGCGACCCGACCGGACCTGCGCGGCGCCCGCGGCGCCCTGGCTGTCGGGCGGACGTACCTGCCGCCGCGGGCCCGGTGGTCGCTGGGCGGGTCGCCCGTGACGCTGCACCGCGTGGGGCTGGACCGTGACCTGCACTGGCGCACCGCGCCGGCGCCGAGGGGACCGGGCTATGCGCGGGGGACGGCGCCGGACACGACCTTCCCCCTGCACGATCGCGAGTATTTCATGTGCGGCGACAACAGCCCCTCCAGCCGGGACTCGCGGCTGTGGACGGGCGTCGACCCCTGGGTCGCCGAGACCACGGGCGACAGCCGGGTGGGTGTGGTGCACCGCGACCTCATCATGGGCCGCGCGTTCTTCGTCTACTTCCCGTCGCCGCACCACAACCTCGGGCCGATCCCCGTGCCCGACTTCGGCCGGCTGCGGTTCATCAAGTAAACCCGGCCCGGCGTCAATCCACGGTGCGCGACCGGGCTTCGTGGTTGAGGCGCTCCAGCCCACGGAGCACGCGCTCGCCGAGCCACCACCTGGGCCGGTAGCGCGGTCCGTAGCGCAGCCCGAACCGCTCGACCGTCTCGTCGCGGATGCGGCGGGCGGCCTCGGCGGGCGAATCGGTGACGAAGAAGCGATCGGCGTCCTCGGCGTTGATCGTGCCGGCCCGGACCATCGGCCCGCGGATGAAGTCCAGCACCGGCGCCCAGTAGTCGCGGCCCATCACCACCAGCGGGAAGTTCTCGATCTTCGCCGTCTGGATGAGGGTGGCGGTCTCGAAGATCTCGTCCATCGTGCCGAACCCGCCCGGGAGAACGACGAAGGCGTACGAGTACTTCACCAGCATCACCTTGCGCACGAAGAAGTAGCGGAAGGAGACGACCCGGTCGAGGTAGGGGTTGGGCGCCTGCTCGTGGGGGAGCACGATGTTGCAGCCGACGCTGCGTCCGCCGGCCTCCTTGGCGCCGCGATTGGCGGCCTCCATCACGCCGGGGCCGCCCCCGGTCATGACAGTGAACCCGACGCGGGCGAGCTCGGCGCCGACCTCGCGGGCCATCGCGTAGTGCGGATGCGACTCGCGGAACCGCGCCGACCCGAAGACCGTCACGCACGGGCCCACGAAGTGCAGCGCGCGGAACCCGCGGAAGAACTCCCACGAGATCCGGCACAGCCGGGCCAGCTCCGACCCGCGCCCGCCCGGCCCCTGGAGGAAGCGGCGCACGTCGGGGCAGTGCTCGCAGCCGGGGTGCTCCATCGCGTCGGAGGGCTCGCGGTCGATCGAGATGTCAGCGGGCGTGGGCTCGGGCACGATCAACCTCCGCGGGGTCGCTGCGCACACAGGAGAGAACCAGCCCGTCGCGCCGGGACGCCGGGCCTGAGCCTCGCGGAGGCCCGGGGTGAGTGAGAATACGAGCGCTTCATCACGAAGGATCTGGCGCCCGCGCCGCCGCCTTGACCCGGCCGGCGACGCCCGCGATCGCGACGCCCTCCTCCTGCTCGCCGGTGTCCAGGTTCTTGAGCGTCCCGGCCTCGGCGGAATCGAGGATCAGGGCGAAACGGGCGCCGACCGACGCGGCCTCCTTCAGCAGTTTGCCGAGGTTTCTCGTGCTCTTGTATGTGTGACGAGTGTGCAGATTCGCTCGACGGAGCGTCGAGACCACGCCGGTCAGGGCCGCCTCACTCTCGTCCGCGCTTGTGGAGATCACGAAGACATCCGGGCGCAGTCCGAGCGAATCGCGCAGCGCGGCGTCCGTCGGCATGAGCCCCTTGTCCTGCAACACGTTGTCGAGGACGACATCGCCCATGGCGAAGCCCACCGCGGGGGTGGGCGGGCCGCCGAAGAGTTCGACGAGGTTGTCGTAGCGCCCGCCCCCGGCGATAGCGCGCTCGGCGCCGGTGGCCTCGTGGACCTCGAAAACCATGCCCGTGTAGTACGCCAGTCCGCGGACGACGCCGGCGTCGGCCTCGCACCACGCCGAGAGCCCCGATGACTCGATCGCCGACACAAAGGCGCTGTCCAGCAGATCGCTCTCGACGGCGGGCGCCCGATGGTGCGAGCCCATCACCTCCCGCAGCGCGGGGCCGTCGAACCCCGCGTCGCGCGACACCCGATCAAACTCATCGTCGCTGACCTTGGCCCGCCGATCGAGCAGCGCCAGAGCCGCGTCGATCCGATCTTCGCGCACGCCGGCTCGCTCGCGCAGCCGCGCCGAGATCGCCCGCCGGTCGCTGAGCCTGATTCTGACGTCGCGCGGCGTCAATCCCGCGGCGTCGAGCAGCGCGACGCAGCAGGCGACCAGCTGCGCGTCGGAGGCGGGCGAGTCGTCGCCCACGATGTCCACGTTCCACTGGAGGAACTCGCGGAGCCGGCCGCGCTGGGGGCGCTCGGCCCTGAAATACGGCCCCACGCTGAACCACTTGGTGGGCGTGGGCAGGCTCTTGGCCCGCGCCGCGACCATCCTCGCGAGTGTGGGGGTGAACTCCGGCCGCAGGGCGTACCGCGTCTCGCCCCCGGTGCGGGTGAAGGAGAAGAGCTCCGAGAGGATCCCCTCCCCGCTCTTGACCGTATAGAGGTCAGCGTGCTCGAACCGCGGGCCGTCGATCTCCTCGAAGCCGTGGCGGATCGCGGTCCGGCGCCACTGCTCCTCGATCCAGCGTCGGCGGAGCATGTCGGCGGGGTAGAAATCACGCGTGCCGCGGGGCGGCTGGAAGACGTGCTCGCGGGGGCGTTTCGGGGCGCCGGTGGACGGGTCGGGCATCGCCCTAGAGTATCCGGGCGTCGGTGGGCCGAGGGTGCGCCGGGCCTGTCTCCAGGAGGCGGACATGCGTCGAGCGACTTCAGCGGTTCTGACCATCGCGGCCCTGGCCGGGGGCGGGACGACCGTCTGGAGCCTGTCGACGCTCGAGCCCAAACGGCTGGACGTGTTCGACGCCGACGCCGCCGCCCTGGCGCAGCTGAAGGAACGGCCGGACCTGATCGACTCCTGGACGCGGGTGGTGCGGCTGGCGCTGTCGAGGCTGGGTACGGGGGCGAGCCCCTTCTCGGCGGTGCTGACGCAGGCCGCCGTCGACCGGGCGATCGACGGCGTCGTCGATCGGCTCGGCGAGGAGTGGGCCGGGCCGAACGGCGCCGAGGCGATGCTGTGGTACACGGCGAGCCATCAGCTCGCGGTGCGGGCCGGGGGCGGAACGCCGGACTTCGCCGACCCGATCGCGACGGCGGCGAGGGCGCGGGCGATCGATCTACTGATCGAGCACTCGCAGCGCCGGCCCGAGGACATGCGGCACTGGCACTGGAACAGCCTGGCGTTCGCGTGGGCGCGGTCGGGGAAGATCAGTTACGCCGCCGGGGCGCTGGAGCGCGCCGAGGCGGCGCTCGCGGCCCTGCCGGCCGACACCGAGCCCGCCGTTCTCCAGGCGGGCGTGTTCCGGATGGTGATGTGCCTGGGCCAGGCGGTGGGCGATCTCGACGCGGCCCGGGCCTCGGCCGAGCGCCTGGTGGCGGCGGCCGATCGCTGGCCGGCGGACGCGGCCGACGCGGTGCTCGACACCGCCTTGGGAGCGATGATCCAGCTCGGGCTCAACGAGCCGGCGTCGGCGATGCTCGCCTCGCGGGCCGACGGGCTCGACGCCCGGCCCGATGGGGACGACCTGCGCAGCGAGTGGCTGCGTCTGTCGCAGACCGCCGGGCTGGCCGGCGAAGCGGACCTTGAGCATCGGGCGCTGCTGGCGGTGGCCGACGAGATCGACCAGCACGGCGAGGGCCCGCGCGGGTTCACCCGCAACGAGCTGGGCTGGCGGCTCCGCCGGGCCGGGGACGAGCCCGCCGCCCAGCGTGTCTGGGCTCGGTGGCTGGCCGACCAGGAACGGCTCGTCGGCGCCGACCCCGACGCGGGGAACCTGTACAACCTCGCCTGCGGGCTGGCGCTGATCGGTCGGGACGAGGAGGCGCTGGACGCACTGGCGCGGGCCGTCGCCGCCGGCTGGTCCGACGTGCGGCACACGGCCAGCGATCGGGACCTGTCCACGCTTCGTGAGACGGACCGGTTCCGGTCGCTCCTGGACCGGATGGCGACGCCATCGCGGGCGGGCTGAGCGGGGCGGCGGCCTCCGACCCGCTACCATCCTCATCGCCATGCCCACGATCACCATCAACGGCGTCGCGTGCGAGTTCACGCCGGGCCAGACCGTGCTCCAGGTCGCGACGGCCAACGGCATCGACATCCCGCACTACTGCTACCACGAGGGGCTCTCGATCGTGGCGTCGTGCCGGATCTGCCTGGCGGAGGTCTGGGCGCCCAACCCCCGCAATGACAACGCGCTTGAGCCGATCCCGAAGCTCCTCCCGACGTGCCAGATCCAGGCCCAGGACGGGCAGCACGTCTACACCGACTCGCCCCGCGCCACCGCCAACCAGAAGGCCGTGATGGAGTACCTCCTGGTCAACCACCCGCTGGACTGCCCGGTGTGCGACCAGGCCGGCGAGTGCAAACTCCAGGACTATTCCTACGAGCACGGCCGCGGCGTGTCACGCTTCGAGGAGACCAAGGTCAAGCAGCCCAAGAAGGACGTCGGGCCAAATGTGCTGCTCTACTCCGACCGCTGCATCATGTGCACGCGGTGCGTGCGCTTCACGCGGGAGGTCACCGGCACGAACGAGCTGATCGTCCAGGGCCGGGGCAACAAGGAGCAGATCGACCTCTTCCCGGGCAAGGCGCTGGACAACCCCCTGGCGTCGAACGTGATCGACCTGTGCCCGGTCGGGGCGCTCCTGGACAAGGACTTCCTGTTCAAGAAGCGGGTGTGGGACCTGACGAGCTCGCCCAGCGTCGACGGGATCACGTCCAGCGGGGACAACCTCTGGATCGACCACGCCGACGGCCGGGTCTACCGCGTGCGCCCGCGGACCAACCTCGAGGTGAACCTGTGGTGGATCACCGACGAGGTGCGCTACGGCTGGAAACACGTCCACTCGGAGGACCGGCTCGCCACGCCGAAGCGCCGGCAGCACGGGGCGCGGGTCGAGACGGAATGGCCTCGGGCGATCGCCGAGGCCGTCCGCGGCGTGCGCCGGGCCGTGGACGAGGGCCGGCGGCTGGCCGTGCTGCTCTCGCCGATGCTCACCAGCGAGGAGGCGTTCCTCCTCGCCGAGACCGCCCGCGCGTTCGACCCCGACGCGATCCTGGGCCTCGGCCCCGTGCCGACCGTCGGCGAGGACCGCGCCTTTCCCCCGTCTCGCGACGGCGAACCGGTGCACCAGAGCCCGCGCAGCCCGAGCCCGGGCCAACCGCCTCGACCCTTCATCATGCGCGCCGAGAAGTGCCCCAACGCCCGCGGCGTTCGGCGAGTGATCGAGGGGATCGGCGCGACGCCGCTGGACGTGGTTGGCTTCGTCACGGCGATCAAAGATCATGGCGTCGGGGCTGTGATTCTGACCGGGAACTACCCCAGCGCGTGGTCCACGCCGGACCTCCGCGGCGCCCTGGCCCGCGAGGGGCTGTTCGTCGTGCTCGCCGACACGCTCGACTCGCCGCTGGTCGAACTCACCGACGTGGTCCTGCCCGCGGCGACGTGGGTGGAGAAGGCCGGCACGTTCGAGAACGCCGAGGGCCGGCTCCAGTCGTTCGAAGCGGCGATCCGGCCCGTCGCCGGCGCCCGGGCCGAGGGGCAGATCGCGCTGGACCTGCATGCGGAACTCGAGCAGGAGCGGGCCAAGGCCGATGGTGCGGGCGGCTCGCCCGCGGGCGTGACCCCCAAGCCCGCACGGCTCTACGACGCCGCGGCGACCCGCCGGCGCATGGCCGAGGCGTCCGACGCCCTGCGCGTCTTCATCACCCACACCCACCAGCCGCCGGCGCAGCACCTCCGCCAGACCGACATGCCTGTGGTGGAGGTGTAGAGCGACGCCGGTGGGACGGCCGTCTCGGCCGTCCGTTCATCACACGCGGTGGGTGCGGCGGCTATCCCGGTCGTGCGTCTATCTCCGGGCGATGCGCGGCGCGTGAGCCCACCGCAACGCACAGCACCATTGATTGATCCGGTTACGCTCCACACTATGCCGGGTCTGCTCCGCACGACTTCCGACCGTCTCTTCTCCGACGAGTGGCAGCTACCGATCGCGCTGGGCGCCGGGGTGGCGCTCTTGGTCGGGTTCTCGCTGCAGCAGCTGGTGGACGAGTCCTTCGGGCGCTGGGCGGCGGGGTTCCACGGCGCCGGGCACGCGCTGGTGTGGGTCAGCCTGGCGCTGGGGGCGGTCCACGGCGTCAAGGCCGCGGTCGAGTCCATCCGCGAACTCGAACCCAACATCGACGTTTTGATGGTCGTGGGCGCGGGGCTCGCCGCGATCATCGGTCACCCCGGCGAGGGCGCCCTGCTCCTCTTCATGTTCACGCTCGCGGGGGCGTTGGAGCACCGCGCTCTGACCCGGGCCCGCGACGCGGTGGCGCGGCTGTCGACGCTGATGCCCAACGAGGCCCTGCGCCGGCGCGACGGCGCGTGGGTTCCGGCGGCGCCGGAGGAGCTCTCGCCCGGCGACGTCGTCCTGGTCCGCCCGGGCGAGGTGATCCCCGCCGACGGCGTGGTGCAGGCCGGGTCCAGCACCATCGATCAGTCCACGCTCACCGGCGAGTCGCTGCCGCGGCCCGTCGACCCGGGCGACGCGGTGTACGCCGGGACGCTCAACGAGAACGGCGCCCTGGAGGTCCGCGTGACGCGCTCGATCCGCGAGTCGAGCCTCCAGCGGATCCTGGACCTGGTCACCGAGGCGCAGGCGTCACGGCAGCCGCTCCAGCGGGTGATCGACCGCTTCAGCACGCCGTACACCCTGGCCGTGTTCGCGTTCGCGGTGCTGGCGCTGGTGTGGTTCGCCCTGCTGCACGAGCGCGTCACGGGCCAGGTCATGACGCTCACCGACGCGGCGTACCGCGCGATCACGCTGCTGATCGTCGCGAGCCCCTGCGCCCTGGTGATCGCGACTCCGACGGTGACCCTGTGCGGGCTGAACCGGGCGGCGCGGGCGGGGCTGCTGGTCAAGGGGGGCGACGCGCTGGAGCGTCTGGCGGGGGTCACCGTCGTGGCCCTGGACAAGACCGGCACGCTGACCACGGGCGAGATCGCCGTCACGGGCTTCGAGGTCTCCGACGGCTCGGACGCCGACCGTCTCTTGAGCCTGGCGCTCGCGGTCGAGGAGCGATCCACGCACCCGATCGCCGCGGCCATCACGCGGTTCATCCTCGGGCGCGGGATCGAGCCCGCCGCGCTCGACGACTTCGAGCAGGTCCCGGGCAAGGGCATCCGCGCCCAGTCCGGCTCGGTCGAGATTCACATCGGAACGATGGAGTACGTCCTGCCGCGGGTCGAGGACGAGCGCATGCGCCGCCGGATCGAGGGTGAGGTGAACCGGGTGCGGGCCGAGGGGGGGATCTCCGCGGTGCTCAGCGCGGGGGAAGAGGCGGCGGTGTTCAGCCTGGCCGACACGCCCCGCCCGGGCGCGGGCCGGCTCGTCGAGGACCTGCGGGCCGCCGGGGTCGAGCGGGTGGTGATGCTCACGGGCGACAGCCGGCTCGTTGCTGAGCGCGTGGCGCGGGACCTGGGCATCGAGGAGGTGCACGGGGAGCTCCTCCCGGAGGAGAAGGTCGAGCGGCTGCGGGCGATCAAGGCCGAGATGAACGGGCGCGGCCGGCTCGCGGTGGTGGGCGACGGCGTCAACGACGCGCCGGCCCTGGCGACGGCGGACATCGGGCTGGCGATGGGCGGCGTGGGCGCCGACGCGGCGCTGGAGACGGCCGACGTGGTGGTGCTGCGCGACGACCTGCGGGTCGTGCCGTGGGCCCTGGCCCTGGCCCGGCGTGTGCGGGCGGTGATGTATCAAAACCTGATCTTCGCGATGCTGGTGATCGCGGCGCTGGCCGTCTTCGCCCTGGCTGGGATGATCCCGATGGGGGTGGGAGTGATCGGGCACGAGGGCTCGACGCTGCTGGTGGTCGCCAACAGCCTGCGCCTTCTGGGTCTGGGGGGCCCGGGGCGCGCCTAAAGAAGGACGGGCCCGGCGCCGATCGCGTCCGAGCCCGCCCCTGCGATCACCGTCGCGACCGTCGCCGGGTCACATCGCCAGGGCGCCGGCGCCGTCCATCAGGGTGCGGTCGAGCGCCTCTTTGACGGCGCTGGCGGCGCGATCGCGGGCGGCGCCGATCGCTTCGAGGCAGGCGCGCCGCGCCTCGACGACGACGGCGATGAGCGCGTCTGGGGCGCCGACCTCGTCGAGCACCATGACGCAGGCGTAGGCGATCCGGCTGGCCTGCCCGGCGCCATACGCCGCGGTCCGGTTGATCGCGCCCAGGAACTGGCGCCCGACGTGAGCGATGAAGGGCGGCGGGGCGCCGTGCTGGTGCAGCGCGGCGACGGTCCGGACGCCGGCCTGGCCGAGGTTCCCGATTCGCTGGACAGTGGCCTGGGTCGTGTCGCCGATGGCCCCGACGCATCGGCGGGCGATCTCCTGCGGCTCGGGCGTGGGCGGCCCGTCCTGGGCCAGGGCCGCCGGAGCGGCCATCACCAGCGCGGCCAGCGCGCACGACAGCGTTCTGATCAGTCGCGTCATCGTTCGTCTCCTTGCTCGAGGTTCGGGGGCGCCGCCGACCCTCCCGGCCGGTGCGGCGCGTCCCATGCCAACAGGAGGTCTAACGGACGCCGGCGATCAATATTGCCAACCGGGCGCCCGAAAAGAGCGGCGCCGGAGCGCGGCCGACGGATCGAGGCGTCGGCACGCGAGCCCCAACACCACGCCGGCCAGCAGCCCGCCCGCGTGCGCCGCGGACGCCCCGGGCCCGGCCTGCACGAGCCGGCCCGCGACCGACGCGAGCGGCGCGCCGGCCATCAGTTCGATCCCGACCTTGACGACGAGCAGGGCGAGGATCGCGGCGCCGAGGCGCGCCTCCCGGCGTTCGCACAGCGCACCGGCCGCCAAGAGCCCGTGCGCCGTGGCGGACAGCCCGATGATCGGCGACGCCGACGCGATCCCACCGGCGACGACCCCCGCCGCGGCGCACAGCGCCGCCCAGACCGACCACCGCGCCGCCCCGGCCCGCCGCTCGTAGGCCAGCCCGACGGCGATGAGCGCCGCCGCGTCCAGCGCCAGGTGCGCCGCGCCGAGGTGGACCAGCGGCCACAGCGCCGGGTCTGTTCGATCGGCGCCGGCGAAGGTCGCGGCCAGCGCGAGCGCGACGATCGCCACCGACACAGCCGGGACTCGCTCGGGCGCCATCTTCACGCGCCCCGGCTCCGGCGGGCCAGCGCGGGGGCGAGGAACATGAAAAGCCCGACCGGTGAGACGGGCGTCGGCGCGCCGCTCGGGGGGTCCGGGCCGGCGATCCACGCGAGCCGCGCCGGCGCCGAGTCCGTCTCGGGCGTCAGCTGGTACTGGTTGCCGCGCACGTCCGTGGCGATCAGGCCGGAGACCGACCAGCCTCGGGGCAGTTCGTCGAACTGCAGCGTCGCCAGGGCTTCGGGCATGGTGTCGATGGGATCGGCGCCGCCGCCCGCGAGCCGGTCGTAGTGCGCCATGCGCATGGCGTCGTTGGCCGCCTGGAGGGCGGTCTCGTCGGCGGCCTTCTCGGCGTCGTCGCGGTAGTCGAAGTATCGGACCGCCGCGATCCCGCTGAGGATCGCGACCAAGACCATCACGGCGATGAGTTCGATCAGCGTAAACGCGCGTCGTGGCGTCGTCCCGCGGCCCTGCATGCGCATCGGTGAGCGTCCGGACGAGGGTGAGGGAGACGTGTCCGACGCAGATATCGGCTGCCCGCATTCGCGGATCGAGCGCATCCCAGAAAGGGGTACGGAATTGCGCGGGGGTCCAAAAAAGTCGACGCCGCGGCGGATCGGGGCTTGCCGCGGCGTCGGGGCTAGGACAGCCGGTGGAAACTTCGCGTGTGTGTCGACCCGTCCGTGGGCCTTGAGCCGAACCGGCCGGCCCGATGAGCGAATTAAGCCTGCCACAAAACAGGCCGGCGTCCACCGCTCTTTGACGCCCGGGAGCGGATCGTGTTCCCGGACCCTCCGCGCCGGGCGGCGGAGCCTCTAGGCTGGTCAGATCATGACAACCGCCGCTGAGATTCTGGAGTCCCTGGGCGTCGCGGGCGACGCCCGGCTGTCGGCGCCCGGGCCCGCGGGCGCGATCGAGACGGTCAACCCCGCGACGGGCGAATCGATCGGGTCGGTGGCGCTGGACGACGGCGCCTCGTGCGACGCCGCCGTGGCCCGTGCGGCCGAGGCCTTCCCGCGCTGGCGCGACACCCCGGCGCCGGCGCGGGGGCAGGTCGTCCGCGCCATCGGCGAGGCGCTGCGCCGGCACAAGGACGCGCTGGGCTCGCTGGTCACGCTCGAGATGGGCAAGATCAAGACCGAGGGCGACGGCGAGGTGCAGGAGGCCGTCGACATCGCCGACTTCGCCGTCGGGCTCTCCCGGCAGCTCTACGGGCTGACCATCGCCAGCGAGCGCCCCGAGCACCGCATGATGGAGCAGTGGCATCCGCTGGGCCCGGTCGGCGTGATCACGGCGTTCAACTTCCCCGTCGCGGTGTGGGCGTGGAACGCCATGATCGCCGCGGTGTGCGGCGATCCCGTCGTGTGGAAGCCGAGCCTGATCACGCCCCTGACCTCGATCGCGACGCACGCGATCGCGCAGCGCGCCGCGGCCGACGCGGGCTACCCCGACATCTTCCAGCTGGTGATCGGACGCGACGACGCGGTGGGCGAACGGTTGATCGCGGACCGGCGCCTGCCCCTGATCAGCGCGACCGGCTCGTGCCGGATGGGCCGGCGGGTGGCGCAGGTCGTCGCGGCCAGGATGGGGCGGTCGCTCCTGGAGCTGGGCGGGAACAACGCGGCGATCGTCCTGGAGGACGCGGACCTGGACCTCGCGACGCGGGCGATCGTCTTCGGCGCGGTCGGGACGGCCGGGCAGCGCTGCACGACCACCCGCCGGCTGCTGGCCCACGCCGAGATCATCGACGACCTCGTCGGTCGGCTCTCTCGGGCGTACGACACGATCACCATCGGCGACCCGCTGGACCCGGCGACGCTGATGGGGCCGCTGATCAATGCCGCCGCGGCCGACGCGATGCGGGCGGCGATCGACGCGGCCAGCGAACAGGGCGCCGAGGTCGTGCGCGGTGGGGATCGGCTCGACCGGCCCGGGGCGTTCGTGACGCCCTGCATCGTGCGCGTGCCGCACGGCCTGGACCTGCCGATCGCCCGCGAGGAGACGTTCGCCCCGATCCTGTACGTCTTCGAGATCGGCTCGCTCGAGGAGGGGATCGCGCTGAACAACGCGGTGGATCAGGGGCTCAGCTCGTGCCTCTTTACGCGCGACGTTCGCGCCGCCGAGGTGTTCGTCTCGCCCGCGGGGTCGGACTGCGGCATCGCCAACGTCAACCTCGGGACCAGCGGGGCGGAGATCGGGGGCGCCTTCGGCGGGGAGAAGGACACCGGCGGGGGGCGGGAATCCGGCTCGGACGCCTGGAAGGCCTACATGCGCCGGCAGACGAATACAATCAACTACGGGTCGGGCCTGCCCCTGGCCCAGGGCGTGCGGTTCGGCTGATCGCCCGGGCCGGGCACGCGCCCGCGGGAGCGCGCATGTCCGACGACAGCGTCATCCGGGTCCGCGGCCTGACGAAGACCCTCCAGGGCCAGCCCGTGCTGCGCGGCGTGGACCTGGACGTCAAGGCCGGCGAGGTCATGGTCATCCTGGGCGGGTCGGGGTCGGGCAAGTCGACCCTGCTGCGGCTCATGTTCGGGTCGATCAAGCCCGACGAGGGCGCGGTCAACCTCCTGGGCACGAACATCTGCGCCCTGTGCGACGAGGCCCTCGACGAGGCCCGCAAGCGGATCGGCGTGCTGTTCCAGTCCGGGGCGCTGTTCTCCTCGAAGACGATCCGGGAGAACGTCGCCCTGCCGCTGCGCGAGCACACGAACCTGCGCCCGGACGTGATCGACGCGATCGTCAAGGTGAAACTGGAGATGGTCGGCCTGCGCGAGCACGCGGACAAACGCCCGGCGGAGCTCTCCGGGGGGATGCGCAAGCGGGCCGGCTTCGCCCGGGCGATCGCGCTGGACCCCAAGATCCTGTTTTGCGATGAGCCCAGCGCGGGGCTCGACCCGGTGCGCAGCGCCGAGCTGGACCGTCTCATCCGCACCGTGTCGAAGAACATGGGCGCCACCTGCGTGGTGGTGACGCACGAGATGGACTCCGCGTTCACGATCGCGGACCGGCTGGCGATGCTCGACCAGGGCCGGATCGTCGCCGTGCGGGAGCGGGCGTGGTTCGAGCGTCTGCGCGACCTGCCCGCCGAGGAGGCCCGGTCGCTCAACGAGGGCGAGGCGCTGGTCCGGCAGTTCCTGCGCGGGGAGCTCGACGGCCCGCTCTCCCGCCGGGGCGACCCCGAGGCGTTCGCCCGCGATCTGTTCGGCGTGCGCGCCCGGGGCGCGTCGGCCGGCTGAGCCGCGGGTAGGATCACGGCGGTCTGGACCGAGCCGCGACCGACCGACAGGGAGCCCGCCATGCCGGCGATCGACACGTCCCGGGGCAGCCACATCCGAGCCGGCGCCTTCGTGCTCGCGGCGCTGGGCGTCTTCGTGGTGGTGCTGGTGACGCTGGCCGGGGGCCCGAACCTCTGGCGCCGCACGAGCGCGTACGTCGTGCGGTTCCCGCTCGATCAGGGCGCCGCCGGGCTCGACGAGGGGTCGGACGTGCGCGTCGGCGGGCGGAGCGTGGGCGTGGTCGGGCGGATCGACCTGGCGTTCGACGCGCCGGACCAGCCGCCGGCGGGCGTGGACGTGACGATCAAGGTCGAGCGTTCCCTGCCGATCTACGCCGACGCCGTCGCGTTCCTGGAGCGGCCGCTCTTCGGCACGAACTCGGTGATCAACTTCCCGTCGCTGGGCGGGGACGCGGCCCGCGTGGCGCCCGGCGGGACCATCCCGGGCCGGATCGCCCCGCCCGAGATCCTCCGAAACGCCGGGTACGGCCCCGAGCAGTCCGAGCAGCTCCGCGGGATCCTCGACCGGCTGGAATCCGTCGCCACCCGGGCCGACGACCTGTCGCACGAGTTCGAAGAATCCATCTTCCCGGTGTTCCAGCGCTCGGCCGACGACATCGCGGCCGTCACCGCCGACGCCCGGGCGCGCTCGACGACGTGGTTCGACCGCGCCGACGAGATTTCGGCGGAGATGATGCTGCTCTCGCAGCAGGCGGGCGAGGCCGTCTCCGACGCGCGGGCGTTCATCGGCGACGTGCGCGGCGTGCTGGACGAGAACCGGGAATCGTTCGGCCGGACGATCGCGAACGTCGAGCGCGCCAGCGAGCAAGCCGACGCCCTGGTGGCCCGGCTCAATGAGCAGACGCTGGACCTCCTGGACGGGATGCTCGAGGAGGGCCGGGCCAGCGCCGCCCGGGCGGGCGCGCTCGTCGACGACGCCGCCGCCCTGTTCCGCGAGGAGGAGCCCGAGGTCCGCACGGCGCTGGCGAACCTGCGCCTGGCGACCGAGCAGATGAAGCTCACGATGGGCGAGGTCCGCCGCTCGCCCTGGAGGCTGCTGCACCGCCCCAAGACGCGCGAGCTCGAGTACGAGCTCCTGTACGACTCGGCGCGCACCTACGCTTCGGCGGTGAGCGATCTGCGGGCCGCCTCCGAGGCGCTCGAGTCGGTCATGGGATCGGACGGGTCGCGCCTGGCGACGCAGGGCGCCCCGCTGGGCGAGTACCTGTCGCGCCTGGCCGACGCGTTCGAGCGGTACCGCGCCGCCGAGTCGTCGTTCCTCGACACGCTGCTCCGGGAGGGGCCGACGACCGGGCCGTGAGCCGGATCCTGTTCAGCCGCGCCGGCGTGCGGGCGGCAGGAGCCCGTACAGCAGGCACAGCGCCGACGCCGCGATGAGCGCCAGCCGCGAGCGTTCGCCTCGCGCCAGCCGGGCCAGGACCGACCGGGCCGGGGCGTGATCGGGCGGGGGCGCGGGGGGCGCCGGCTCGATCTCGGCGAAGAGGCTCGCGCCCGCGTCGCCCGTCGGCTCGTCGGGCAGGGCCAGGCGCGTCCCCGCGGGGATGACCCGCAGGTTGGCCGCGGCGAGCGACGCCAGCAGGGCCGGATCCCCGCGCTCCAAGGCGTCGAGGTGATCGCCGTAGCGCTCGAGTCGGCGGGCCTGATGGTCCGCCTGGAGCCGGGCCCGCGCGACGCGCCCCTCGGCCCACGCCGTGTCCTCCTGCGCCGGGATGAGCACCGCGGCCAGCAGCACCGCCGACCCCGCGACGAGGTACAGCCAGCCGGCGTCGATCCGAGCCAACAGCCCGCCCGTGTTGGGATCGGTCCCGCCCACGATCCGGGCGATCATCGGCCGATCCCGCCGGCGCCGGCCAGATTGACCGGGGCGTCAGAACGCGTACACGATGGACGCGTAGTAATAGACGTCGTTCTTCTGGGCGGCGCCCGGGTCGGAGTCGAACTCGTCCTCGACCCCGAGCGAGAGCTTCAGGCTGCCGGACTCGTTGAGGTCTACATCCAACGCGGCCTTGCCGCGCAGGCGGAACTCGCCGGCGTCGTCCAGCCGCGGCTCGAACTCCCCCCCCGCCGAGAGCGACACCCGACCGTTGAGCCTGTGGCTGTACGCCGCCCCGACCAGCGCGAAGGGGTTGAGGTTGTCGTCGGTCCCGCCGAACTCCCGCGCGGCGCCGGCGCCGGCGTAGAGGCTGAGCGTCGTCCGCTCCGTCTGGATCGCGTCGTACCCGACCCCGCCCGAGCCCGAGAGCCTCAGGTCGTAGTCCTTGAACTCGTCCACCTCCTGCGAGGTCTGGGCGAACCAGGACCACCGGCCGTCCTCGGCGAGCCGGCGCTCGTACCGGGCCCTGTTGAAGAACCGGTTGGTGGTCGTGGCGCCGTCGTCCGTCGCCAGGCGGTAGGAGAGGTCGTCGGTGAAGGTGGAGAGGGGCGCCTCGCGCTTGACGCCCAGCGCGGCGTAGATCGAGGTCGTGTCGCTGTTGCCGCTGGCGCCGTTGGCCCCCAGCTCGAACCGGCCGGACCAGACGGCGGGGGGCTCGGCGGGCTCGATCGGGTCGGCGGCGGGCTGAGCGATCGAGAGGTCGGCCGTGGCCGCGATCTGGTCGACCGGGGCGGGCTCGGGCTTACCCGCGGGGGCGATCGGCGCCGGCGCCAGCGCGATCGACGCCACACCCGACCGGGTCAGGACGATCTCGCCCAGGACGGGGTGATCCAGCGTGATCGTCTCGTTGTCCTGAGCGACCACACGCCCGGTGAGGGTCTCGCCCGTCACCAGCGTGACCGTGTCGAGGGACGCGTCGAGCGTCGCCGGCGCCTCGACGCCAGCCCGAGGCTCATCCGGCTGCGCCGTCACGGCCGCCGGTCCCGCGATCCCGATCGCCACACCGACGCCCGTCGCGGTCAGGTAAGCGCGCCATCCACCACGCCGTCGCAGCATGCCTCGGGCCCTCCCTCGCCGATCGGCGAGCCAGCCCTTGGCGCCACGCCGCGGGCCGACTCACGCACCGAGCCCGCGAGGCTAGCGGCCGGGCCCGTCGCCGCAACCGAACGGCGGCGGGATGAACGTGGTTCGGTGAGACCGGTTCGCACAACGGTCGCGCCCTGTCGCGGCCCGCGGTCGTGCGGCGGTCTATTCGTCGTTGTCGTCCGGGAACGGCGGCGTGCCTTCATCCGACCAAGCCAACACGTAGCTCCATGGCTTGTGCCGATCGGGATCGAAGTAGAACGAGTACGCGGCCGTCGCGGCCTGGCCGGCTTCGTACCGCGTGCGCCGCGCCGACCCGTCGAGGAACGCGATGTTG
>RFGI01000110.1 GCA_003696725.1 Planctomycetota bacterium | reverse complement strand
CCACCACGGGCGCCGCCCCCGACCCGGTCACGCCGCCCGCCGCCGGGTCGGTGTAAACGCCCGCACGCAGTCCCCGCCGGCGCGTTTGGCGGCGTCAACGGCTTTGTCCGCCGCGTGGATCAGCCGCTCGGCGCGGTTCAGGACCGTGCCGGTCTCGGCGTCGGCCGTCGCCACGCCCACGCTCACCGTGAGCCTGACCGGGCCCACGTCCTCGGCGAGCGCCGGCCCGGCGTCCACCGCCGACGAGGCGATCTCTTGCCGCGCCCGGTCGGCCAGCGCCGCGGCCTCGGCCCGGCCCAGCCCGGGCAGCGCCACGCCGAACTCCTCACCGCCGTATCGGAACGTCTCGGCGCCGATCGGGGCGAAGATCGCCGCGATGCGCTGGCCCAGGTGCGCCAGCACCACGTCGCCGGTCTCCTCGCCGAGCTCCTCGTTGACCGAGCGGAACCCGTCCGCGTCCAGCAGGATCACTGAGAGTGGATCGTCGCCCTCGCGGGCCTCGTGCAGCGCCGAGACCCGCTGGAGAAACGCCGAGCGCGAGCCGAGCCCCGTCAGGGCGTCGACCATCAGCGCCCGCCGGGCCTCCTCGCTCTCGGCGACGGCCTCGGCGGCGCGGCGGCTCTCGGTCAGCGCGATCGACGCCAGCCGCTCCGACGCCAGCTCCTGGATGTCCTCGACGCGAGGGGCGGCGCCGAGGTTCAGGTCGAACATCGAGGCCAGCTCGCGGGCGTTGGCCGTCACCGTCTCGATGATCTCGTCGGCCTGCGGCGTGGTCAGCGAGAACCACAGCGTCGCCCGCTGATAGAACTCACTGAGCCAATGCGCCCGGTCCTCCATCGTCAGGACGTCCGCGACTAGGTTTCCCAGCGCCACCATGCGCACCGGGTCGCGGGCGCTCACCGGCGCCGCCGACGGCCGCTCGTGGTACTTGATCGGCGCGATCAGCGCCCCGGGGAACCGCCAGCGCTCGGCGAGCATGGCCCCCACGTCGGGGTGCTGGAGCTCGAAATGCTTGAGCTCGGCCTTGACCAGCGCGTGGTGGTCGCCGTCGCAGTCGTGCGCCAGTTCGATGTACTCCTCGCCGAGGGAGCGGACCAGCGCGATCACGCCCATGTCCTGCAGGAGCCCGCCGAGGAACACCTCCTCGGCGTCGCCCCGGCGCACCAGACGGGCCGTCGTCTTGGCGGCGATCGCGGTGTAGATCGCCCGGCGCCAGTGCGCCTCGTAGTCGAACTCCTCGCCCGCGCCCTTGAGCGACTGCACCACGCTGAATCCCAGCGCCAGCGTGCGCACCGCGTCGAGCCCGAGCAGCGACTGCGCGTGCGTGAGCGTCGAGCACTGCGTGGGCAGCCCGTAGAACGCGCTGTTGACCGACCTCAAGATGCGCGCGGCCAGGCCCTGGTCGTGCTCGATCACCCGGGCCAGCTCGGCCATGGAGATGTTGTCGTCGCCCGTGAGCTCCACGACGCGCAGCGCCACCGCCGGCAGCGTCGGCAGCTTCGGGCAGGACAACACCTTGTTCAGGAGCTGCTCGTTCACAGCGGGCCTCGCGCTGGAGGTGGGCCGCGGCCGCTCCCGCCGCTTGCGCGTCTGACCGGCGTCCGCCGGTGTTTCCACCGACTCATCGACGCTCGGGGAGGGCGCCTTCATCGGCCACGCCGGCACGCGCACGAAAACCGGCCCTCGCCCCCCGCTCGGGGTTACCGGCCCTGCTGGACGCTCGGCTCGCGGGCCCCGAAATCCAGCCGCTGCTCGAGCACCGGCGCGGCGGGCGCCGGCCTCCACCCCCACAACGCCGGCGGGCCCGAGTTCACCACCGTCGTCGGCGGATGGAAGTGGAACGACAGCGGCGCCACATTCACCAGGCAGGGGTTGGTCCCGAAGAACTCCCACGGCCGGTCCAGAGGTCTGGGCCGGATCGACACCTGTCGCTGCCGAACGATGTCCACGGGGATCCATTCGCCGGTTCCAGCCGCCTCGTCCGTCAGCAGGAAGAACTCGACCCACGGCCGGAGGATCGGCAGACCGCGATCGCCCGGGCCCGTCCGGGCGTTGTGATCGCACGCCGGCTCCAAGTCGCGGATCTGGAGCTGCGACCCCAACGAAGCGGCGAGGTCGTAGCCGATCACCACGCGCGCCGGCAGCCCCGCCGCTCGGTACGCCGCGCACAGCGCCGCGGCCAGGTCGAAGGGCGAGCCCTCGCCCGAGCGCAACGCCGCCGCCGCGCCCTTGAGGAGCAGCCCCTCGATCTCGCCGTGGCGCCCCCAGTCGTAGCCGAGATCCGTCTGCAGGCGCACCCGCTCGAGCACCCGCGCCGCGAGCGCCTTGGCGAGCCGCACCGGCCGCATCCCGCCCGGGTTGGCGCCGGTCCACCGATCGACCAGGCCGCGCACGAACGGGTCGTCGCTCTCGACGAAGAGCTGCGGCGTCAGGGCGCTGGCCGCCAGCGCCGGCCACGGACCGGCGGGCCAGGGCACGGCCGTCGCCCGCGCCTCGTCGAACCGCACGCCGCGCGTCGTCATGGGAATCACGAGTTCGAAGCGCAGCAGGTTCCCGCGCGCCGCCGGCGCCTCCCAGCGCCCGAGCCGCTCGCCCGCCTGGTACCCCGGCAGGAGCGTCACGGTGTCGTCGAGGACCACGCCGTCGAGGCTCAGCGCGCCGGCGACGCCCGCCGAATCCACCTCGTGCGTGGCGCTCGACTCGAGCACGGGGTAGACGAACACGGCGCCGGTGATCTCGAACGCGGTCGACACGCGGAACCCGGGTTCGGTGGGGTCCCGGAGCACCCGCCGCGCCGAGTACGACTGCGCGTCGACCCGCGCCGTGACGATCCAATCGCGTGACTCGGTGGTGGTCAGGAGGGGCGCCGGCGCGGGCTGGGCCACGGCCGAGACGCCGCTGGCGCCGAGCGTGACGCACACCATCCCGATCCGTCGCATGGCGCTCTCCCCCGGGCCGCCCGGTTCTCGGTCCCCGGGTCACGATACGCGGCAAAGGCGGGGACGGTTGCCGTCCCGCGCCGGGCGGATCACGCGTCTCGTGAGCCGGGGAAAGGGCGGCGCTCGGGCCGAGTCAAAAAAGTCGCGGGGCGCCCTGCATGAAGAAGGCGCCCCGCTGGAGGAGAGAGAGATCAGGTTGAATATACGGGTTATCGGCGACCCACGAAATGTTCACCAGCAAAAAGGCCTGAAATCCCCGGGACAATGGCTCACTCATTTTCGGGGGGCCAACCTGCGAACTCCTGTGGAAAAGATGTCTGCCGCGCAACTCACGCGCGGCGCGCTCTCCGCACATCACGGGATCGTGTCACACGGGGTCGAGTCGCGCAGGACCGGCGTCCCAGTGATCCGCGACCGGCGGAGATTGCGCCCAGCGCCGACGCAACATGCTGTGAAAAAAAGACGTGCGGGCTCGGCCGTCAGCCCGCCGGCGGCCGGTCCAGACCCAGCGCCGCGATCGCGTCGATCACGGTCCCGTGCAGCGCCGGCGCCGCGCACACCACGCCCAGGTTCGCCTCGAGCCCCCGGCCCAGGCCGAAATCCAGCGCCCGCCCCCGCACGTCCGTCACCCGGCAGCCGGCCTCGGTCGCCACCAGCGCCCCGGCCGCGTGGTCCCAGATCCGCTCGACGTAGCCCGGCTTGGTCGGCATGCGCAGGTACGCGTCGGCCTGCCCCCGCGCCACCACGGCGTACTTGCACTGGCTGTCCAGACGCGCCGGCTCGCCCGCCCCCCCGACGCGCTGCGCGATCCGGGCCGAGGCGCTCTGGCTCGAGTGCGCCTTCTCCACCGACTCGCACAGCCGGACCGGCGCCCCCGGCGACCACGTGGCGCACACGATGCGGCCCTGCGCCACACCGTCGTCGGTCACGATGAAGGCGCCCTCGCCGGCGGCCGCCGCGTAGATCACCCCCCGCCCGTCGGCCACATCCAGCGGCGCGTCGGCCTGGGCCGGGAGGTTCGGGCATCCCAGAAAAGCCAGCGTCGGCGCGCCGGCCTCGAGCCGCGCCAGGCTCACCGCGTACTGCTGGCCGCGCAGGAAGCCCTTGGTTCCGTCGATCGGGTCGAGGGTCCAGAACGAACCCTCCCCGCCGGGGTGGCTGGCGAGGTCGAGCGCCTCCAAGACGGCCGGCTCGTCGGCGTCGGGCCACACGGGCCTCACCGCCGACAGCACCTCGGCCAGGAGCGACGCCGACCCCCGCAGCGCCTCGCTCGTCTCCTCGCCGACGAGCGCCAGATCGGGGTCGGCCTGGGCCAGCCGGTGCGCGATGACGGCCTGGCTGGCGAAGTCCGCCACCGTCACCGGGCTGCGGTCGTCCTTGGTCACGGCGCGGACGCGTTCGATGTCGGCCTGCACACGCCGGCACACGGCGCACGCCTGGGCGACGGCCCGCGCCGCCAGCCGGGCCGTGTCGCTGGCCAGCGCCGCGCTCACGCCCGGGCGCCCGTCGGCGCCAGGCCCGCCGACTCCAGATGCGCCAGCACCTGCTTGACGCTTTCGCCGACGGGATGCTCGCCCGTCTTGAGCGTGATCTCGGGCCTCTCGGGCGCCTCGTACGGGTCGTCGATCCCCGTGAATCCCTTGATCTCTCCGGCGCGGGCCTTCTTGTACAGGCCCTTGACGTCGCGCGCCTCGCACACCTCCAGCGGGGCGTCGACAAAGATCTCGACGAACGCCAGCCCGGCCTCCTCGTGCAGCCGGCGCACCGCGTCGCGGTCGGCCCGGTACGGGCTGATGAAGCTCGACAGCGCGATCACGCCGGCGTCCGCGAACAGCTTGGCCACCTCGCCGATGCGGCGGATGTTCTCCGCGCGGTCCTCGGCGGAGAACCCCAGGTTCTTGTTCAGGCCGTGGCGGACGTTGTCGCCGTCGAGCCGGTACGCGAACACCCCGCGGTTGACCAGCGCCTGCTCCAAGGCGCAGGCGACGGTGCTCTTGCCCGAGCCGGACAGCCCCGTGAACCACAGCGTGGCGCCGGTGGTCTTCAGGGCGGACCAGCGTTCCTCGCGGCTGATGTCGCCGTCGTGCCAAGTGATGTTCGTCGCGCGTTGTTCGGCCATGCTCTGTCGCTCTCTCCGGTGGGATGAGGAGCGTAGAGAACGGGCCGGCTGCGGGCAAACCCGTCGCAGAGCCGCGCCCTAGCGGGAGCGCCCGCCGGGCAGCCGCCGCGTCAGCCAGCGCCCGTCGAACCCGCGCCGGGGGATGAAGTCCCAGGTCGGGGTCGGGTCGTCCGCGGCCTCGTCCCAGCGGAGCAGGAGCACGCCGCGGACGTCCTCGGGCTGATCGCCGAGCCATTCGCCGACGCGGCGGCGGAAGGCGTCGTCGATGACCGGCGGGACGGCGCCGATCCCCTTGCGCGCCTCGGCGACGCGCCGCTGGCCCTCGTCGCCCGTGTCGGCCCGGACCAGCCCCAGCCCGGCCGCCGACATCGCCGCGTCGATCGGCTCGATGAACGATCGGCGGACGCCGGGCGTCGCGTCGCGGAGCTCGTCCAGCACGATCAGCTCGCCGACGGGCTCGGCCACTACAGCGGCCGACGCGGCCGCGGACCCCGCGGCGTCCTCCTCGATCAGCGACTCGAGCCGGCGCTGCACGTCGCGCCACGACGCCCCGGCCGAGTCCATCGCCGCCGCGACGCTCTGGACCGCCCGCCGGGCCGTCTCGTTCTCGCGCAGATCGGCCACCAGGGCGGCGAGCTCCTCGCGGTCGCCGTTGAGACGCACCGACGCCGACGGCGAGCCGTTCACGCCGCCGACCGCCTGCCGGGCGAAGTCGCGGACCCTCTCCCGGTTGGCGTTGAACAGCATCGCCCCCCCGAAGAGCAGCCCGAACGCCACGAGCAGACCAACGCCCACACCCGCGTTGGGCCGGTTGGTGTAGCGGCGTGTGGCGAGGCGGTGGCGCATGCGCGCCTGCGCCCGCGCCTGAGCCGCCTGGACGCGCGCCCGGGCCCGCGCCAGCTGCTCCTGCGCCGTGCCGCGCGGCGCCCCCGGCGTGCGGCGCTCGGTCGCCTGGCGCGCCTCGCGCATGCTGCGCGCCACCGCGACGCCGAAGGCCGCTGCTTCCCCCAGCGCCGACGCGACATCATCCGTCGATCTTGCCCGCCGCGCCGCGCTCGCCGGGCCAGCAGCGCCGTCGACTACATACCGGCCCGTGAGCCAGTCCGTCACGCGGATCGCCGGCTTGCCTCGACGCCGATTGGATGCGGGCTCCACAGGTGGAGCCGCGGGTGGGATCGGCGCTGCGGCCGGGGGCGCGGGGTCCACCGGCGGGATCGGCGTCGCCGCGGCGCGGACCTCGGCCTCGGCTTGGGCGACGGCCTCGGGCGACTCGCCGCGCATCGACGGCAGGTCCGCCGGCTTGACCGCGTCGGGGTCCTGCGCGCCCAGCACCACCCCGAGGTCGGCCAGCATCGACCGCGCGTCGGGGTACCGCGACGCGTAGTCGCTCATCGACCGCCGGATGATCAGCCGCACCGCGTCCGGGCAGCGCTTGGTGATCTGCGAGAGCCCGCCGTGGGCCGGGAACGAGTTCTCCAGGATGGAATACAGCACGGCGCCGGCGGCGAAGATGTCGAACTTCGCCCCGTCGACCTCGTGCACCTTCACCCCGCGCAGCGCCATCCGCACCATCTCGGGGTCGCGGAAGTACTCCGTGCCGTGCGTGGTCAGCGTCATCGCGCTGCGGATGGGCGTGACCAGCCCCAGGTCGACCAGGTGCGCCCGGCCGTCGTGAACGATGATGTTGTCGGGCTTGACGTCCTTGTGCCACAGCCCGCCGCGGTGGTACCGGTCGAGCGTGTTGAGGAGGTCCGAGACGTAGCCCAGCGCGTCGCGCAGGGCGTCGCGGCCCAGCCCCTCGGGGCCCGCGGCGTCGTGCATCCGGCGCGTGACCGTCGTCAGGTCGTCGCCGGGGACGTACGGCATGACGTAGTAGAACCGGTGCTCGTTGAGCTCGTGCTCCAGGACCAGCCCAATGTTCTTGGCCGCCTCGAGCGCCCGGCTCTCGCGGACGATCTGCGGCAGGCTCGACCCGTCGTGCACGCTGAAGGATTTGATCACCACCTGATCGACGTCTGGGTGGCCCGCGCGGGCGAAGATCGCCCGCCGCTTCTCGTCGGGTTCGGCGACGTAGATCCGAGCCCCCGACCCCCCGCCGGGGAGCGACCCGACGATCCGGTACCCCTCGAACTGGCCCGCCCGGCGCGAGGGCTTGTCCGAGCCGGGGGACTTGGCCACGGCTTCGGGGACGCGCTGCTCGATCCCCTCGGTGAGCGCCGACAGCCCCAAGAGCCGCGCCGGGTGGCCCAGCGCGACCCGGTAGAGGCAGTGCCCGCACACGCCCAGCTCGCGCTGGATCGCCCGCCCGTAATGCGACGCGCTCGACCAGCGGCCGATCGCCACCGTGCCGAGCACCATCGGCGCCAGCAGCACGCAGGTGATGATCGCCCCCACGGCGCGCAGGGTGTCCGAGATCATCCCGCCGATGAACCGGAACACGTGCGCGATCAGCTTCCCGACCAGGGCGAAGATCGGGGCCACGATGTAGATCACCAGCAGCACCGCCACGGCGGCGCCGAGCAAGAGCAGGATGACGGCGGCCAAGGTCGGCATGGCTCGTCTCTCGCGGGCCCGCCCGGCGTGAACCGGTCCGGACCGGTCTGGAATGCCCGTCAGCCGGGATCGGCGGCGCCCGGGTCACGGGCCCGCGCCGCCCGGCGGCAGATGTCCCCGATCGCCTCGTCGAAGAGGGCGTCGTCGGACTTGGTGGGATTCAAGACCAGGCCGTTTCGTTCGGGCTCGGCCATCTCCTCCTCGGTGAACGAGTACGTCGCCACCACCTCGCGCAGCCGGGACCGCAACAGATCCCGGACCTTGGCCAGCCGCCGGCTGACCGTCGGCTCGCTGACGCCCAGGGCCTCGGCGACGGCCTTGCCGCTCTGCCCTTCGATCACGCGCCGGCGGAAGATCTCGAAATCCAGGAACTCGGAGTCCCGCTCAACGAGACGCACGGCCTTGGCGACCTTGGCGCCGAACACCGCCGACTCGTAATCCGCGTCCGGGCCCACCCCGCCGTCGCGGGCCGCCCGCATCCACGTCTCGTCGAGGTTCACGCCGCGGCTGCCGGCGCCGCGCTTGAGCGCCATCCGCCGGTCGATCTCGTCGCCGAGGGTGTGCTTGGCGATGGCCAGCAGCCACGTGCTGAACCGGGCGCCGCGCGACGGGTCGTAGCGTTCGATCGAGTCCGACAGGGCCGCGAGCGTCTCCTGGGAGAGGTCGCGCACGGTCTCGGGCCCGATGCGCCCCTTCCCCCAGCGCGTCAGCTGGGCGCGGAGCACCGGCCCGAAGGTGTCCCAGAGCTCGAACCACGCGGTCTCGTCGCGGTCCTTGAGCCGCTGGACGAAGCCCGTGGTGAGGGTGTTAAGCATCGGCGCCGCCCCGGAGAGGTTCTCGGACCCGGGCCCTTCGCCGGTCCGCGCGCCCTCCCGCAGTGAAAAGCATAGACCACGCCCGGCCCGGGACGAGTCCCAATCCGGCGGCGCCCGGACATGTCCCGATGGAGCTCGATCGGCGCCCGGCGGGCGGGCGCCAGGCGGCCGAGCACCCGTTGAAATCCGCCGCCGGCCCCTCCCAACAAGACCCCCGACCCACGACACCCCGGCCGGCCCGCCTGAGACGGCCGGCCTTCGAGCAGACGGCTTTATCGAGAGGACCCACTCATGGCCAGCTTCACCAAAGGAATCGTTCGCGTCGCCGTGGTCGGCGGGCTTGTGGTGGGCGCCGGCGTGCTGATCGCCGGGCCCGAGCGCGTCCACGCCATCGGCCAGCAGATCCGCGCCACGATGGTCAACACCATCGACCGGCACATCGAGGATCCCATCGCCATGCGGCAGCAGCTGCGGGCCCTGGAGTCCAAGTACCCCAAGCGCATCGCCGAGGCCCGGGCCATGCTCGCCGAGCTGAACCAGCAGATCGAGCAGGTCTCCCGCGACAAGGCCGTCTCCGAGCGCGTCGTCGCCCTGGCTCAGACCGACCTGGACGAACTCAAGGACTTGCTCGCCCGCGCCGAGGACGCCAAGGCCGGGTTCACCGGGTCCGGCCGGCACGTCGTCACCGTGAGTTTCGACAACCGCAAGATGGACCTCACCGAGGCGTACACGCAGGCCAACCGCATCGCGGACACCGCCGCGTCGTACGCCGCCCGCGTCGCCGAGTGCGAGCGCGAGCTGGCCCACCTCCAGCGCGACGCCCGACAGACCGAGTCGCTGCTGGCGAAACTCACCGCGGAATACGCTGATTTCCAGACCCAACTGGCGAACCTCGACCGGCAGATCGACACCGTGGCCCGCAAGGAGCGCATGGTGCAACTGATGGCCGACCGCCAGCGCCGGATCGACGAGCTCAGCCGCTACAAGGCCGAGAGCCTGGACCAGTTCAAGTCCACGCTCGCCAGCCGCGTCGCGCAGCTCGACGCCCGCCTGGAGTCGCTCGCCGGGCGCGAGGACCGCGTCTCCTACGAGGAGCGGGCCCGCATCGAGGTCGACACCGAGTCCTCGGCTCGTCTCCGCCTGGAGCAGGCCCCGCGCCGGCTCCAGTCCGAGTCGCCGGTCACCGAGACGATCATCGACGGTGAATCTTCCGACGCCGACGCCGGGCCCGTCGCGTTCCGCTGATCCGGGCCGGCCGGCCCCGACCGGCCGAACTCGACGACCCACCACGACGCCGCGGATCGACTCACGGTCCGCGGCGTTGTCGCGCGTCAGTACGCTTGACCCGTGCCGCGCCTCCGCGACCAGGCCGTGCCCATCCGCCGCTGGGACTGGTCCGAGACCAGCCAGGCGGCGCTGCTCTTTACCCGGGAACACGGGCTGATCCGCGGCCTGGCCAAGGGCGCCCGGCGGGCGCGAGGCGCCTTCTCCGGCGGGATCGAGCCGCTGACGCTCGGTGAGGTCGGCGCCATCGTCAAGCCCCAGACGGAGCTCGCGACGATCACCGACTGGGACCTGCGCGAGGTGTTCCGCGGGCCCCGCGCCGACAGCCGGGCGTTCCTCATCGCCCACTACGCCGCGGACCTGATCCGCGCCTGCGTGCGCGACGCGGACCCGCACCCGGCGCTCTTCGACGCGCTGGTGCTGGCGCTGCGCGGCCTCGACGACGCAGCCTCGCGGGAGTCTGCGCTGGCGCGGTTCCAGTGGGCCGTGCTCGCCGAGACCGGCTACGCGCCGGAGCTCCCGGCCCAGATCCGCGCCGCCGGAGCGGCCTGGGCCTACGACCCGACTGCGGGCGTCTTCGTCCGTTCAGCGTCGGCGACACAGCCTGTCTGGCGCATCCGCGATGAGACGCTGCGCGCCCTGTCCGGCCTTTCGGCGCCCCCGGCGGGCCCGGCGCGCCAACCCCCGCGCTGCACCATTGACCGCGTCAACCGGTTCCTCGCCGCTTGCATCGCCCGCACGTTGGACGAGCCCCCGCCGACGATGACCCGGCTCTTGGGGGAGGTCGCGCGGTAGGCTGCCCCGCGTGACGCCAGAGATGACGGACCAGCCGCTGTCGGGGGTGCTCGACGCGATCGCCGCGAAGACCCCCACCCCGGGCGGGGGCGCAACGGCCGCGCTCGCCGGCGCCCTGGCCGCCGCTCAGGCCGAGATGGTCGTCGCCTATTCCCTGGGAAAGAAAGACCTCGCCGAGCACCAGGAGGCGCTGGCCGACGCGCGGGGCCGGCTCGGGCGCTCGCGCGCCCTGTTCCTCGAACTGGCCGAGGAGGACGCCGCGGCGTACGGCCTGGTGTCCGAACTCCTGAGACTCGACGCGCGCGACCCACGCCGCGCCGCGGAGCTCCCGGCCGCCGTCGGCGCCGCCACGCGCGTCCCCCTGGCGTGCGTCGCCAACGCGACGGCCCTGGCCAGGCTGTGCCTGACGCTGGCGCCGATCACCAACCCGCATCTGGCCAGCGACCTGGCCATCGCGGCGCTGCTCGCCGAGGCCTGCGCCCGAGCCGGCGCCGAGAACGTCCGCGTGAACCTGCCGGCGCTGGCCGAGCACGCGGGCTCTGGCGCCGCCGACGCCGCCCGCCGGGACCTCGACCGGCTGCTCGCCGACGCCGCGGACCTCGCCGATCGAACCCGGCGGGCGCTTGAGGGTTGATCGCGCCGGCCGACCGGCTCACACCGCCGCGGGGGTCGGCCGGGATGTTGGCCGCTCGTACCCCCCCGCCTCAATGAACCGCTCCAACCGGCGCTCGACCAGCGCCAGCCCTGCCTCGTCGTACTCATGGCGGTTCTTGCGGTAGTCGCCCAGACCGCTGAGATACGCCTCGAACGCGCCGACGCCGGCCTCGACCTGGGCCGACACGCCGAGCCCGGCGCCGATGGCGCGGATGGTCCCGATCGGGTCGCGCTCCAGGTCGGCGTACTCCACCTCGACGAACGACCCTTCGGGCAGGCCCGCCGCGTCCTGCGCCAGCCGATCCATCATCCGCTCGTACACGTCGCAGATCAGGCCGTCGATCCCCGCCAGCGAGTACGGCGCCAGGGCATAGGCATCCAGCAGCCGCGCGTAGAACCGCCGCATCGAGAAGAAGACCGTGTACGGGTTGCGGCGGATGTGGACGAACCGGGCGCCGGGGACGAGCCGGCGGACCTGCGCGACACGGGCGGTGTAGACGGGGTTCTTGACGATGAGCCGGGCGGCGGGGCGTCGCGTGGCCATCTTGCCGAGGAAGTGCATGAACCGGCGCTCCCACAGGGCGATCTCGGCCGGCGTCGCGCCGTCGAGGAACACGCCGCGCATCACCTCCTCGCGCAGCCGGCGCGGAAAGTAGAGCCCGTGGTAGAAGGACACGGTCTGCATGTTGGCCAGCGCGGCCTCGTCCTCCTGCGGGGAGTCCGGCCGCACGGGGATGCGGTCGATGAAACGCTGGTCGGGGAGCATCCGCTCCAAGAGCGGGCGGATCAGCCGGCCGAGCACCTCGCAGTCCCACGGCAGGCCCGTCGCGATCGGCGGGACGTACGTGAACGCGGGCGACCTCGACAGGATGTTGTACAGGTGCGTCGTGCCGCTGCGCCAGTGGCCGAGGATGAAGATCGGCTCAGGCGGTCCCGACCGGCGGACGCGGCGGGCGACCACGGCGCGCTCCACGAGCGACACCGGCGCCCGCGCCACAGACGCCGCCAGCGCCCCCGCGAGGACCCCCGCGCGGTCCCCGCGGCGCACGCCGTGCCGGCGCAGCAGCGACACGATGGTGCGCGCGTCGGCGCCCAGGAGCGGGTGGGCCGACCCCCCGCCCGGCCGGATCAGCCCGGCCGACCCGCGGTGTTCACGATCTCGCGCCATCGACGATCACGATAGCCGGCCGCGAGGCGCGGGCTCGCTACGCTGGCCCGCCCCATGACCCCCGACGAGTGGCGCCAGCGCGGGACCCTGATCTCGATCGACGGGTTGCGTCATTTTGTGGTTCAGATCGGCCCGCCCGACGCCGAGCCTCTGCTGCTCCTGCACGCCTACCCCACCGCGTCGTGGGGGTTCTGCCGGGTGGCGCCGACCCTGGCCCGCCGGTGGCGCGTGATCGCGCCCGACCTGCTTGGCTCGGGGTTCTCCGACAAGCCGCCGGGGCCGGTCTACGGCATCGACCACCTCGCAGACCTGCTCGGCGGCCTCTTGTCCGAACTGGGCGTGACGCGCTGCCACATCCTGGCGCACGCCTACGGTGTGACGACGGCGCAGGAGCTCATGGCCCGCGCGTCGGAGCGCGCCCGCGGCGAGCGTGACGACGCCGGCCCGGAGGTCCTCAGCGCCTGCTTCATCAACGGCGGGCTCTTCGCCGAGGGCACGAGGCCCACCGCCACGCAGCGCCTCCTGCTCTCGCCCGTCGGGCCGGCCGTCGCCCGGCTCGCGCCGGCGCCGTACCCGACCTTCCGCCGCAAACTCGGGCGAGCGTTCGGCACGTTCAGCCCGCCCACCGAGGACGACTTCCGCGCGATCTGGACGCTCCTGCGCCACAACAACGGCCACCTCACCGTGCCCTACGCCCTGCGCTATCTCCGGGAGCGCGTCGCCCGCCGCGACCGCTGGGTCGGGGCGCTCACCGAGTTCGCGGGCCCGATGTGCCTGATCAACGGCGCCGCCGACCCCGTCGCGGGCGAGGGCGTGCCGAGGATCTGGTCCCAGATGCTCCCGGGCGCGACGCTGATCCAGCTGGACCCGCGCGTCGGGCACTACCCGCCGCTGGAGGATCCGGAGGGTGTGCTGTCGGCGTTCGAGCGGTTCGTCGCCGAGCGCTTCGCCGGGGCGCCGAGGTAGACCTGCCACGCGACGAGCGCGGGAACGCCCAGGATCAGCTCCCGGGTGCGCTTGCAGAGCGAGACGGCCAGCGCCGCCGGGGCGGGGATCCCGAGCGCCGCCCCCAGGGCCACGAACGCGCCCTCCTGAACGCCGACCCCGGCCGGGACCAGGAACGCCCCGGCGCGGACGGCCTGGGCCAGGGCTTCGAGCGCCAGGACCCGCGCCGGGCCGACCTCCACGCCCACCAGCCGTAGCGCGACGTACGTCTCGATGACCAGCCCCAGCCGGAACCCCAGCCGGGCCAGCGCGGCGAGGGTCAGCCGTCGGCGGTCCGCGTAGACCGCGCGGACGGCGTCGTCGGCGCGGCCGGCTTTGTCGTGCAGCGCCTCGGTGGCGAACCGTTTGAGCGGCCCGCGCGCCAGAGCCGCCGACGCCCGGAACATGCCCCTCGCCTGCGCGATCATGAACCCCACGACCGCCAGCGCAAAGACGCCCAGCCCGATCGCGGCGCCCGCGACGGCGCCCGCGTCCGACGACACCCACGCCAACAGCGCCAACCCCACCAGCGCCAGGACGATCTGCGTCCCCACCTGCACCGTCTTGTCCGCGACGACCGAGGCCAGCGCCGCGGATCCCGGCACGCCCCGGCCGCGGGCCCACATCGCCTTGACAACCTCGGCGGCGATCTGCCCCATCGGCGCCAGCCACGCCACGCCCAGCGAGATCCACATCACCCCGAGGGTCCGGCCGAGGCCCGGCGCTCGCCTGGGCAGCAGCAGCCGCCACGACCACGCCGCCAGAGCCATCGACGGGATGAACATCGGCGCGAGGAGAACCACCCTCCAGCCCGCGGCGCGCATGGACTCGGCCACGGTCCCGGCGCCGACCCACGCGATCACCCCGACGCCGATCGCCAAGCCGACCAGCAGCGCGATCACGCTGGCGCGCTTCATGTGTGTTGGCTCGCTCGTGCGCGGCGCGCTCGGGGTCCCTGCGCCCGCGGCGCCGAGGCCGTTCTGACCGGTTTAGCGCGCCTCGGCGGTGGGCGTCGCCCCGCGGGCGCGCTCGATCGCCGAGAGCACCTGCTCGGACGTGTAGGCGTTGGACTGCCACGGCTCATCGAGGCCCGGACCATACACCACCAGCAGCGGGATGCCGGTCTGGCCCAGTTCGGTGAGCTTCTCCCAGCCCGGCGCCTGGGTGCTGGTCAGGTCCGCGACGAGGGGTGTCACGCCCGCCTCGCGCAGCGCCGAGCGGACGGGCTCGCGGTCCAGGACCGCCGCCTTGAGGGCCTTGCAGTTCAGGCACCACTCCGCGGTGAAGTCGAGCACGACGACGTCGCCCGACTCCAGCGCCGCAACCAGGGCCGGCTCGTCGAAGGGCTGCCAGAAGTCGTGGAACGCCTTGCGCGTCACCTCGGCGGTCCACGCGACGGCCAGCGCCGCCAGCGCGAGCGCCACCACGCCGAACACGACGCGCCGACCGAGCCTCGGCGTGATCCGCACGGTGCGATAGAGCAGCCAGCCCGCCGCCGCGACGACGAGCCCGCCCACCACCCACCAGTGGGCGACCTTCGCCCACCACGGCAGCGACTGGGCCAGCGCCGGCCGCTCGCTGACGATCGCCAGGAACGCCGCCCCGACGAAGAACGCCGCCGCGGCCAGCATCAAGAGCCCCATCACCTGCTTGACCAGTTCGCTCGCCGGGCCGGTCTTGGGCAGGCGGTCGACCAGGCTCGGCCTGGCGGACAAGACCAGGTACGGCGCCGCCATCCCGACCCCCAGCGACGCGAAGATCACCATCACCGTCGCCGGCGGGAGCGTCGCCGCCCCGGCTAAGAGCGCCCCGGCGACAAATCCGAAGCACGGCAGCCCGAGCACCGCCGTCATCACCCCGAACAGGAACGACCCGCCCGGCGAGTCCGCCTTGGGGTTCACCATGTACAGCTTGTCGGGGAGTTTGATCTGGAAAACGCCCAGGATCCCGACGCCCATCGCCCCGATCAGCAGCCCGATCCCGAGCGTGAACCACCACAGGCCGAACAGCCGCGAGGGGTCCGTCGCGGCGCTGAAGAACGCCATGGGCAGCCCGATCCCCGTCCAGAACGCCACCACCCCGGCGCTCATCCACAGGCCCAGGGCCAGCGCCCGGCCCGGGGTCTTGGCGTGCTGGCTGATCGTCAGCACCTTGATCGGGATCACCGGCAGGACGCACGGCGTCAGGTTCAGGATGAACCCGCCCAGCATCCCGAGGAGAGCCAGGACAACGACACCGACCAGGCCCTCGCCCGTCGGCGCCGGCACGCCGAAGAAGGTCCGCCTCCCCGCCGCGCCCCCGGCCGGTTGGACGATGACGCCCTCTTGCATCCGCGCGTACACAGACGGGTCGAAGCCCGCGAAGTCCCCGTCGGCCGGCGCCGGGGGGATCTCCGCGCCCGCCTGGACGATCGTCACCGGCGCCTCGAGCGTCACGGTCCTCGGCGCCAGGCACATCACGTCGTTGCAGGCCTGATAGAAGACCCGCACGGGGAGCACGGCCTCGCCCGGCGACGCATCAGAAGACACCACCACCGGCAGATAGGCGATCGCTCGGCCCTGGTAGGTCATGGCCTGCACCGGGTCGCCCCCCGCGGGGTTGGCGACCGGGGCCAGCGAGGGCTCGGGCCATTGCACCGGGCCGACGGCGCCGACCCACGCCGGCGCGTCCCCCGAGAAGCCCACGTCCGTGCGGAGCGCAAACTCCGCCAGCGCCGGCTCCAGCACGTCCTGCGCCGCGCTGGGCCAGGTGTGCCAGTGTTCCGCGTGATCCAGGATCACCGCGACGGTCAGCGTGTCGCCGGGCCGGACCTCCCGCCGATCGGTCTTGACCGAGGCGACGACCTCCTGCCCCGGCGGGCGGGCGGGCCGACCCTCGCCCCCGGGCCGGCCGAAGGGCCGATCGCCGAACGCCCCCTGCCCCATCGCCCCGGCTGCCCCGAACACAGCGACAAGCACCGGACAGATCACGGCGAGGAGACGGTGGATCGGCCTGGCGCGGGTGGTGGTCATGCGTGAGACTGTAAGCCAGCGGCGGGGGCGGTCTATTCCACCGCTCGGGCCAAGGCCGCCGCGAGCCCCGGCCTCGGGCGCTCATGCCGACGCCGGCCGCCGTCCGATACCGACATCACGCGTCCCGGGTCCACCCGGGCGGAACACGCCGATGGCCGACGTCCTCGACCAATCCGAGATCGACGCCCTGCTCGCCGCGGTGGACTCGGGCGATTTCGCCGCCGAGTCCGGCATGGGCGACGACGAGCCCAAGGTCTTCAGCCGCTGGCGCAAGCCCAACGAGGACGTCGAGGTCCGCGAGTACGACTTCAAACGTCCCGAGCGCGTCAGCAAGGACCAGATGCGCGCCCTCCAGACGCTGCACGAGTCGTTCGCCCGGAACTTCGGCGCGGCGCTGAGCGGGTTCTTGCGCATGATCGTCGAGGTCAAGGTGGCCGCGTGCGAGCAGATCACCTACGGCGAGTTCGTCGCCGCCCTGCCCAACCCGACGTCGTTCCATCTGGTGGAGGCCGAGCCCCTGGAGGGCCGGATCTGCCTGGAGCTCAGCCCGCTGATCATCTTCCCGATCATCGATCGGCTGCTGGGCGGGAACAACGAGGAGTTGTACGTCCCGGCGCGCCCGCTGACGGTGATCGAGACTCGGCTGGTCTCGAAGATCACCGACCGGGCCGTGTCGGCGATGCGTGAGGCGTGGGCCGACATCGCCGAGCTCGAGTTCCGCGCCGTCGAGACCGAGTCCAACCCGCAGCTGGTGCAGATCGTCCCGCCCAACGAGGTGGCCGTGGTCATCGGGTTCGAGATCCGCCTGGCCAACCGCGCCGGCACGATGAACCTGTGCATCCCGTACAAGGTCATCGAGCCGCTCATGGACACGCTCTCGTCGCAGTCCTGGTTCGCCGCGGGCCGGCGCCAGGCCAGCGACGCCTACGTCCGGCAGATCGAGGAGACGCTCGAGGCCGCCCCGGTCGAGGTCGCGGGCCTGCTGGCCGAGACCACGATCACCCTGCGCGACCTGGCCACCCTCGAGCCGGGCGACCTCATCACCACCGACAAGCCCGCGTCCGAGCCGGTCGTCCTCTGTGTCGAGGGCAAGAAGAAGATGCTCGCCCACATCGGCCAGATCCGCGGCGCCCGGGCCCTCCGCATCGACCGCGCCATCACCCCCCACGACCGCGTGTGACCACCGCCGGCGACTCCACCAGGCCAGAGCCGTTGCCGGCCATACTTCGATCATCGGCGTGGCGGCGGCAGGCCCGGCGTCGGCTTGGGATCGAACGCATCACGGATCGCCGCCGCGGCCTTCTGGTCCGAGTCCACATCCGACGCCCCCAGCCGTTCCGCCGCGGCCCGCAGCGCCGCCACCGCGTCGGGACGCTCGTTCGAGAAGTTTATAACATACTGCGCCATCCATGAACCGATCCGCCGCGCCACCGGGTCGGGTGAACCGAGCATCGCGACCACGTCATCCACGAAGATTGGCGAGCCAAGTCCCCCCGCGGTCGAGACGGACCGGGTCCATGCGCCGGTCAGGTTGTTCTTGACATCCGTCGCAAGACGATAGTGCGCGCCGAGCGT
>RFGI01000109.1 GCA_003696725.1 Planctomycetota bacterium | reverse complement strand
GACACCAACAGCGCCGCGGCCCGGGCGCTGAGGCTCACCGCTCGGGACAACCTCGCCCTGGGCGTGATCGACGACGTGATCCCCGAACCGATCGGCGGCGCCCACCGCGACCCCCGGGGCGCGGCGCAGAACCTCGAACGCTGGATCGTCGACCGGCTGCGCGAACTCAAGCGGTTCAAACCCGAGAACCTCCCGGCCAAGCGGCGGCTGCGCTTCCGCCGGATGGGCATCACCGACGGCGGCGCCGCCGCGCTCGAGCTGGACGCCACCTGACCCGACTCACCAACACCGTGCGCGAGGCGGACCCTGACCATGACGGACGATGATCCGGGAGCGTCGGCGTCGGCGCCGGAACCCGCGGACCGGTTCCGCTCGACGCGCGCCGCCCACCGGGACGAGACGGCCGAGGACTACGTCGAAGCCGTCGCGGCCCTGATTGAATCTCGCGGCGAGGCGCGGGTCCGAGACCTGGCGACCATGATGGGCGTCAGCCACGTCACCGCCAGCCGGATCATCTCCCGGCTGGCCGGGGAGGGGCTGGTCAAGACAACGCCGTACCGACCGATCACGCTCACCGCCGCGGGCCGGCGCCTGGCGCGGGCGGCGCGCCGGCGGCATGAGGTCGTGCTCGCGTTTCTCCGGTCCATCGGCGTCCCGGCCCGGCAGGCGGAGATCGACGCCGAGGGCATCGAGCACCACGTCTCCGAGGCCACCGTCCGGGCCATGCGTCGCGTGCTGGACAAATCGGGCGACCGCTAGGCGCCGGTCGACGGATCAGTGGGACGGGCGCCTCGCCCGTCGGTGTGGGGGGATGACGGCTGAGACGGCCGCACCACCGGCTGCTCGCGGCGCCTCGGCGATCCCGGGTTCTCCGTCAAACAGCACCTAGCCGCGCACGAAGGGGTTGGTCTCGCGCTCGTGAGCGATCGTTGTGGGCGGGCCGTGACCCGGCAGCACCCGTGTCTCGCCCGGCAGCGCGTACAGCGTCCGGCGGATCGAACGCATCAGGAGCGCTTCGTCGCTCGTGGGGAAATCAAACCGCCCGATCGAGCCTGCGAAGAGCGTGTCGCCGACGAACGCGACGCCGGCCTCGTCGCACACCAGCGAGATCCCGCCCGGTGAGTGACCCGGGGTGTGCAGCACGCGCCACGAGGTGGGCCCGAGGGCGATCGTCTCACCCCCGTCGAGCAGACGGTCCGCGGGTGGGGCGGTGACGGCCGCGCCGAAGCCGGCGCTCAGGTTCAGGACGGGGTCGGTCAGAAACTCCGCCTCGGCGCGGTGAACGAGGATCGGCGTGTCCGGGAACGCCCGGCGGGCCTCGCCCAGCCCGGCGATGTGGTCGGCGTGGGCGTGGGTCAGGATGATCGCGTCGGGCGCGGCCCGCTCGGCGCCGAGGCGATCCAGCATCGGCGCCGGCCCGAAACCCGCGTCGATCACCCAGCACGCTTCCCCCGCGCGGACCAGATAGCAGTTGGTCTCGAAGGGCCCGAGCGCGAAGGTGTCGATGGTCAGCGCATGGGTTGGATCGGTCATGCCGCCGGATGGTAGAATGCGGGCGGAGGCGCCGGGGATGACTCTGATCCGCAACCTGCATGACGCTCCGACCGAGCCGGTCACCACCGCCGGGGCGTGCGGCTCGTCGATGGCCGTCGTCATCGGGCAGGCCGACGGGGCGCCGAACTTCGCGATCCGCCGGATCCGGGTCGAGCCCGGCGGGGTGACGCCGCACCACAGTCACGACTACGAGCACGAGATCGTGGTCCTCACCGGCCGGGGCGCCGTACGCGCCGGTGGCGAGGACCGAGCGATCGGGCCCGGGGACGTGGTCTTCATCCCGCCCGGGGAGGAGCACCGCTTGCGGGCCGCCAATGATGAGCCGATGGAGTTCCTGTGCGTGACCCCGACGCGGTCGGCGTCGGGCCAGCCCGTGCCCGGGACGTAGGAGGGAGCGGAAACGACCGCCGGCGTCCGAACCGGTCGCCGAGCACGGAGCCCCGTTCGATGGCAGACCAGCCGAGCCAGCGTGACCAGACGCCGGACGACGAGTTCCCGATCCCGCCCGCGGCGCGCTACGAGCCCGGCCCGCTGACGCCGATCCTCGCGGTGTACTACCTGCTGCTGACCGGCGCCGGCGTGGCGCTGATCGCGCTGGCGCCGGACCTCCGCGAGGCGGGCGTCCTGGTGATCGCGGTGGCGCTCGGGCTGGCGCCGATCGCCCTGCACCGGGCGCGGACCCAGTCGGCGCCACCCGCAGACCTGCGCCCCGTGATGCGCGCCTTGGAGCACGCCGCCAAACGGATGTCGCAGATGGCCCAGGAGGGCGGCCTGTCCGAGGCGGCCAAGCGCGTCTTGCACCGGCGCGAGGAGCGCGAGATGCTCCGCCGGGAGATCGAGCAGGACATCGCCGACGGCGACTTCGAAGCGGCGATGGTCCTGGTCCGCGAGCTCGCCGAGCGCTTCGGCTACCGCGCCGACGCCGAGGAGTTCCGGGCCAAGATCAACCGCGTCCGGCTCGAGTCGCTGGACCGCACGGTGTCCGACGCCGTCGAGCGGCTCGACGCCCTCATCAGCGAGCGGCGCTGGGAGGACGCCTACGACGAGGCGGCGCGCATCCAGCGCCTCTACCCCGACTCGCCCCGCGTCGACACCCTCCGTGACCGCGTCGACCAGGCGCGGGGGCGGTACAAGCTGGACCTCGAACGCCGCTTCCTGCACGCGGCGCAGCGCGACGAGGTCGACCGCGCCATGGACCTCCTCAAGCAGCTCGATCAGTACCTCACCGAGACCGAGGCGGAGAAACTCCGCGAGGTCGCCCGCGGCGTGGTGAGCAAGGCCCGGGAGAACCTCGGCGCCCGCTTCAAGCTCCTCGTCGAGGACGCCGAGTGGGCCCAGGCCGTCGGTGTCGGGGAGCGCATCATGCGGGACTTCCCCAACACGCGCATGGCCGAGGAAGTCCGCGAGATGATCGACACGCTCCGGGCCCGCGCCTCCGGCGACACCCCCCAGGCCGCCTCACGCTGATCCCGCGTCCGCCGCCGAGCGGGCGGCGCGGCCCGCGTCGGCGCGCCACAGATGCACGACCAGGATCGCGATCCCCGCCAACAGCGCCGCGTCCGCGACGTTGCTGACCCACGGCCAGACCTCGCGCGCCCCGCTGGGCCACGCCCACCCGAACGGCAGGTTTACCCCCGGCAGCGGGTGCAGGAAATCGCGCACCACCCCGAAACGCACACGGTCGTAGAGGTTCCCGATCGCGCCCGAGAAGATCAGCCCGAGCCCGACGTGCGCCCAGCGGTCCCGCGGCCGAGTCCAGCGCGCAAACGCCCACAGCCCCATCGCCACCGCGACGATCGAGAACCCCACGAAAAACCAGCGCCGGCCCGGCCCCATGCCGAACACCGCGCCCGGGTTGAGCACCAGGCGGAACTCGAGCAGGTGCGGCGCGACCGTCACCGGTTCGTGCGGCGGGACCAGCCTGCGGACGCCGTCGGCGCCGGCGGCCAGCACATCGGACCGGCGGATGGTCACCGGCTGCTCCGCGATGCTGGCGAACGCGACCGCCTTACTGATCAGATCCACGGCCACGCCGAGGACCGTCGCGACGAGCAGCCGCACCCATGCGCCGCGCCACCGGCGAGACGCGAGCCCCGGGCCCGGGAGTGTCGGGGTCGGGGCGCTCACAGCCCCGCGGACTTGTCGGCCTGGCGGGCGCCCTCCAGGCTCAGCCGGGTCCAGGGCGTCGCGTCGAGTCTGGCTTTGGCGATCGGCGTGCCGAGGAGCTCGCACACGCCGAACGTGCCTTGTTCGATGCGGTCCAGCGCCGCGTCGATCTCGCGCAGGAGCGCCCGCTGGCTCGCGGCGAGCCCCAGGGCCAGCGACTGGTCGTACTCGTCCGAGCCCTGATCGGCCAGGTGCTGCGGGAAGGAGCTCAGCGCCCCCGACCGGCTTCCCAAGGCCTCCTGCTCCATCTCCGTGACGTCGCCCAGGACCTCGGCGCGCTTCTCCAGCAGGATCCGGCGGTAGGCCTCGATCTCCGCCGGCTTGAGGGGCGACTTGCGCAGCCGCTTCTTTTTCACCGTTCCCTCATCAGCCTGGACCGTCCGCTGGCTGACGGGCGCCAGCCCCGCGGCGTTGGCCAGCCGCAGGGCCGCCTCTCGCGCCGCGGTGAGGGTGGCGCGCTTCGCCGCAGCGCCGCCCGCGGCGGGCTTCGACGCCGAGTTCTTGGCCCCCGCCGACGACGAGCCGGCGCGGGTCGTGGTTTTCTTCCGAGCTCTCGAGCCGCCCGTGGCTTTGGATGTCTTCTTCTTCGACGACGGCCGCGCCCGGGTCGCGGCCTTGATCCGGGTCGAGGGCTTCTTCTTCGCAGCGCTCTGCTTCTTGGCGGTCGTGGGCCGTTTCGGCGCCGATGTCTTCGCCGATGTCTTCTTTTTCTTCGCCGCCGTCGCCGACGGGCGCGCCCTCGAAGCGGAGCGCGTCGCCTGTGATGAGCGCGCCGCGGTCTTCTTTTTCTTCTTCTTCGTGGTCGCGGCGGGCCGGGCGCGGGTCTTGGCGGTCGAGGTCTTCTTCGCCACCGATGGGCTCCGTGACGGCGCGAGAACTCACCCGTCGGGTCTCGGCCGAACTGGGGCCTTTGCCCCAAAGGCCAGCAAAAGGCGAGCGAGTGTACCGATCCACCCAGGACCCGTCAATTGATTCCGCGCCCGCGATTGTCCCGACCGTGATCACGCCGCGCGACGCAGTTCCACCGCCTCGGACGTAGCCTCGGGCTCATCGGCCCGCGCGTCCTCCTCGAGGACGTCCACATCCCACCCGTCGAGCCCCAGCGCCTGTCGGCGGGCTCGCCGGTGCAGCGCCAGCGCCGAGGCCCGCAGGTTGTGCAGGCGCACGGCGTCATCCAGGCGCTTCGCGATCGCGCCCATCGACACCGCGACGCACCACAGCGCGATCCCCGCGATGATCATCCATGTGACGATCCCGAACTCGGCCATGCCACGCTGCATCGGCCCGGCCGGGTCCGCGCTTGACCGAAGCCCGACCCTCGGGGCCCTAGAATCGCCGTGATGCCGATCTCCCGGCCCGTCCGACTCATGATCTGGCTCGCCGCGTGCCTGGGCGGCGGGCCGACGGCTCTCGGTCAGGGCGCCTCGACCTCGGGCCTGCTCGGCGGGGACGTTTTGGTTGAGGGCGACGGGTTCGGCGTCGGCGACGTCGCCCGCCCGGGCGAGACCGTCGGCGTTCGGCTCCGGCTGACCGACCGCGGCGACCGGGTCCGCGCCGTCGTCGTCCGCCTGCGTCTGCGCGACCCCGACGGCGACGCGCTCGTCGTGCAGCGGCCGATCACCCTCAACCCCGGTCGGCCGGCGCTGGTGTGGCTCTACGCGCCGATGCCGCCCGACCTGGACCGGTCGGCGGTCTTCGTGATCACCATCCACGAGGCCCCGGACGAGCCGGGCGGGCCCCTCGGGCCGCAGATCGCCGTCGGCGCCGTCACCCCGGCCGCGGTCGCCCCGATCGAGTCCGCGCTCATCGGCGTCGTCGGCCGGCGCTCCGGGGGGCTCGAGCAGTACGACGTGCGCGACGACACCGGGGTTCCCTCGCCCACGGCGAACGAGCCGATCGTGCTGCTGCCGGGGCTCGAGCCCGAGGCGCTCCCCGACCGGTGGATGGGCCTGGCGGCGCTGGACGCGTTGGTCTGGCTCGAGGGCGACCCCGGGCGGCTCACGGCCGATCAGGCCGACGCCTTGACCGACTGGATCCGCCGGGGCGGGCGGCTCATCGTGGCCCTGCCGGAGGTCGGTCAGTCCTGGACCACGCCGGGCAACCCGCTGCTGGGGGTGATGCCGGCGATGCTGATCGAACGCCGAGAGCGTGTCGACCTCGAAGCCTACCGCCCGCTGCTGACCACCGACGATCGCCTGCCGTTGCCGCCGCAGGCCACGGTGCATGTGTTCGAGAGATCGCCCCGAGCGGGCCCCGGCGGCGCGGTCCCGATCCTGGCGGCGCCGGACGGTGCGGCCGTCGCCATGCGCCGGCTGATCGGCCTGGGCAGCGTCACGGTGCTGGGGCTGAACCCGGCGAGCCCGGGGCTGACCGGCCGCGTCGACGCCCAGGTGTTCTGGCACCGGCTGCTGGGCCTGCGTTTCGACGTGCGCAGCCGGACCGAGATCCTCGGCGACACCCGGCGGTCGTTCATCCGCCCCGTCGCGGTCAGAATTGACGGCGGGATCGCGACGCTCATCAACAAGACCGGCAGCGCCGGGGTGGGGGTGCTGCTCGGGCTGATCGTGTTCGCCGCGTACTTTTTGCTCGCCGGGCCCGTCGGGTTCGCCGTGCTCAGCCGGCTCGGGCTGCGCCGGCACGCGTGGCTGGGGTTCATGGGCGTGGCGGCGCTGTTCACAGTGATCGCGTGGGGCGGCGCTACGATCATCAAGCCGCGCGTCACCGACGCCACGCACATCTCATTCCTCGACGGCGTGCACGGCCGAGACGAGACGCGGGTCCGCGCCTGGTTCAGCGTGCTGCTGCCGACGTACGGCGCCCAGACCGTCTCCATCGCATCGGACGAGCCCGGCCTGGCCGACGCCGGCCCGAACGTCCTGTGGCCCTGGCGCGAGCCCGGCGCCGGCGAGCGCGCCCCGTTCCCCGACCGGCGCGATTACACCGCCGACGCCCGCCGGCCGGACACCCTGCGCGTCCCCACCCGCTCGACGGTCAAGGAGTTCGAAGCCCGCTGGCTGGGGCTGCCGCGTTGGCGCCTGCCGCGCCCCGTCGGCGCCGGCGTCACGCTCGATGAGAACAACGCGCTGTCCGGGGCCCTGGTGCACGAGCTCCCCGGCGAGTTGACCAACGTCGTCGTGCTGCTCAACCGAGGGCAGACGCCGCTGATGACCGATCGGCCCACCGGCGGGCCGCTGTTGGCCAACACCTGGGCCTGGAGCCCCTTCGGATCGAGCCCCTGGCCCGCCGGCCAGGCTCTGGACCTGGGCGCCCTCCGCTACCGTGACGGGGAGTCCGGCGCCAACTTCTTTGAGTCCCTCAGTCGCGGGCTCCGCGGCGTGGCCAGCCGCTTCGAGGGCGACATGCTGGCGCGCGGCGCCCGCGCCTTCGACGCCCTGACGTGGTTCGGCGCGCTGGCCCCGCCGGAGTACGACGCCCAGATCGGCGCCACGGCCGTGCGCCGGGCTTCGACCCACGGGCTGGACCTGGCCCACTGGCTCACCCAGCCGTGCCTGATCGTGGTGGGCACGCTGGAGGACGCCCCCCTGCCGATGCCCCTGCGGGTCGACGGCCGCGAGCCCCCCTCGCACGGGCGGACGATCGTCCGCTGGGTCTATCCTCTGCCCCCCGACCCGCCTCGGCCCGCGCCGGCGGGCCCGTAGCCCATGCCCATGATCCAGACCATCAACCTGACCAAGCGCTACGGCGAGTTCGTCGCGCTCAACAGCCTCAACCTCGCCATCAACGAGGGCGATTGCTTCGGGTTCATCGGGCCCAACGGCGCCGGCAAGACCACCACCATCAAGATCCTCGCCACGCTGCTCAAGCCGTCGTCGGGCCAGGCGATGATCGACGGGCTGACCGTCGGGTACCAGAACCGCCAGATCCGCCCCCTCATCGGATATGTGCCCGACTTCATGGGCGCCTACGACGACATGACCGTGGCGGAGTATCTGGAGTTCTTCGCCGCCGCGTACGGCATCCACGGCGAGGCGCGGGCCCGCGTCGTCGGCGACGTGCTCGACCTGACCGACCTCGCGTACAAGCGGGACGCCGAGGTCAACTCCCTCTCGCGCGGGATGCAGCAGCGGCTGTCGGTGGCTCGCGTGCTGCTGCACGACCCCAAGGTGCTGCTGCTGGACGAGCCCGCGTCGGGGCTGGACCCGCGCGCCCGCATCGAGATGCGCGAGCTCCTGAAGGAGCTCAAGCGGATGGGCAAGACCATCCTCATCTCGAGCCACATCCTGCACGAGCTCGCCGAGCTGTGCAACACCGTCGGCGTGATCGAGCGGGGCGAGCTGCTGTTCCAGGGCTCGGTCGCCGAGATCCTTCGCCGGGCGCGCATGGGCCGGGTCGTCCACGTCGCCGTCGCCCAGCGCGTCGCCGAGGCGGCGGCCCTCTTGCGGCAGGCCCCCGGCGTCACCCGCGTGGCCCTCGTGGACGCGGACCACGCCGACAACGGCGCCCCGGCCCAGGAGATCCACCTCACCTTCGACGAGACCGGCGCCGCCGACGCCACCGACATCCCCAACCGGCTGGTCAACGCGGGGTTCCGCATCGCCAAGTTTGTGGAGGAGCCAGTCAACCTCGAGACCGCGTTCATGCGGCTCACCAAGGGCCTCGTGCAGTAGCCCGACTCATCGACGGGCCCCGCTTCGGGTATCGTTCTCGGGTCAGGCGCCCGGATGGGTCAGCGCCGGCCACGAGGAGCACCCCATGAGACACCGCACGATCCTGTCCGCGCTGGCGCTGGCCGGCTTGGCCGCCGTCGGCTGCACCACCACCTCGTCCCTCACCTCGTCCGCCTCACCGACGCCCACGACGCGACACGCGCGCAGCGCCGGGCTGGGCCCGGCCCTCTCGTACCCCGACGCCAAGACCGTCGCGCACACCGACACCTATCACGGCGTGCGCGTCGCCGACCCCTACCGCTGGCTCGAGGGCGACGCCGACTCGCCCGACGTTCGCGCCTGGATCGAGTCTGAGAACGCCCTGACGTTCTCCTGGCTGGGGTCCGTCCCCGCGCGCGAGGAGATCACCCGGCGGATGACCGCGCTGTGGGACTACGAGAAGTTCGGCATGCCCTGGAAAGAGGGCGGCAAGTACTTCTACACCTACAACGACGGGCTGATGAACCAGAGCCAGCTCTTCGTCATGGACTCGCTGGACGCCGAGCCCCGGCTGCTCCTGGACCCCAACACCCTCAGCGCCGACGGCACCATCGCCACCGGCGGGTACTCCGTCAGCCCCGACGGGCGGTACCTCGCCTACTCCATCTCCGACGGCGGGTCGGACTGGCGCGAGTGGAAAGTCCGCGACGTCGCCACCGGCCGGGACCTGCCCGACCTCATCAAGTGGTCCAAGTTCAGCGGCGCGTCGTGGCTGCCCGATGGCTCGGGCTTCTTCTACAGCCGGTACGACGAGCCCGCGGGCGACGAGCTCCAGTCCGCCAACTTCTTCCAGAAGCTGTATCTCCACCGCGTCGGGACGCCCCAGTCCGCCGACACCCTGGTGTACGAGCGGCCCGACCAGAAGCACTGGGGCTTCGGCGGGCGGGTCACCGACGACGGCCGGTATCTGGTCATCAATGTCTGGAAGGGCACGGACCGCAAGAACGGGATCTTCTACATCGACCTCGCCTCGCCGGACTCGGGCGTCGTCGAGCTGCTGTCGGATTTCGACGCCTCGTACTCGTTCATCGACAACGACGGCCCGGTCTTCTGGCTCCGGACGGACCTGGATGCGCCCAGGGGCCGAGTCATCGCGGTCAACCTCAACCGCCCGGGCCGGGCGTTCTGGGAGGAGACCATCCCGCAGCGCGAGGAGACCCTCCGGGGCGTCGGCGCCGTCGGCGGGCGGTTCTTCGCGTCGTACCTCAAGGACGCCGCCACCCAGATCCGCGTGTACGACCTGGGCGGGGCGCCCCTGGGCGAGGTCCGGTTGCCGGGCGTCGGCTCGGCGTTCGGTTTCGGCGGCAAGCGCCACGAGACCGAGACGTTCTACTCATTCTCGTCCTACACCACGCCGCCCACCGTCTACCGCTACGACACCACCACCGGCCGGAGCATCGTCTTCCGTCGCCCGCAGGTCGACGTCAATCCCAACGACTACGTGACCCGCCAGGTGTTCTACACCTCCAAGGACGGCACGCGCATCCCCATGTTCATCACCCACAAGCGCGGGCTGAAGCGCGACGGCCAGAACCCCACCCTCCTGTACGGCTACGGCGGGTTCAACATCCCGCTCACGCCCGGGTTCAGTGTCTCGAACGTCGTCTGGATGGAGATGGGCGGCGTGTACGCCGTCGCCAACCTCCGCGGCGGGGGCGAGTACGGCGAGGAGTGGCACCAGGCCGGGACGAAGCTCGACAAGCAGAACGTCTTTGACGACTTCATCGCCGCCGCCGAATGGCTCATCGACGCCGGCTACACCTCGACGCCCAAGCTCGCCATCCAGGGCCGGTCCAACGGCGGGCTGCTCGTCGGCGCGTGCATGACGCAGCGGCCCGACCTCTACGGCGCGTGCCTGCCGGGCGTCGGCGTCATGGACATGCTCCGGTTCGAGTCCTTCACCATCGGCTGGGCGTGGGCCAGCGACTACGGCTCGGTTGCGAATGAGGACGAGTTCGAGGCCCTCCGCGCCTACTCGCCCTACCACAACATCAAAGACGGCGTGTGTTACCCGCCGACCTTCATCGTCACCGCCGACCGCGACGACCGCGTGGTGCCGGCTCACTCGTTCAAGTTCGCCGCCCGCCTGCAGGCCGCCCAGGGCTGCGACAACCCCGTGCTCATCCGCATCGAGACCCGCGCGGGCCACGGCGGGGGCAAGCCCACCGACAAGATCATCGAGGAGCGGTCCGACGAGTTCGCCTTCCTCGTGAAAGCCCTGAAGATGGAGCCGGCCCTCTCGGCGGGGGGCGTCGCGGCCGCCGGCGAGTGAGCCGGGCGGGCCCGGCGGGTCCTCGAGCCCTCGGCCCGATCCGGATGGATCAACCCGAGCCGGATCCACAACGGGTCCGGCTCCGATCGTGTCAAGACCCGGCCCGAACCGGCCGACTTCACCCCTGCGCCCCGATTTTGTGCTTGACCGGGGCGGGCGACCGGCTAGCATTTTCGCTTCCGCGGCGGCGCTGACGGCAGCGTCTCGCGGGATGGACATCAGCACGGAGCGTCGCGATGGACTCGTCTGACGAGGACGCCGACGCCGGCCCGCGCCCCTGACCGGCCCAGCGATCCGCCGGGGTCGGCCCGCTGCGGGCCGGTCGGCGTCGATCCCGGGCCCGGCTCGACCCAGAGCCACTTCTTGCCCGACATCTCATCCCCCCGTCCGCGGGCCCCGGACCGACAGCCGGGCCCCGCCGGGTTGATCCCACATGCCGCGCCGCCGGCCGTCCCGGCGCCGTGAACCACACGACCCCACGACCCCCACGACCCCCGATCAAGAGCCGCAGCCATGGACCTCTCACGAATCAGAAACATCGGCATCTGCGCCCACATCGACGCCGGCAAGACCACCGTCACCGAGCGCATCCTCTACTACACCGGCAAGAACTACAAGATGGGCGAGGTCCACGAGGGCACGGCCACGATGGACTTCCTCGAGGAGGAGCAGCAGCGCGGCATCACCATCCAGTCCGCCGCGACGACGTGCCCGTGGTCGCTCGCGGGCGTCGACTACAAGATCAACCTCATCGACACGCCCGGGCACGTGGACTTCACCATCGAGGTCGAGCGCTCGCTGCGCGTGCTGGACGGGGCGGTCGCCGTCTTCGACGGTAAAGAAGGCGTCGAGGCCCAGTCCGAGACGGTCTGGCGCCAGGCCGACCGCTACCACGTCCCGCGCCTGTGTTTCATCAACAAGATGGACAAGCTCGGCGCGGACTTCGAGTACTCGTTCGGGACCATCAAGGACCGGCTGGGCGCCAACCCCATCGCCGTGCAGTACCCCATCGGCCAGGCCGACACCTTCGAGGGCATCATCGACCTCATCGCCATGAAGGCGTACTACTTCGACGCCTCGGAGCTCGGCGCCAAGGTCGAGGAGCGCGACATCCCCGACGACCTCCGCGAGACCGCCGAGCTCTGGCGCCACGAGATGATCGAGAAGGCCGCCGACTTCGACGACGCCCTCATGGAGAAGGTCCTCGCCGACGAGGAGCCCACCGAGGCCGAGATCAAGGCCGCCATTCGCGCCGGCGTCATCAGCCGTCGGTGCAACGCCGTCTTCTGCGGGTCGGCGCTCAAGAACATCGGCGTCCAGCGGCTGATCAACGGCGTCGTCGAGTACCTCCCCGCCCCCACCGAGGTTCCCGAGGTCCAGGGCGTCGACCCCAAGGACGAATCGATCAAGCTCCATCGCCCGCACGACCCGTCGGCGCCCCTGTCCGCGCTGGTCTTCAAGATCGTCACGGACACGCACGGCGACCTGACCTACTGCCGGATCTACTCCGGGACGCTCAACTCGGGCCAGCGGGTGCTCAACCCCAACTCCAACAAGCGCGAGAACGTCAGCCGGATCTATGAGATGCACGCCAAGGAGCGCATCCCGCTCGAGGCCGCCACGGCCGGGTCGATCGTCGCCGTCGTGGGCCTGAAGAACTCCGCCACGGGCGACACGCTCTGCGACCCGGAGCACCCGATCGTGCTGGAGCGGATGGCGTTCCCCGAGCCCGTCATCACCATGAGCATCGAGCCCCGGACGGCCGACGACAAGCGGAAGCTCGGCGAGGCGCTGACCACGATCAAGCGCGAGGACCCCTCCTTCCGCGCCAACTACGACGAGGAGACGGGGCAGACCATCATCGCCGGGATGGGCGAGCTGCACCTCGAGATCATCAAGAACAAGCTGGTCCGGGACATGAAGGTCGGCGTCGAGGTCGGCAAGCCCCGCGTCTCCTACCGCGAGGCCATCTCCGGCTCCGCCGAGAACGTCCGCGGCCGGTTCGTCAAGCAGACCGGCGGCCGGGGGCAGTTCGGCGATTGCGTCATCAACGTCGAGCCCTGCACGCAGGAGGAAGCCGAGGCCCAGGGCATCGAGTACAAGGACGGCGTCGCGTTCGAGAACAAGATCATCGGCGGCGCCATCCCCAAGGAGTTCATCCCCTCCGTCGCCGCCGGGGCGCGCAGCGCCGCGGTCTCCGGCGTCATGGCCGGCTACCCCCTCATCGACGTCAAGGTGACGCTGGTCGACGGCTCGTACCACCCCGTCGATTCGTCGCAGGTCGCGTTCGAGCAGGCCGGCCGGCTCGCCTTCAACGAGGCGTGCCAGAAGGCCGGGCTCACGCTCCTCGAGCCGATCATGAAGGTGACGATCACCACCCCGGACGAGTACTTCGGCGCCGTCACCGGCGACCTCGCCTCCCGCCGCGGCATGATCGTCAACACCGAGGAGCGCGGCAACACCCGCGTCATCACCGCCGAGGTCCCCCTCTCCGAGATGTTCGGGTACGCGACCACGCTGCGCGGGCTGACCCAGGGACGGGCCAACTCCGTCATGGAGCCGCTCGCGTACCGGCCGCTGCCCCCGAACCTCGCCAAGGAAGTCGCCGAGACGGTCTGAGCCCGGGGACGACCATCAATGCGGAGGCGGCGCGGGCGACTGGCCCGCGTGGCTCAGCACGCGTCGCGCCCGCGCGCCGCACGGTATTCTCACGCCCATGCCCCGGCTGACGAAGATCTACACCCGCGCCGGTGACACGGGCGAGACGGGCCTCGGCGACGGCGCCCGCGTCAGCAAGGCGTCGCTGCGCGTCGAGGCCTACGGCGAGGTCGACGAGGCCAACAGCGCCATCGGGCTGGCCCGTGAATCGCTCCGCGCCGACGGGACGCATCCCGACCTCGCCGGCGCGCTCGATCAGATCCAGCAGGACCTCTTCGATCTCGGCGCCGACCTCTGCGTGCCCCGGACAGCGGCGGAGAAGCCGGGCGAGAAACTCCGGATCACCGACTCGCAGGTTTCGGCGCTCGAGCGGCGGATCGATGCGCACAACGCCGCGCTCGCCGCGCTCGACTCGTTCATCCTCCCGGGCGGGACCGAGGCCGCCGCCCGGCTGCACCTGGCGCGGGCGGTCACGCGCCGGGCCGAGCGCCGCGTCGCCGCCCTTCTCGCCGCCGACCCCGGCTCGACCAACCCGCTGACGCTCGTGTACCTGAACCGGCTCAGCGACCTGCTGTTCGTCCTGGCGCGGGTCGCCGCGGGCGGCCGGGAGACGCTCTGGCGCCCGGGCTCAACGCGCGAGGGCGGCGGCTGAGCGATCCCCGAACGCCGGGCCGGGCCGGGACGTGAACGCCGCGGTAGCCTGTGCCCAACAAGGCCCGCACGGGGAGGAGCCGGGTGACCGCCACCGTCACGAGTGATTTCAGGGAGGAGTTCGAGGCCGAACGCCTCCGCTGGCTGCGCCGCCGGTTCCTGTGGTACACGGGGATCAACGGCGCCCTGGGCGTGCTCGGGACGGCGGCCGTCTTCCTGGTCGTGGTCCAGCTGCCCCGCGACGCCCTGGGGCTCCTGACGGCGTCGGTGCTGCTGAACCTGATCGGGACGACGCTGTACGCGTCGCTCTTCTTCTATGTCCGCTCGGCGCACCGGCCGTTCTCGCGCGAGCGGCTCGTGCGGTTCGTGTTCTGGCTGATTGTCGTCAACGGCGTGATCCAGCTGCCGGCGTCGATCATCGGCAACCGCATGTCGGAAATCATCCGGACGCAGCAGACCGCCGCGATCTCGGATCAGCCCGCCGCTCCCGCTGCATCCGATCCGGTGGCGCGCCCGAGCGACCGCGCGGATGTGGAGCGGGCCGCTGCCGAGCCCGCGGGCGCCCCGCCGGCCATCCGGCTGGGCGCGCAATGGCTGGCGGGGGTGTTCGTCGCGCACCTGCTGGCGTCGCTGTTCATCCCGTGGACGCCGCGCGAGGCCGTCCGCCCCTTGATCCCGCTCTTGGCGCTCTACGGGGTCATCACGCTGATCATCAGCGATGCGCCGTTCCTCTGGCGGCTGGTGTGGATCGCGGGCTCACCGCTGATCGGTGTGCCCGGCGTGCTGTGGTCCATGTGGCGCGCCAGCCGGTTCCGTGATCGGTTCCACTCGCGGGTGTTGCGTCGGTCGTACCGCGAGATGAAGCGGGAGCTGGTGGACGCCCGCCGGATCCACGAGGACCTCTTCCCCCGGCCGATCCTCGATGGGCCCGTCCGGTTCGTATACCGGTACGAGCCGATGCGGCAGATCGGCGGGGATTTTCTCTACGCTCACCGCTTCCCGGGGGTCGAGGGCGACGGCGCCGGCGAGCCCGTCAGCGTCGTCATCATCGACGTCACCGGGCACGGCATCCCCGCCGCGCTGACCGTCAACCGCCTGTACGGCGAGCTCGAGCGCCTCTTCGCCGAGGAGCCCGACATCCGCCCGGGCGACGTGCTGACCGCGCTCAACAGCTACGTCCACTACACCCTTGCGACGCACAGCGTCTACGCGACGGCCCTGTGCCTGCGCGCCGACCCCGGGCTCGACCTCCTCGAGTGGGCCAGCGGGGGGCACCCGCCCGCGTTCCTGCGCACCGTCGACGGCCGGCTCGAACGGCTCGACTCCACCTCCTTCGTCCTGGGCGCGTGCTACGGAGAAGAGTTCGACGACGGGCAACGCGCCACGCCCTTCGCCCGAGGCGACACGCTGATCGCCTACACCGACGGCGCCATCGAGGCCCGCGACGCCGCCGGGCGGATGGTCGGGATCGACGGGTTCCAGCGCTGGGTCGCCTCGCTCAGGCCGGACCCCGGCGCCGATTCGGGCTGGGCGTCGGCCCTGCTGCGCACCGTCGAAGAGCACCGCTTCGGCCCGCCGGCCGACGACACGCTGATCGTCGAGTTGTACCGCCCGCTGCGCGACCAGTCCTGAGCCACGCCGTGACCCGCGCCGTCCCCCACACCACCGACCCGACCTGGCCCGAGATCGCCGAGGATCGCTTCGCCGGGACGATCCGGGGCGACACCCCCTCCGGGTGCGCGGTCGCGCTGCTCGGCGCCGCCGACGACCTGGGCGTGCGGCTCAACCACGGCCGCCCGGGCGCCGCCGATGGGCCGAGGGCGTTCCGGGCCGCGCTGGCCCGCTTCGGCACGACGTACGACGCGGCCCGGCGCGCGCCACTCGATGTGCCCGTCTTCGACGCCGGCGATCTCGTTCCCGCGCGCGGGGACACCGACGAGGCGCTGACTGAAACTCACGCCCGCCTGACCGAGGCCTGCGCCGCGCTGCACGCGATGGGCCTCGTCACGGCCGTCATCGGCGGGGGGCACGACCTGACCTTCCCCGCGGTGCGGGCCTTGGCCGATCACGCGGGCGGCGCCGTCGGCGGGATCAACGTGGACCCCCACTTGGACGTCCGCGAGACGGTCGGCTCCGGGATGCCCTACCGCCGGCTGATCGACGGCGGCTTCCTCAACCCGCGCCGGTTTGTCGAGCTCGGCGCCGGTCGGTTCAGCAACTCTCGCGCGCACGCCGAGTGGCTCGCCGGGCTCGGCGCCACGATCATCCTCGACACCGATTCGGCCCCGGCCGACGCCGTCGATCGCGCGATCGGCGTTGCCCTGCCCGAGGCGGGCTCCGCCGGGTTCGTCAGCATCGACCTCGACGTGATCGACGGCTCGAGGGCGCCGGGAGTCTCGAGCGTCAATCCCGCGGGCCTGCCCGTGGGCGCGGTGTGCGACATCGCCCGCCGGGCCGGCGCCGACGGGCGCGTCGGGCACTTCGACATCATGGAGCTGTGCCCGCCGCACGACGACCCGCCCGGCGCGGGCAGGACGGCGCGTGTCGCGGCGCTGATCTTCCTGCACTTTATCGCCGGTTTCGCCCAGCGCGGGGGCGCGGCGCCGTGAGCAGCGTCCTGATCCACAACGCCCGGATTCTCACACTCGCCGAGGGCTCGATCCCGCGCCGCGGCGCCGAAGCCCGGAACCTGTCCGTGATCGAGAACGGGTATCTGCTCCTCGGTGACACCGAGAGTGTGGCCGTGGGAGAAGGCCCCCCACCAAGCGGCGCTCTCTCCGGCGACGCCGCCTGCCACGTTGACGAGGAATCCGCGGACCACACCGTGATCGACGCTCGGGGCCGAGTGGTGATGCCCGCGTTCATCGACGCCCACACGCACGCCTGCTGGGCGGGCGACCGCCTCGACGAATGGGACATGAAGCGCCGCGGCGCCTCGTACCTCGACATCCTGAGCGCCGGCGGTGGGATCATGAGCACCGTCCGTGCCGTACGCGAGACGGCGTGCGAGCCCCTGGCCCGCTCGCTGCTCGAGCGCGTGCACAGGATGCGCCGCGAGGGGTCCGCGGCGTGCGAGGTCAAGAGCGGCTACGGGCTGGACACCGACACCGAGCTCAAGATGCTCCGCGCGATCCACGCGGCGCGGCAGGGCGGGCTGGAGCACATCGCGGCGACAGCGCTCCTCGGTCATGCCGTTGATTCTCAACGACCGGATTTCATCCAATACACGCTCGAGGAGACTCTCCCGGCGGTGAGCCGGGAGTTCCCCGGCGTGACCATCGACGCCTACTGCGAGGAAGGCGCCTGGTCCGTCGAGGACTGCCGGCGGCTGTTCGAGACGGCGCGTTCACTCGGTCATCCGTTCCGCGTTCACGCCGATCAGTTCAACTCGCTGGGCATGACGCCGATCGCGGTCGAGATGGGGGCGCGCAGCGTCGACCACCTCGAAGCCTCGACGGAGGCGGACCTCAAAGCCCTCGCCGAGTCGGACACGTACGGCGTGATGCTCCCTGCGACGGGCTTCCATCTGGACGGCCGCTACGCCGACGGGCGGCTCTTCATGGACATGGGCGGGGCGCTCGTGATCGCGTCCAACTACAACCCCGGGTCGGCGCCGTGCTCGTCGATGCCGTTCGTGATCTCCCTCGCGGTGCGGGAACTCGGGCTGACCATCGAGGAGGCGATCACGGCGTGCACATGCAACCCGGCGTCGCTCCTGGGTGTGGCCGACGAGCTCGGCCGAATCCGGCGGGGCGCCCCGGCGTCGGTCGTCATGCTCCGCCACACGGACGAGCGAGGGCTCGCGTACGAGTTCGGCGGCGACCCCGTCGATCTGGTCATCCGTCAGGGCCAGATCGTCAAATGGATCGGCGACGACGCTGACCGCACTATCATCCGCCCATGATCCAGCGCCACGCCAACGCCGTCGATTTCGACGCCGCCCGGGCCGCCGCCCAGCGGGTCGTCACCATCCATCGCCGGTTGGTTGAGTTCCTCCGCGCCGGGCTGACGCTGGCGCAGATCGACACCTTCGTCGCGGAGCAGCTCGCGGACCTCCGGTGCCGGTCGTGCTTCCTGCGCTACCGCGTGCCGAGGCTCCCGCCGTTCCCGAGCTTCGCGTGCCTGTCGCCCAACGATTGCATCGTCCACGGCACCGCGGG
>RFGI01000108.1 GCA_003696725.1 Planctomycetota bacterium | reverse complement strand
GCGTTGGCGACCGATTGTGATTGCGCCGCCGCGACCTTGGCGCCATGCAACGCGGGCAACGAGATCCCGATCAGCACGGCAAGCACCGCGATTGCGACGAGCACCTCCAGCAGCGTCAAGCCACGCGATCCGGACACCCCATCACATCCAGAGATTGCCGGGGAGGTTCTTGATGTACGCCTTGACTTCTTCCTCCGAGCGGAACTCAGGATTCTGTGTGTCGTCGTGATAGAACCGGATGATCGCCGGCTGCCACTGGCCGGTCTCGAGGTTCTGGGCCATCCCCACGCCGAGCACGCCCTGGCGCGTCTGGCCCAGCTTCTTTAGGAAGAACTCCACTGGCACGCGGGCCTCATAGACGGCAAGGCCGGCGCCCTCCTCGTCCCACCCCTTGAGGCCCGGGTAACGCTCGGTTGTCTTGGTGGGATGACCCCCGGGCTTCAGCCAGCCGAGCCGATAGCCCAACCTGATGGCATGGAACCGGTCGGCCGGTTGATCGGGAGTTCGATACACGATTACCTCGGCCCGGTCCACGGCAAGGGCGGTGAACACGAAGCGGTTCGCGTTGTAGCCCCAGCGGAATCGGACCCGGCGCCAGGCTTCCTCCGGGTCGGGATCCGTGTCAGGGAGCGCCCCGCCGAGCTTCTCGACATGCCGCATATGCATGTCGAAGTCGCCGGCGAGGAAGGGCTCAAGCGAGAGCACGGCCGCCTCGGCGAAGGCGCGGCGGGTCTCGGCGGGCAGATCCCCCAGCCCGGGTGTCGTGGCCGAGAGCGCAAAGAAACGTTCCCGCAACCCGGGCATCAAGGCCGCGACTTCCTCCCCATCGGCGTACGGCACGAATGCCTCGTCCGGGATCGGGTGGACCTGATCGGGTGTAATGCCCAGATCCGCCATGATGTCGGCCGCGCCGGCCTCCAGCCGCTGCACCACCGCATGCTGATGCCGGCTGCGCTGGACCGCGAGCCAGCCCGTGACGGCGACGACCACGACGGTGAGCCCGACGCCGACAAGAACGAGCGGGCGCCGCCGCCGACCGGGCTCACGCGATGCGGATTCGTGCTGGAAGCCCTCGTCGGGCGGTGATGGAGACATGCTCCGTCCTTTCCTTTCAACTCAACATCAGCACCGACCATTGATCGCCGGACTTACACGTGAGGGTTGAGGGCGCACAAGTTGTCGACCTGATCGACCGCGCCATCGTTGTCGAAATCACGTGCGATGGAAACGCAGATTTCTCCCGCTTCACACTCAACCGCCTCGCCACAAACTAGTTCTGTGTCTGCCGGACCTTTAAAGCAGTTGTTGCAGACAATCCGAAGATCGCCGAGTTGCGCAAGCACGATCCCTGTCAGCATGGTCGTGGGCACGATGACGGTGAGCGCGACGCCGAGGCGAGAGCGACGCATCCACGACGCCACTCGCCGGCCAAAGATTCTCCGCTGTAAACTTTTCACGATGAAGCCTTTCGAGGTGTGGGGCAAGATGATGTCGCTGGGCGCGACTGATAGCGCATCACTATCGAAGTGAAAACACGTCAATATCCATACCTAAGGGCGTCTGTCGAGACAGATGTTAATGTCTTCATCAACCTTGCCATCACCGTCGGTGTCTTCGGCCTGCGTGACGCACCCTTGGTCAGCGCGGCATTCCACTGGATCGCCGTGTACGCACTCCGTGTCATTCGGGCCCTATGCGCAGTTGTCGCACACGAACATGAGTTGATCCAGCCCCGCCAAGGCGGCGCCCGCAAGCCCGACGGCCACCGCCGCCCCGATCCACACCCTGCGATTCAGATGATGACTCACGACCGGCCTCCTGCATGGGCGCGATCATTGAGAGCACACCATCACCGCGAGCCGACCTGTCCCGAGCCGGCCCACACGAGCCGGCCCGTCATGATGTTTTCGCTTCTACCGCTGGTTCACAGGTGTGTCAAGGGTGATATCTGAAAAAGTGTAGATTCATCTGAATCCCCCCGATCGGGGGCGCCCACCACGCCGACCGGTTCCGAGTCTGTCGGAAGCGCGACCGCAGCGGGGCTGGCGATGGTCTACTTCCTCTTATAAAACGGCAGCGGCGTCACGGCGGCGGGGATCTCGCGCCCGCCGGCGTCGATCGTCAGCGCAGCGCCGGGCTCGGCGTAATCGCGCTCGACGTACGCCATCGCGATCGGGCGATCGAGCGTCGGGCTCAGGCAGGCGCTGGTGACCACGCCGACGGCCCGGCCCGCCGACATCACGGCCATCCCCTGTCGGGCGCTGCGCCGGCCCTCGAGGGTCAGGCCGACCAGCGTCCGCGGCGTGCCCTTCTCCGCCTGCTCGCGAACCGCGTCCATCCCGATGAAGGGTTCGCCGGGCTCGGCGTCGGCCTTGTCCAGGCTGATCGCGAACGACAGCCCGCTGGCCCACGCCGGGACGTCCTCGCCCAGCTCGTGCCCGTAGAGCGGCATGCCGGCCTCGAGGCGCAAAGTGTCCCGGGCGCCCAGGCCCGCCGGGCGGATGATCGCGTCGGGCTTGGTGATGTCGACCTCGCGCTTGAGGAGTTCGACGCCCATCGGCGCGACCGACGCGGGGACGATCGCTTCGACGCCGTCTTCCCCGGTGTAGCCCGTGCGGCTGACGATGGCCTTGACCATCAGGACGCCCTTGGTGGCGAATCGGTAGCGCTTCAGCGCCGCGATCTCTTCGCTGAATCTGGCGACGATCTCTATGACCTTGGGTCCTTGCAGGGCGATCATGGCCGTCTTGAGCGTGCGGTCGTCGATGGTGAGGGTGAGGTCGCCGCGGATCGCGTCGAAGTGGGCGAGGAGTTTCTCGCGGTTGGCGGCGTTGACCACGAGGACGAACTCGGCGTCGTCCAGGCGGTAGACGAGGACGTCGTCGCGCACGCCGCCGGCCTCGTTGCAGACGAGTGAGTACCGGCACTGGCCGGGCTGCATGTCGCTGATGCGGCGGGTGCACAGGCGTTCGAGAAACCGCCGAGCGTCGCGCCCCTTGACCCACACCCGGCCCATGTGCGAAACGTCGAACAGGCCGCCCGAGGCGCGCACCTGCCGGTGCTCGTCGAGGATGCCGGTGTAGAGGAGGGGCATCTCCCAACCGGCGAAGTCGACCATCCGGGCCCCGAGGGACTTGTGCAGGGCGTTGAACGGCGTGGTGAGCACGGGCGGGTCCTCAGCGTTCGGGTGCGGGATGCGTCGGCCGGGCCGGTCACGATACACCGGGCGGACGCGAACCGGCGCCGGCGTCAGACTGAGGCCCATGCCGGAGCTCCCCGAGGTCGAGACGGTTCGGCGGATGATCGCCGGCGTGGTGGTCGGCGCCCGCGTGGCGTCGGCGCGGGCCATCCGGCGGGCGTACGTGATCGGCAGCGCGACGCCGCGGGCGCTCCTGGCGGACGGGGTGATCGAGTCCGTTCGGCGCCACGGCAAGCAGCTGGCGATCGTCGCCGACGACGGCCGATCCCTGGGCGTGCACCTGGGGATGACGGGCGGGCTGCGTGTGCTGGCGCCGGGCGAGCCGACGCCGGGCCATACGCACGTCGAGTGGGACGTGGAGACGGATTCGGGCCATCGGCGGGTGGTGATGGCCGACGCCCGGCGGTTCGGCGGGGTGTGGACGTTCGCCTCGTTCGAGGAGCTGCGTCGTCGGCGGTGGGCGACGCTGGGGCCGGACGCCCTGTCGATCCCGGACGATGAGTTCGCCGACCGGCTCGGGCGGACCCGGCGGGCGGTCAAGGCTGCACTCCTCGATCAGCGGCTGCTCGCGGGCGTGGGAAACATCTACGCGGACGAGTCGCTGCACGCCGCCGGGGTGCACCCCGGCCACCCGTCGGCTCGGCTGAGCCGGGCACGGGCCCGACGGCTGGGGCGGGCGATCCGGTGGACTCTGGATCGAGCGATCGCGGCGGGCGGCTCGACGGTCCGCGACTACCGGGATCCCACGGGCGTCGAGGGCGCCTTCGCGGCGGCTCATGCGGTGTACGGTCGGGCCGGGGCGCCCTGCCTGCGGTGCGGGCGACGACTGCGATCGGGTGTCATCTCGGGGCGAACGACGGTGTGGTGCGGCTCGTGCCAGCGAGGCCCCGACTCGCGGAGGGCCTGAAAGCGTCCCCATTGACGGGAGGGTTCTCCACCGCGTGTGTGGAGAAGTCACACCACCGGCCGGGGGGCGTCAGCGACACAGAGGAAGAGAGAGAGAAAGAGACCTCATCATCATTCAGGTCGTGGCGCGGGTGTGGAGACTCAACCCGGGATGTCGCGCAAATAAATGTCGTCACTAGGCTTGTGTCAAATATCCACCGTGTGTTGATCGCGCCGGTTCAGCGCCGGCGGGATCGCCGGCGCGTGTGCGCGGCGGAGGCTCGGCCCCGCTGGACGAGCTGGCGCCGGGTTCAGGAGGCGCGATCGCGGCGCTCGGCCGCCGTGTTTTCCACAAGATGAGGGAGGTTCGCGTGGCCTAGGACCGGCGCCTGATCGAGCGTTCCAAGGCCGTCAGGTCCGCGTCGAGCTCACTATCACGGGTCCGGCCGTCTTCGATGATCCGGCAGGCGTACAGGACGGTGGAGTGATCACGGCCACCGACGTACCCGCCGATCTCCTGGAGGCTGTGCTGGGGCAGGAGCCGGCGGCAGAGATACACGCCGACGTGCCTGGGCCTGGTGATCGACCGGGTGCGTCTGGGGCTCTGGATCTCGGCGACGGACACGTTGTAGAAATCGGCGACAGCCTGGAGGATGTCAGGGATCGTCGTCCGCAGGCCGGGGACGTCGTTCTGGGCGACGCCGAGCGTCTCCCGGGCGAGCTCGAGGGTGATGGGCGTGTTCGGGCCGTCCTTGCTGGCCCGGTTCATGATGGCCGAGAGATCGCCGAAGAGCTGGCGGACGTTCTGGGTGTTGCGGGCGGCGATGAGGGCGGCGGCCTCATCGGGCAGGTCGACGCCGCGGCGGGCGGCCTCGTCCCGGACGATGCGGACGCGGGCCTCGTACAGCGGGGGGAGCACCTCGACCTTCAGGCCGCCGGTGAAGCGGGAGACGAGCCTCGCCTCGAGGTCGGGGATCTGGTCGGGGGCGGAGTCGGCGGTGACGACGATCTCCCGGCCGGCCTCGTGCAGCGTGTTGAACGTGTTGAAGAACTCCTCCTGCGACTGGCCCATCTGGCTCAGGGAGTGCACGTCGTCGATCAGCAGGAGATCGACCGAGCGGTAGGCGGCCCGGAGGCGGTCCAGGGCCTGCTGCCGGAGCGCATCCATGAATCGGTCGATGAACTCGCGGCAGTGAAGGAAGAGGATCCGGCTGGCCGGGTCTTGGCGGAGCCGCTCGTGGCAGATGGCGTGGAGGAGATGCGTCTTGCCGAGGCCCGTGGCGCCGTGGATGAACAACGGGCTGTACCGGCGCGCAGTGCGAGCCCCGACGGCTTGGGCCGCGGCGTAGGCGAGCTCGCTCGAGGGTGAATCGACGAACGTGTCAAAGGTCAAGTCGGGGTTCAACGCGACGCCGACGTGCCCGTCCAAGGGGGGCACTATCGGCGCCGGCTCGCGCGCGATGTTGACCGACCCGTTGTGGCTCGCGGCGGGGACGGGGTCCTCCGGCGCGAGAAACTCGACACTGACCAGATGGCCGACGGCCTGCATGGCGGCGGACTGAAACACCTCCACGCACTCGGCCTGGAGGTACCGGCGGTGCAGGTCCGACGCGGCCCGGATGTAGAGCGTGCCCGCAAAAACACCGGCGCACTCGAGCTCGCTGAACCACTTCCGGCACAGCCCGGGGTTCTCGTCGCGCACGTGCGCAACGACATCCTTGAGGATGCGGCGGTCCGGCGTCGGCGCCATGGGTCCCTCTCGACCGGGGTCACACGAACGGTGTTCCGCGCTCGCCGCTCTTCGCCGTGGGCCCCGGCCGTCAAACCGGAGCGCCGCGTCTCTTCTCGTCCACCGACGCGGGCGTCGCACACACCCGGCGAGCAAGGGCCAAAGGTATGAGCCGGACGTGGCGATGTCAAGCGTCATGAGCGAGGTGCGCTCATGGCGCCGCGCTTGACAACTCACGCGGTGTGTGCTTGCGCCGCGTCGGCGTCGGCGCGCTGCCGGTCGTAGCGCGCGCGGTTGGCGCGGTGGTCCATCAGGAAATGGACGCGCTCGGCGCGCTCGGGTCCGGCGGCGTCGAGCAGCCGGCGACGGGCCTGCGCCATGCTCGTGCGCCGCGACGCGTGGATGAGCACCAGCGCTTCGCACTCGAGCACGCCGAGCCATTCGGCGACGTCGTCGACGTGCAGGTGGTTGCCCACGCGGGCGCGGTCGCGGTGGTCGGCGTCGAAGAAGGTGCACTCGCTGATGATGACCTTCGCCCGGCGCACGTCCTCGCGCACCAGCGGCGGGCCCGGGGCGGTGTCGCCGAGGTACGCCATCAGCGGGATCTCGAGGATCCTCGTGATCTCGACGCCCTTCTTCTTCAGCTCACGCAGGGACTCCTGCGGCATGCCGGCGTATTCCTCGCGGAGCTTGGACCGCTTCTCGATCACCGCGTAGCCGAACGCCGGGCACCCGTGTTCGACGGGGAAGGCGCGCAGGACGATGTTGTTCTTGATCTCGTGCTCCTGCTCGGGCGCCAGGGGCACGAGGGTGTAGGGCGTGACTTGCTGCTCGAGGTCGATGTACCCGTCCATCATGCGCTTGATCGCGGGCGCCAGACGCTCGTCGCAGACCAGGGTCCCCGGGCCCATGCCCTGGAAGACGCGCTGCGAGCAGTAGTACGCCAGCCCGCCGACGTGGTCCATGTGCCCGTGGCTGACGGCGACGACCTTGCTCGCCAGCGCGGCGCGCGGGCAGAAGCCCATGTCGAAGCACAGGTCGAGCTCCGGCGCCTGCACGACGGTCGCCTCGCCCGCGACGGAGTAGCCCTGCACGCGGTACGGCGGGAGGTACAAGAACCCGAGGGCGCCCTCGCGGGGCGGCGGCTTAGGGAGCATCGCCGGAATCTCCGACGCGAGGCTTCCGCCCCGCTCAGCGTCGCGACCGGGGCGGCCGGCGGGCGCCCGATGCGCCGCCGGCGGGGCCGATCGCGGCCCGATCCTACGCCTCGGCGCGGGCCGGTCAATCGGCCGGCGTCGCCGACGGCCGCCGCTAGAATCGCCGGCCCGGCGCGTCGGCGGGCCCGGACAGGCCCGGCCGACGCCCGGCGGGAACACGCCCAGCGATGAAAGCGATCGACCTCAAGCCCGGCATGGCCATCACCCTCGACGGGGCCCTCTACGCGGTCATCAAGACCGATCACGTCAAGCCCGGCAAGGGCCCGGCGTACGCCCAGCTCAAACTCAAGAACATCCAGACCGGCTCGCACATCGAGAAACGGCTCGGCTCGGGCGACACCGTCGAGGCCGCCACCCTCGACCGCCGCGAGTGCGAGTACCTCTACGACGAGTCCGACGGCGCGGTGTTCATGGACGCCGAGACGTTCGACCAGTTCACCCTGGATTTCGAGACCCTGGGCGACGCCCGGCAGTACCTCGTGCCGAACCTGACGATCCAGATCCAGTTCCACGAGGGCAAGCCGGTGAACATCGAGCTGCCCGGGTCGGTGGAGATGAAGGTGATCGAGACCCCGCCGGGCATCAAGGGGGCGACGGTGACCAACCAACTCAAAGAAGCGACCCTCGAAACGGGAATGAAGACCAAGGTCCCGCCGTTTATCAACGAGGGCGAGACCATCAAGGTCTCGACGATCACGGGCGAGTACCAGTCGCGGGCGTGACCCCGGCGCCGCCCGGGTGAGGACCAGCCATGGCCGACGTCGTCATCGACCGCATCGACCCGTCGGACACGGCGACCATCGCCCACATGAACAACCAGGTCTTCCGGCCCGAGCGCGAGCCGGCGTTCTTCGCCCGTCGGCTGCGCAACCGGGTCAACCCGCTCGTGATGGTGGCGCGGATCGGGCCCGACGCGGCGGGGTTCTTCATCGGGATGGAGCTCAAGCCGACGGTGTTCTTCGCGTGGCTGGTGGGCGTCCTGCCGGACGCCCGGCGGATGGGGATCGCGTCGCAGCTGATGCGCGCCGCGGAGGGCTGGGCCGGCGAGCACGGCTACCGGTCGATCCGCTTCGAGTGCACCAACCGGCACCGGGCGATGATGCACTTCGGCATCGCCGGGGGCTACGACCTCATCGGGCTGCGCTGGGACGGCGACCGCGCCGAGAACCTGATGATCTTCGAGCGGGCGCTGGCCGGCGGCCCGGCCGAGGAGTGAGGCGCGTCACGCGCCGCCGGCGCCGGGCTGCCCGCAGCACTTCTTGTACTTCTTGCCCGAGCCGCAGGGGCAGGGGTCGTTGCGGCCGACTTTGGGCGCCGACTCCGCCGACGTGGTGGGTTCGGCGGGGCGGGGCTTGGCCGCGCGCGCGGGCGCGGGTGCGGCCGGCTGTGGAGCAGGCGCGGGGCCGGAGATGCCCGGCCCGCTGATGGTGGTCGCCCCGGCGGCGCGGGCGACGGCGCCGGC
>RFGI01000107.1 GCA_003696725.1 Planctomycetota bacterium | reverse complement strand
GGGCGGGCTGGGTCAACCGCTGCGGCGGTCGGCCCGATGTACCGAGTCCGCGGACCGGGCCGGCTGGGCCGGGCGCGGCCGGGCCGGGCAGGCAGGAGCGACCATGGCGTTCGGGATGATGCAACAGGCCGCCGCGCCGATCGCCGTGGAGTTCGGCGTGGCGTCGCTCAAGGCGCTGCAGCTCGAGCCGGGCGAGGAGGCCCCGTCGCTGGTCGCCGCCGCGTGCCTGGAGACGCCGGAGGAGCTCCGCGGCGACCACGAGGGCCGGCTCTCGTTCCAGTGCGAACGGCTGGGATCGCTGCTCAAGGGCGCGGGCTTCAAGGGCCGGCGGGTGATCTTCTCGATCCCCGCGCCGTTCACGCTCGTGCAGCACCTGCAGCTGGTCAAGTCCGAGGGGATGAACCTCACCGCGCAGATCGCGGAGCGCCTGCGCGAGACGCTCCACTGCGACCCGGCGCGGGTGGTTATCCGCCACATCGAGGTCGGGGATCTCTTGCGCGGCGGGGGCTCGCGGACCGAGGTGATCTGCTTCGCCGTGGCGCGGGACATGGTCCTGCGGATCATGGCCGGGGCCCGGGCGGCCAAGTGCGAGGTGATCGGCGCTCACTCCGAGCACGTGGCCACGGCCCGGGCGTTCGACCGCGTGACCCGGCGGGCGTCCGATGAGAACCTGACCAGCCTGTTCCTGGACGTCGGGGCGGGCGCCAGCAAGGTCGTGATGACGCGCGGCCGGCGGGTGGTCTTCGCCAAGACCATCCACGTCTCGGGCCGGGACCTCGATCAGGCCGTGGCCGCGCACTTCGCGTGCGAGCCGGCCGAGGCCCGGGCCAGGCGTCTGGCCATGGGCGCCGAGATGCCCAAGCCGGTCACGGCCCGGATCCCGGCCGCCGCCGACGCCCCCGCGAACACGCCGGACCGGACCGGTGGGGTGGCGACGGCGCCCGACCGGCGGGTCGGCGCGGTCGCGCCGGGGCTGACGGCGCCGGTGGGCGCGGGGGCGGACGAGCTCGCCGAGCCCCTGCGAGACACGCTGGACGCGATGGCGGCCGAGGTCTCGATGTGCGTGCGCTACTACGAGCGGCACTTCGGCGACGCGCCCGTGGGCCGGTGCGTCTTCGTCGGTGGCGAGGCCCGGGACGCGAGCCTGTGCCGGCGCCTGGCCGAGCGCCTGCGCCTGCCGGCGCAGATCGGGGACCCGATGTCGTGCGTGAAGCGTTCGGGGAAGGAGCCGACGCGCGGGGTGGACTTCAGCGCCCCGCAGCCCGGGTGGGCCGCGCCGTTCGGGCTGTGCTTTGCGCCGCGGAACCTGTGAGGAGCGACGGGGCGCCGCCGCGCCGGGAGACGCCATGTTCAAGCGAACCGACCAGTCCGACGGCAACACCTCGTTCCTGCCCGAGGACTACATCGTCCGCCAGACGGAGCGGCGGACGAACCTGATCGCGCTGACGCTCTTCGCGATCGTGATCTTCGGGGTGGTCGCGGCGTTCTTTGTGACCAACCGACAGTGGTCGGCGGTCAAGCAGCAGCAGGAGAGCATCAACGCCCGGTACACCGAGGCGGCCCAGCAGATCGAGATGCTCAAGACGCTGGAGCGGCAGAAGGAGCAGAAGCTGGGCAAGGCCGAGCTTGCGACGGTGCTGATCGAGAAGATCCCGCGGTCGCTCCTGCTGGCGGACCTGATCAACCGCATGCCGGAGAAACTGGCGCTCCTGGAGTTCACGCTCACGAGCACGAAGGTCGAGCCGCCGCCGGCGTCGGCGTCGCCGGCGCCCGGCAAGCCTCGGAGCCTGGCGGGGCGGGCGATCGCCTCGGCGACGGGCAAACAGGACGAGCCCGACACGACGCCCAAGCCCCCGACGTACCGCAGCACGCTGACGCTCGTGGGCGTGGCGCCGAGCCACGAGGACGTCTCGCAGTACCTGGCGAGCCTGCAGGCCTCTCCGCTGTTGCGCGATGTGACGCTGCGGTTCAGCGAGTTCACGATGCTGGACAACCGCGAGCTCATCAAGTTCCGCATCGACGCGGCGCTGGACGCCGCCGCCGACGCCCGGTCGATCGAGCCCCTGACGGCGACGCGGGCGGGCGCCTTCGACACGGGCCGGGTCGCGGGGGTGGACGGATCGGGCGAGCCCGAGGAGGAGCGCTGAGATGCGATTCGGATTCCGCGAGGCGGTGTTCCTGGTGGTGCTGCTGGCCGTGCCGGTGGCGTCGTACTGGTTCGTGTTCCGGCCTCAGAACGCCGAGATCGAGCGCGCCAGGCAGGAGATCGCCCAGAAGGAGGCCATGCTGCGCAAGCTCGCCGAGGTGACGGCCCAGCGCGAGGACCTGGCGGCGCTCAACACCGAGATCGCCGAGGCCATCGCCATGATCGAGGCCAAGCTGCCCACGGCCCGCGAGGTCGACGTGGTGCTGGCGCAGGTCGCCGCCATCGCCGAGGAGAACCGGCTCTCGCTGGCCAAGGTCAAGTCCGACGACCCCGTGGCCATGGCGTCGTACATGGAGCAGCCCCTGAAGATGGTCATCCGCGGCGACTTCGAGGGGTTCTACCAGTTCCTGCTGGACCTGGAGAACCTGGACCGCATCACGCGGATGCCGACGGTGGACATCGAGCGCTCGCGCGACGCCGACGGGGACATGTCCGCGGAGTTCACGCTGAGCATCTACTTCGAGAAGGGCCAGGAGGGAGCCGACTCATGAGCGACCCCACCGAGCAGGGCGCGTTCCACCCCGCGCTGGCCGCCGGCGCCGACGAGCCCGACGAGGGCGGCGCGGGGCTGATCGGCGTCGGCGCGGACCTGCCCACGGGCACGAGCGCCTCGACGCGGCTGTCCAACGGCTCGCTGATCCTCCTGCTGACGGTGCTGGTCGCCGGGGGCGTGCTGTACATCATGCGTCAGTTCGGGTTGGGGTCCGGGCTGACGCTGGTGGACATGCAGATCGACTACCCGATCGATGGGCCCAAGCCGTCGGAGGTGGACGAGCACCGGCGGGTGATCGCGGCGCTGCGCGACAGCGCCCACGCCGTGCAGGTCCCGCTGGAGGAGGTCAAGAAGAACCCCTTCCGGCTGAACCTGCAGGAGGAGGACGCCGCCCCGGTCGCCCAGGCCCGGCCGACGATCTCCGAGGAGGAGCGGCGCCGGCGTCAGCGCGCCGACCTGATCCAGACCACGCTCGCGGGGCTGGAGCTCAACAGCGTCATCGCCGGGTCCGTGCCCATCGCCCGGATCAGCGGCGAGAACGTCCGCGTGGGCGACCTCGTCAAGGGGCTCTTCCTGGTGCGCGAGATCCGCGGGCGCTCGGTGGTGCTCAGCGCCGACGGGGAGACGTACACCCTGACCATGGGCGGCTCGTGACGATCGGCGAGGCCAGGGCGGCATGAGCAAGTTCAACGTCGACGATCTGCTGTCGGAACTGGGCGTCGACGCGCCGGGCGCCCCCGATCCGCCCGACGCCGCGACGCCCGGTGAACTGGCCTCGGGCCGGGCGGATGATTCCGCCGACGCCGACGCCCCCGACCTGGGCGACGAGGCGTTCGTGGGCGTGTTCCTGCCCCCCGAGCAGGGCCCCGGCGCGCCCGCGTCGAGCGATCTGGCGTCGATGCTCACGGCCGCCGGCGCCGTCAGTCAGCAGCTGCTGACCATGGCCGAGAATGTCATGCGGCAGTCGCCGGGGCGGGAGCTCGCGGACGTGCTTCTGGAGCTCGACGGCGTCGACGCCGAGGCCGTCCTGCGCGTCGTGGCGGACCGCGCGGGGCTCGAGTTCACCACCCTCGACCGCGAGGACATCGACGCGTCGGTCGACGGCAAGATGCTCCAGCGGCTCACGCTGGCCTTCGCCAAGCAGCACCAGGTGATCCCGCTGCGGTCCGAGAACGGCCGGGTCGTCCTGGGGTCGGTGCGGCCCGACGAGGTGTTCCTGCTCGACGAGGTCCGCCGGCGGCTGGGGACGCCCCACGTGCGGGTGGCGCTGGTCACCCCCGCGGACGTGGCGGCGGCCTTGGAGCACTTCGGCGCCGGCGCCACCGAGAGCGTGGACCTGGACGACATCCTCGGGGACATCGACGAGGACGACGTCGTCGTCGCCGAGCACTCGATCGACGAGGTCGACCTCCAGAAGCAGGCCGGCGAGTCGCCCGTCATCCGCTACGTGAACTTCATCCTGCACACGGCGGCCAAGGAGGGCGCCAGCGACATCCACATCGAGCCGGGCGAGAAGAAGGTTAAGGTCCGCTTCCGCATCGACGGGGTGCTCTTCGAGAGCATGCAGCCGCCGCGATCGATGGCCGCCGCCATCACCTCGCGCCTGAAGATCATGGCGAACCTGGACATCTCCGAGCGGCGCCTGCCGCAGGACGGGCGCATCCGCGTGACGATCCAGTCCCGTCGGATGGACCTGCGCCTGTCGACGATCCCCACGCCCTACGGCGAGAAGTGCGTGCTGCGCATCCTCGACACGCGCAGCATCAACGTGGAGCTCGGGGACCTCGGCTTCGACGAGCAGACGCTCGCCCTGTGGGGCCGGCAGATCGAGGAGCCGCACGGCATCATCCTCGTCACCGGGCCCACCGGGTCGGGCAAGACCACCACGCTGTACGCCTCGCTGCGGCAGATGGACAAGGTCAAGTTCAACATCAGCACGGTCGAGGACCCCATCGAGTACCACCTGGACGGCGTGACTCAGACGCAGATCCACGAGAAGATCGACATGACCTTCGGCCGGACGCTCAAGGCGCTCCTGCGCCAGGACCCGGACGTGATCATGATCGGCGAGATCCGCGACCACGAGACGGCGCACACCGCCGTCCAGGCGGCGCTCACCGGGCACCTGGTGCTCAGCACGCTGCACACCAACGACGCGCCGTCGTCGGTGACGCGGCTGGTGAACATCGGGCTGGAGCCCTTCCTGGTGGGGGCGGCCGTCAACGCCGTCCTCGCCCAGCGGCTGGTGCGGCGGATCTGCCCGCACTGCAAGGAGCCGGCGGCGCCCACGGGCGAGCTCGCCGAGTTCCTCGACATGAACGGCATCGCGCACGAGTCCGTCTTCAAGGGCGCCGGGTGCGAGAGGTGCCGGCAGACGGGGTACTCGGGCCGGGTGGGACTGTACGAGCTGCTGATCGCCGACGACGCCCTGCGGGACGTGATCGCCCGCAACCCGAACGTCTCCGAGTTCCGCCGGCTGTGCGTGGAGCGCGGCATGCGGACGCTCCGGCAGGACGGGCTGGCCAAGGCCGCCGCCGGCGAGACCACCGTTCAGGAAGTCCTGCGCGTCACCGAGTCGTCGATCTGAGATCGGTCCTCGCGCCGCATCGGTGTGGCCCGTCACGCGCCCACGCCGTGCGCGAGCCGGCGTCGCGTCGGCGGGCCGGCGGGGCGGAGACTCTAGAATGAGGCGCTGTCCGCACGCCCGCCCCCGCTGTGACACGGAGGACCCACGATGAGCACCCCGTCCAACCCGTTCGGCTCCCGGTCCTCGCTCGACACCGCCGATGGTCCGGTTCTCTGGCACGACCTGCACGCCCTGGAGCGCGAGGGGCTCGGCTCGATCGGCCGGCTGCCCTACTGCCTCCGCGTCCTGCTGGAGTCGCTCCTGCGCACCGTCGACGGCTTCGTCGTCACCGAGGAGGACGTCGCGTCGCTGGCCCGGTGGGACGCCAAGGCGCCGGCGAAGCGCGAGGTCCCCTTCACGCCCGGGCGGGTGGTCCTGCAGGACTTCACGGGCGTCCCGGCGGTGGTGGACCTCGCCGCCATGCGCAGCGCCATGGGGCGGATGGGCGGGGACCCCGCCCTGGTCAACCCCCAGGTCCGCTGCGACCTGGTGATCGACCACTCGGTGCAGGTCGACGCCTACGGCTCGGCGACGGCCCTGACGATCAACGCCCAGCGCGAGTTCGAGCGCAACCGCGAGCGCTACGAGTTCCTGAAGTGGGGGCAGCAGGCGTTCGACAACTTCAGCGTCGTCCCGCCGGCGACCGGCATCGTGCACCAGGTGAACCTCGAGTATCTCGCCGGCGTCGTGCTCAGAGCGACCAACGCCGCGGGCGAGGCGATGGCGATCCCGGATTCGCTGGTCGGGACGGACTCCCACACCACGATGATCAACGGGCTGGGCGTGGTGGGCTGGGGCGTCGGGGGGATCGAGGCCGAGGCGTGCATGCTCGGCCAGCCGATCTACCTGCTCACGCCCGAGGTGGTGGGGTTCAAGCTGACGGGCCGGCTGCCCGAGGGCGCCACCGCGACGGACCTGGTGCTGACGGTCACGCAGATGCTCCGGGCCCGCGGCGTGGTCGGGAAGTTCGTCGAGTTCTTCGGCGAGGGCGTGGCGACCATGAGCGTCCCCGACCGGGCGACGATCGCGAACATGGCGCCGGAGTACGGCGCGACCATGGGCTTCTTCCCCGTCGATTCCAAGACGCTGGATTATCTGAGGCTGACGGCCCGCGACGAGGACCAGATCGATCTGGTCGAGCGGTACTGCAAGGCCAACGCGCTCTTCTGGACCCCCGACGCCGCCGAGCCCGAGTTCACCGACACCCTGGAGCTGGACATGGGGACGGTCGAGCCGTCGCTGGCCGGCCCCAAGCGCCCGCAGGACCGCGTCCCGCTCGGCGCGATGCTGCCGGCATGGAAGAAGGACCTCGCCGACACGTTCGGCAAGCCCGACGGCTGCGAGATCGTGCGCGTCGACACCTGGGCCGACGAGGGCGGGCGGACCGACGCCGAGGCCGGCGCCCCGCGGGAAACGCGCCCGTGCTCGGCCGACGGCGCGATGGTCGAGATGAACGGCCGGCGCTTCAGCCTGCACGACGGGGACGTGGTGATCGCCGCGATCACGTCCTGCACGAACACCTCCAACCCCGACGTGATGATCGCCGCGGGCCTGGTGGCCAAGAAGGCCCACGCCCTGGGGCTGCGGGCCCGGCCCTGGGTCAAGACCTCGCTGGCGCCGGGCTCGAAGGTGGTGACGGAGTACTTCGACAAGGCCGGGCTGACCGAGCACCTCGACGCCCTGGGTTTCAACACCGTGGGCTACGGCTGCACGACGTGCATCGGGAACTCCGGCCCCCTGCCCGACCCGATCGTGGCGGCGATCCGCGAGAAGGACCTGGTCGCCGCGTCGGTCCTCTCTGGCAACCGCAACTTCGAGGGCCGGATCAGCCCGCACGTCAAGGCGAACTACCTCGCCAGCCCGCCGCTGGTGGTGGCGTACGCCATCGCCGGGACGGTGAACATCGATCTGGTCAACGACCCGCTGGCGCGCACGCCGGACGGCAAGGACGTCTACCTGCGCGACATCTGGCCCAGCCACGAGGAGGTCGTTCGGGTGCGCGACGGCTGCATCGGCCCGGACCAGTTCCGTCGCCAGTACGCCGAGGTCTACACCGGCAACGAGACGTGGAACGCGATCCCCGTCTCGGGCGGGGCGTCCTACGACTGGCGCGAGGACTCGACGTACATCCAGGAGCCGCCCTTCTTCCTGGGGATGGGCGGGGATCCGCCGGGCGTCCCGGACCTGACCGGGGCGCGGTGCCTGGCGCTGCTGGGCGATTCGGTGACCACGGACCACATCTCCCCCGCCGGCGCGATCGACCCCGACAGCCCCGCCGGGCGCTACCTCCGGGAGATGGGCGTGGCGCCGCGGGACTTCAACTCCTACGGCTCGCGGCGCGGCAACGACCGCGTCATGACCCGCGGCACGTTCGCCAACGTCCGCGTGCGCAACCGCCTGGCGCCGGGGACCGAGGGCGGCTGGACCACCGACTTCCTCGACGGGACCGTCACGTCGATCTACGACGCCGCGATGCACTACCAGGCCGAGGGCGTCCCGCTGATCGTCCTGGCGGGGATCGACTACGGCATGGGCTCGAGCCGCGACTGGGCCGCCAAGGGCACGTTCCTGCTGGGCGTGCGGGCGGTGATCGCCAAGTCCTTCGAGCGCATCCACCGCTCGAACCTCATCGGGATGGGCGTCCTGCCGTTGCAGTTCGCCGACGGTGAGGACGCCGACGCGCTGGGGCTCGACGGGTCGGAGGTGTTCGACCTCGCCCCGCCCGACCCCATCACGCCGGGCTGCGACGTGCCCGTGCGGGCGACCCACCCGACCACCGGCAAGGTCACCGAGTTCACCACCCGCTGCCGGATCGACACACCCGTGGAGGTCGAGTACCACCGCCACGGCGGGATCCTGCACATGGTCCTCAGACGGATGCTCTCCGAGAGCGCCCAGCCGGCGTGACCGGCGCGGGGCGCGAAAGCCCCGGCACGGATCGCCGATCAACAGGCATGACACGGGCGCGCACAGGACGAGGCGCCGGCGCCCGGTTCGCCCTGATGACCGGCGCGCTGGTCACCGCGGCGCTGGCCGGGTGCGGCCGGGCGACCCCCGCCGACCGGCTCGACCGGCTGGTGCGCGAGGCATCCAGCGTCGCCCAGGGCGTGCGCCGGTGGCTCGTCGAGCGGGCCCACCTCTCCGCCGAAACGCTCGAGTCCCTCGCCGACCAGGCCGAGGCCCGGTTCGCCCAGACGCTGGGCGACCTCCGCGCGGGCGCCGCAGCCGTCGCCGACGCCCGCGTCGGCGTGCGCGTGTTCAACAATGGAGCGTGGCGCCGTCTGCGTGACGACGAGCGTCTACCCGCCGACATCGTGCTGCTGGTGCACGGGCTGGACGAGCCGGGCGACATCTGGGACGACCTGGCGCCGGCGCTGGTCGGCGCGGGCCACGCCGTGGTCCGCTTCGACTACCCGAACGATCAGGCGATCCGCCGCAGTTCGGACCTCCTCGCGGCGGCGCTGGCCGGGCTCAGGGCGCGCGGCGCCGGGTCCGTCTCGATCGTCGCCCACTCCATGGGCGGGCTGCTGGCCCGCGACGCCCTGACCCGCGCCGAGATCTACAACGGCCGGGCGGACCAGCCGGACGAATCGAGCCTGCCCGACGTTTCGCGGCTGATCCTGTGTGGGACGCCCAACACGGGCTCGCCGCTGGCGTCGCTGCGCGTGATCGCCGAGGTCCGCGAGCAGGTGCTCCGGCTGGCGGCGGGCGGCTTTCGCCCGGACGAACTCCTCGGGGCGATCGCCGACGGCGCCGGTCAGGCCGGCCGCGACCTCGCCGTGGGATCCGCGTTCCTGAACGACCTCAACGCGCGACCCGCGCCTTCGGGCGTCGAGATCACCTGCATCGTGGCCCAGATGGCGCCGGCGGACCGCAACACGCTCGACGACCTGCTGGAGTCCGACTTCGCGCGGCGGTGGCTGGGCGAGGCCGGCGAGCGGGCCGCGGCGGACCTGCGGGCGGCGCTGAACTCCATCGGCGACGGCGTCGTGCCCGTGGCGTCGGCGCGGCTCGCGGGCGTCGAGGACGTGGTGACGGTCCACGCCAACCACCGCACGATGCTGGTGACGCTCGACGCCGAGCGGCTCCTGTCACCGATCACCGGCGAGCCCGCGGACCCGCCGGCGATCCGGGTCATCCTCGATCGGCTGTCGAACGGGGAGTAGCGCCCCTGGCGCCGAGGTGCGCGCGGTCGCCCAGCGGCGCGCCCTCGTAGTGCAGTTCGTAGAACCGCTCGACGCCCGCCATCCCCCCCTCGGCCGGCGCCCACTCCCGGATGTCGGGGAAGGTCGCGGCGCAGCGCTCGCACTGATCGGCCCGCCCGAAGCGCAAGGGGCACCACATGCTCTCCAGGTGCCGGAGCATCTCCGTGCCCAGGCTCCACAGCCCGGTCATCCATTCGCAGTACAGGCAGAAGAGGTAGTCGGCGCCGACGAGCCCCTCGGTCTTGTGCCGGCTCAGGGCGATGTAGTCCCGCGTGCGCAGCCGGGGCAGGCCCCACGCCACATTGAGCATCGGGTACACGACCACCTGCGCCAGCCGGACCATCCAGAACACGGGCACGGCCAGGAGGATCGACCACCCCAGCGCGTAGCGCAACCATCCATCACGGCGGATCCAGTATCGGCGGATGCGGAACCCGCCGCGCTCGCCGCGGATGCGCTCGTCCGCGACGCACCACAGGGCCAGATAGACGAGCGACGACACGAGCGGGGCCACGCCCCACGCGACCGGGCCGCCGGCCCGAGCCGCCGGGATCGCCAGCGCCACAGCGAAGGGCCCGAGCGTGAACGCGCCGATCGCCGCGTCCACGCCGAAGCCGACCAGCGCGCGGTCCTTCCAGCGCGTCGGCGCCAGGCGCATCACCGCGGTCGCGGCGGCGAGCAGGGCGAACGCGGCCGGAGCGCTGACGGCCCACGCGGGCAAGGCCGAAACGGTCTCGGGATCAGGGGGAGGCATGCGCACCCTCGCCGTTCAGATGGGATCCGCGCCGGCCGCGCGCCGGGCGAGCAGGCGCCGACGCCGGGGCGAAAACGCCCACCACGGCCGGCGGTCGCCGGTCTCGACGCACGCGATCGCGGCCATGAAGACGTCGATCACGCAGGGGTCGTGGCGCGCGCCGGTCAGTCGGCACAGGTCGTCGTACATCTTGACCGGATCGCGGCCGGCGAGGCCCGCGGGCTCGGTGACGCCGAGCAGGTTCAGATCGCGCTCGGTCGCCGGCCCGACGTTGGGCAGGTCGCGGAGGCGCGCGGGCGTGGTCCCGGCGGGCATGAGCACATTCTAGATGCTGTTCGGGCCGTCGGCAGGTCGCACCCGGAGTCGGAATCGGTCGGTGACGGTCGTCGTCTCGGCCGTCATCCGCCCGAACGCGACGGGCGAGACACCCGTCCCACCGGCGGCCGCCGCTTCCGGTGGCCCCCGGATGATCCATCGAACGGACTCTAGATCGTGTCGTCCTCGGACGCCGGGCCCACCGAGCCGTCGAAGCGGAGGACGTTCCGCTGCGAATCATCATCGCCGGCGACGCGCGGGTGCGAGTCGCCCATGTCGCGGAAGACGAGGCCGGTGTAGGGCTCGCGGTCGTAGTGGGTCAGCGTGGCCAGGCGGGCGGCGGCCTCGTCCAGCAGCGGGTTGGCGGCGAGGCTCGGCATGACGATGATGGGCGCGTAGCCGTAGCTGACGCCGGTGCGGTCGGCGAAGTCGGGGTCGGCGGGGCAGCGCCAGGGCGGGCCCGTGACGGTCCGGCCGGTGTCGTCGACGCGCGGGGGCGCCGAGTCGAGGTACGGCGTCAGGGCGTCGAGGGGTTTGGTCCACCCCGCGGCGACGTGCATCAACCGCTCCGCGTACGGGAGGGCGCCGTCGTGATCGTCGCGATACATCTGCACCGCGACGCCGAGCGTGCGCAGGTTGGCCAGGCACCCCGCCCGGTGGGCGGCGGCCCGCGCCGACGACAGCGCCGGGACCGCGATCGACACCAACACCGCGATCACGGCCAGGCTCACGATCACCTCGAGGAGCGTCAGCCCCGCCCGACGCCCGGCCGCCGGTGCTTGAAAGAGGCGCGCGGTCATGGCTTTTTCCGCATCGCCGCGAGGGTGGCCTTGTATTCGTCGTAGTTCGTCAGGTGCTTGCGGGCGTTGGCGGCGACGACCGGGTTGGGGTCGTCCTGCATCGCGACGATCAGCGCCCGGACCCACGGGTTCTCCACCAGGCCGGATTCGATCAGCGACCCGATCGCGCTGCTGCGGATCCGCCAGTGCGGGCGCCGCGCCGTGTCGATCAGCGCCTCGGTCAGGATCCGCCGGGCCTCGGGCGTCATGGGCTCATCGTGGCGGAGGCGCTCGATGACGACGCCCACCGCCATGTCGTAGAGCATCATCGGCTCCACGTCCCGGATGGTCGCGCCCGGGCGTGTGGCGACGGTCTCCGTGTACTCCTCGGAGTAGCCCTCGGCGATGATCGCGGCGAGGCGCTCGGCGATCTCGGCCGTCCACGGCCGGCGCATCCGCGCCAGGTCGTTGTTGATCCACGAAGCGGCGGCGTTGAACTCGTCGCTCACGTTCGGGGACGGCTCGTAGGGCTCGGCCCACGCGCCGACGGCGTCGGCCGAACGACTGCGCCAGGCCGTGCCCACCAGGTAGCCCGCGCCGGCGAGCGCGAAGAGCGCGCCAACGACCGTCCAGGCTGTCGCGCGCCGCGGGTGAATTATGCCGTGCTCCTTATATGAGGTGGATGTCATCCGCACCGTACCCCACCCCTCGGTCGGTTGTCAAGGCTTTCCTCTCGGGGCGGGGCGGCCCGGGACACGCCGAAGTATCCTGCCGGCCATGGCCATCTTCATCGACGCGGACACCAGGGTGATCTGCCAGGGGATCACGGGCTCGTTCGGCGCCCTGCACACCAAGGGGTGCCTGCACTACGGCACGAAACTCGTCGGCGGGGTGACCCCCGGCAAGGGGGGATCGGCGGACGCCAACGGGCTGCCGATCTATGACACGGTGCGCGACGCGGCGGGGGCGACCGGCGCCGACGCGACGATGATCTTCGTCCCCCCGCCCTTCGCCGCCGACGCGGTGCTCGAAGCCGCCGACGCGGGCCTGCGCGTGATCTGCTGCATCACCGAGGGCGTCCCGGTGCGGGACATGGTGCGCACGCGGGCGGCCCTGGACGAGATCAACCAGGGGCGGCCCGCGTCGGAGCGGCAGGTGTTGATCGGGCCGAACTGCCCGGGCGTCATCACGCCGGGGCCCAAGTCGGGCTCGGGGGAGTCGGCGTCGGACCCGTACACCCGCTCGGGGTGCAAGATCGGGATCATGCCGGGGTACATCCACACGCACGCGAGCGAGGCCGAGTCCGGCCTGGCCGTCGGCATCGTGTCGCGATCCGGGACGCTCACCTACGAAGCGGTCTGGCAGACGTCCAACGCGGGGCTGGGGCAGACCACGTGCGTGGGGATCGGGGGCGACCCGGTCCGCGGCGTGGGGTTCATCGAGTGCCTCGAACGGTTCCAGGCCGACCCCGACACCGCGGGGGTGCTGATGATCGGGGAGATCGGCGGGACGGACGAGGAGGAGGCCGCCGCGTGGGCCAAGGCGCACATGACCAAGCCGCTGGCGGCGTTCATCGCGGGTCGGACCGCGCCCCCGGGCCGGCGGATGGGCCACGCCGGGGCGATCATCGCCGGCGGGCAAGGCGACGCCGAGAGCAAGATCGCGGCGTTGCGGGCCAACGGGTTCGAGATCGCCGAAACCCCCGCGGACATGGGCGCCGCGATGGCCCGGGCGATGGGTTTGGGATGAGACGGGCGGGGCTGATCGGGGCGCTGGCGCTCGCGGGCGTGCTGCTCGCCGGGTGCGGCTCGTCGGGGCCGGTGCGCACCGCGGGCGCGCCCTTCGACGCGATGACGGTGCGCGTCGAGCCCGCGGGCGACCGGTGGGAGGCCGTCTTCACCGCGCCCACCGGCGGGTGGCGGGCCCGGTTCGACACCACCCGCCGGATGTTCGAGGGGTGGGAGGTGTTCGTGACGCTGGTCCGGCCGCACCCGAGCCTGATGGTGACGCAGGCGCAGACCGACCTGCACGTGCTGACGCCGATCTCGACGGACGAGTCGGTGCGGGTGTACGCGCGGATCGTCGCGGACGCGAACCCGGACGAGAAGCCGCCGGGGCTCTTCCGCTCGCTGTTCGGGTGGCTCCTGCCGGCGCCATCGGACGGCCCGGCGTATCAGCCGGCGCTGAACCGCGCGCCATAACGAACGCACGTTGCGACGCTGTCAGATCTGACCGGCGGGATCTACCTGGCTCGGCTGGGTGGGAGCCACGGTGGCGCCCGTCTGGCGCCCAGCCATGTCCCATGCTTCGACGACCTGTCGCGCGGTGTACACATAAAACTCGTCGTCGAAGTCGGCGTGCAGGATGCGGTCCGCCAAGGCCCGCATCCGTGCGCTGTCCTGGACGGGCGCGTCCGTACCAGCGACGGCGAACAGCACCTCGGCCGCCTCCCACACCTCCCACGCCGGCGTTCCCGCGTGGGCGAACTCCTGTTCGAGATGAGTCAGCAACCGACCGAACGTGGTGGCGAAGTTCCCAGCGGCTGGCCAGTTCGCGCCGAGCCAGGTCTCGATGCCCTTGCGCTGGTAGAGCAGCAGCTCGTCGCCGGCGATCGCGAGCCGGACAACCCCCTCGATCAGTCGGTCTCGATCTCTGGGGATGAGCGGCAGGCGCGTTTGCAACTCCGCCCAGGCGTCGTCGGCTTGCACATTGTCGCGCGTGACGACCTGCGCGATCAGCGTCGTTGTGGGCGTGCGGGTGAGAATCGCGGCCCGGACGCCCGGGCTCACGGGAACAGTCAACAGGCTGATCCCGATGACGACCCAGACCACGCCGGCCATCGTGTACCGCGGTGAGCGGACCTTCCTCCACCGGGAGAGCGTGCTTTCCGCCAACACCTGGCCGCACTCCGAGCATCGCACGGGCTGCGCCAGTTCGTCGTAGAGATACCCGCACGCGGCACAATGCGGGTGTGCGGGCGTCCATCGGCCGACCCAGCCGACGGTCACAGCAGGGGATGCAGCAAAGAACGCGAGCTGCCCCATGAGGATTGGTTGAAGCACAAAGCGCAGCCACGCGGGCATGGCCAAGCCGAACAGTGTCACAATGAACCACACTGATCCCAGCGCCACGAAGCCCGCTGTGAAGATCCAGAACATCTCGCGCAGGATGCCATGGGTTGCAACGCCGCGGGCGACCACCCGCGCCGCGGGATCATCGATGCGCTCCGCACGGAGGAGTCGGCGGCGATTCCTTTCGACCCAGATCGGCAGGAGGGCGAAGCCGGCCGCGAAGATCTCAATGGGCGCCGGCCAGGACGCGAACCATGCCACCACCAGGACACAGACCCCGAGTGCGCCGAACGCCATCGCGACGGTCCGCTGCACAGTGATCCGCGCTCTGTTCTGGCGCCGGCGAGATTCACTCAGTTCGCGTTCAAGGCTGGCGGTCCATCCACCTGCCGAGCGTGAATGGGCGTAGATCGCCAGCGCCCCCGCCCCGACCAGCACGACCAGAACCCCCGCCAACATTGTGGCTCGGAATGGGAGCAGCGTCAGCACGCCCAGGGCGACGGCGAGAACCGCCGTGATTCCGCCGGCGAAGAGCAGCAACCGGGTCACCCGGCCCGGTGTGGGCCGCGGCGAATCCAGACCGAACTCAAAGACAGCGTCCCGGGGAGAATGCACACCACTATCCTACCGTGGGCGGTCTTTCAAACAACTCGTAATTCGGACCCGATCCCAGCGCCGTGCCGCTGGTTCAGTTGAACGCTCACTCCACGGTCACGCTCTTGGCGAGGTTGCGCGGTTTATCCACGTCGTGGCCGCGGAGGACGGCGGCCCGACGCACCCCAGCCTGCGGAGGAGGCGGAACCCTCTTAGTACGGCGGATCGCCGCCGTGTGGGCGGTCCGTACGGGCTGGGCGCGCATCGAGGCGTCCGTCGCCGCGGTTGAAAAAGACGCCGACACCGCCGCCAAAGAAAGCGACGGCGGCGTCGAGGTCGTCATCGGCGTCGAAGCTGCCCAGCGCGACGGGGCCGCCGAGGGCGCCGATGGTTTGTCGTTGGCCGATCTGGACGGGTGTGGCAAACGTTCCGTCTCCTCGATTGTGGATGAGCAAGGCGGGCGCCATGCCGTCCTGTTTGGCGGCGAGGATGTCAGGCAAGCCGTCACCGTCGAGATCACCGACGGCGAGGTTCGTGATCCACTGTTCGGGTGCGAGGATAAGAAGATCGCCGAAACCGCCGTCGACCAACGCGAAACGAACACCGAGCCCCTTGCCGACGACGTCAGGCGCCGCAACAAGATCCGCGCGGCCGTCGCCGTTGAGATCCACCAACTCGACGTCGCCGACCAACGAAGGCCCCGGAAGTGCAGATACTTGATCGGCCAAGTCGAAGTCGTCGCCGACCGCGACGAGGGGATAGACGCCCTGCCCTAAGGCTGTGCCGACCGCGAGATCTGCGGCGCCGTCACCCGTGAAATCACCGATCGCAACAGCGTCAGGCGTCATCATCATCATCGCAGCATGTGTCGACGCCCACATCACGTTCTGGTTCATCGGGTTTCGACCGTGCGTTGGCGGCGCGGCGGCGATCGTGTGGCTGGCGGTGATGCGGCCATCTTGGATCGCCAACCGCCGGCCGATAGAGGCTTTCAACTCTGCAGCGATGACGATCAGGTCATCATCGCCGTCGCCGTCCAGATCCACCGCCGCCAGTGCGCCGGGCCTGTCTGGTGTTTTGTAAAGCTGAGGCGGCGGCGCGTCGGCGGCGCCGGGATCAACCAGGAGACTGATGGTGTTCTCCTCCTTCAAGATCACTGCGAGATCGGCGTCGCCGTCGGCGTCGAGGTCGAGTGTGGCGAAGGCGGTGATGTTTTCACCCTTGACAACGATCTGCGCGTCCGTGAAACGCCCGTCGCCCAGCGAGCGGTACATCACGATGCCGAACCCCTTGCACAACGCAACGAGGTCATCGTGGCCGTCGCCGTCGATGTCCGCGGCCTGGAGGTCGACGCACTCAGCGGGCGTTTTGAGTAGCGTCGCGCCGAGCGATGGAGGCGCGGCGACGAGCGTTCGAGCAGCGCCCGCGGCAAGAACGACGAACTCCATCATCCGGAAGGTCTTCATGAACGGATGATAGTGCGCGGACCACCGCGCGCGGGGGCTCACTCCACGGTGACGCTCTTGGCGAGGTTGCGGGGCTTGTCCACGTCGTGGCCGCGGAGGACGGCGGCGTGGTACGCCAAGAGTTGCAGCGGGACGACCGTCACCAGGGGG
>RFGI01000106.1 GCA_003696725.1 Planctomycetota bacterium | reverse complement strand
GTCAGGGCCAGCAGCCGGGCCAGGGTCAGCAGCCGGGCCAGGGTCAGCAGCCGGGTCAGGGCCAGCAGCCGGGTCAGGGTCAGCAGCCGGGCCAGGGCCAGCAGCCGGGTCAGGGTCAGCAGCCGGGATCGTCGCCGGCGGGCGCACAACCCGGCGCCGGGTCGGGCGCGGAGCGCGCTCGGCGGATGTTCGAGATGTGGCAGCGCCGCCAGCGGGAGTCCGCCGCCGCCCGCCAGCGCGCCGCCGAGGCCCGCGATCGCGCCCGCCGAATGTACGACAACATGAGCCCGGCCCAGCGCGAGCGGCTCAACCGCTGGGCCAGCGCCCAGGCCCGGCAGGCCGGCGGCGCCACGGCCCCTCCCGCGCCGATGGGGCCCACGCGGACGGACCTCTTCGATCTCCGCCCGGGCGCCGGCGCCGACCCCGACCGCGTCATCGCCCGGTGGGCCAACCCCAATGACCCCGGCGGCGGGGGGGCGTCGACCAAGCCGATCGAGGAACGCATCCGACAGGCCGCCGACAGCGCCGAGCGCGCCATCGAGGAGCAGGCCGTCCACCGCCGGTACCGCGACGCGGTGAAGCGCTACTTCGAGCGCGCCCGGCGGGCGATCCCGGCCGGCGAGCAACCGGCGCCCGCGAGCGGGTCCGGGTCGTAACCATCACGGCGGCGCCCGCGCGCGTACGATCCGGCCGCCGGGAGGCCGCCGACCCATGATCACCGTCCGCTGCGACCGCTGCGAGGAACCGCTGACCTTCGACGATTCGTTCGCCGGGGAGAAGGTCGAGTGCCCGCACTGCGGCGACGTCAACCGCCTGCCCGACCCCGCCGAGACCCGACCGACCGATGCCCCGGGCCGCGCGCCCGAGCCGGCCGACGCGCCGCGTCCCGACCGCGCCGCCCGCGCGGGGCTCCCGCCCGACGACGGGCCCGAGTCGGTCGTGGCGATCGTGCGCCCGTCGCTGGTGCGCAGCCGACCGCTCGTGTCGGCGCTCTTGGCGCTGGCGCCGCTGGCGCTCGCGGTCACGCTCGCCGTCACGATCCCCGCGGACAAGCGCCCCTGGGCGGTGATCCTGGCGCTGCCGGCGGCCGGGTGGGCGGCGCTCTTCATGTGGGCGACGGTCGTGCGGCTGTCGTCATCTCTGAAGGTGACGAACAAGCGCACCGTGCTTCGCGAAGGGCTCCTGAGCCGGTCAACCAGCGAGGTCCTGCACGACCACGTCCGCAACATCGAGGTGGACCAGTCGTTCCTGGACCGGTGCCTGCGCGTCGGGCGCGTGGGGATCTCGTCGAGCGGGCAGGACGGCGTCGAGGTGCAGATGGCGCGCGTGCCCAACCCCCGCCGGCTGCGCGAGATCATCGACCTGTACCGCCCGCTGTAGGCTTGGATTGACGGATCGGTGGGACGGGCGTCTCGCCCGTCACGCTTGGAGAGTAGACGGCCGAGACGGCCGTTCCACCGGCGGTCACCGTTCCCGATCACAATCGAGCGATCCGTCTAGCGGGATCCCGGCGCAACGTCAGGCGCGCATCGGCTGGGCCCGGCCGTAGGTCAGGCTGCGCCACAGCCACTCGGCGGGCCCGAAGCGGAACGCGCGCAGCCACAGCGAGCTGACGATCAGCTGAAAGGCCCAGATCACGGCGACGACGCCCATCTGCTCGACGCGCGACAGGCCGCCGAACCACCCAAACCCATAGCCGTAGAACAGGGTCGTGGCGATGACCGACTGCGCCAGGTAGTTCGTCAGGGCCGTGCGCCCGACCGCGGCGAGCGCCCGTTGCGCGACGCGCAGCGCCCCGGGCCTGCACAGCAGCATCACGGCGCACACGTGGGCCAGGGCGACGGGCACGCTGCCGACGTAGTTGAACAGAATGTCGGACCGGAACATCTCGACGCCGTCGTAGCCGTGCGAGGCCATCCGCTGCACGCCCAGAGCGATGATCGGCAGGCCCACGGCGTAGCCCGCGATCGCGCCCAGCGCGTAGCGCCGCGCCGGCCACGCCGCGCCGAACGCGCCCAGCTTGTAGAGCCCGGCGCCCAGCAGCATCAGCCCGCCGACGCGCCACACACCCCACATCAGGAAATAAATCGTCTGGAACGAGAGCGCCTGCGGGGCGCGGGACACGGCGATCTCGCCCCACGAGCCTCGGTGGACCGCGATCTGGGCCTCGATCTGCTCGGGCGTCGGGTCGAAGAACGCGCGCTGTTCGGCCCACTGGTTGATGGCCTTGGCGTCCTCCGGCGCGAGGGTCTCACCGGCGGCCTGGCGGGCCTCGGCGTCCTGCGCCCGCGCCCGCATGTCGGCGACGGCCCAGCCGTTGAGCGCCGTCAGCGGCATGGCGACCAGCGTCAACCCGAGCCCCAGCGCGATCATTTTATGCGCGGGCAGCCTGCGCAGGGGGTACAGCATCATCCCGCACAGGGCGTAGGCGACGAGGATGTCGCCGTACCAGATGAGGTACGCATGGACCAACCCGATCGCGAGCAGCACGAGCATCCGCCGGTGGTAGAGGCCCGCCCCAGCGCCGCGGCGCTCGGCGCGGTTCGTGAAGATCACCACCCCAGCGCCGAAGAGCATGGAGAAGATCGACATCATCTTCATGTCGAAAGCAAAGTGTGAGCCGAGCCAGACGGCGAAGTCCGCGCCCGTCGCCTCGCCGCGCCAGTGCGGGTCGCTGTAGGCGGCGAAGGGCGCGGCGTAGCCCGCGATGTTCATCACCAGGATGCCGAGGAGCGCCACCCCGCGAAGTGTGTCGATGGACGCGATACGCTCGGCGCCGACGACGGGCGCTGCGAGAGCGCCGGCGTCCGGATCGCGCCGGCCTAGATCGGAGGTGCGGTCGGCGTCGGTGTGAGCATCCATCGGGTCAGCCCCTCGGTGTCGGTCAGGTCGTCGACGGCGAGGTCCGCGCCGGCGTCGGCCAGGGCCTGTGCGGAGTACACGCCCGTCGCCGTGGCGAGGGATCGGCAGCCGCAGGCCCGGGCGCAGGCCACGTCGTGCACCGTGTCGCCCACGATGACGGCGCGGTCGGCGTCGATCGCCGACCCCGTCACCGACACGACCCGCTCCAGCGCCACCGCGGGCAGGTGGTCGCGCGCGGGCGGGTCGTGCGGCGAGTCGCACCCCCAGACGCGGACCGCGAAGCGGTCGGGGTCGAGCCCCGCGGCGCGGAGCTTCATCGAGCCGGTCTCTGGGTAGTTGCCGGTCAGGAGCCCCAGCGTCACACCCGCCGCGTCGTCGAGCGCGTCAAGCAGGTCGGTGACGCCCGGCAGCGCCCGGGCCCGGCCCGGCTCGGCGAGCCGATCGGCGAGGGCGTCGGCGTAGGCGGCGCGGAACGCCTCGACGCCCGCGGGGCCCGCGTCCCGCCCGTGCGCCGCCAGGAGGTCCGCGATGATGAGCGGGTCCAGCCGGCCGGCGTACTCGACGCGCGACTCGTCGAAGGACCCGCCGAAGAGCCGTCGCCCGGCGTCGCCCATCGCCAGCACCCCGGCGCGGAGCGTCGTCAGCAGCGTGGCGTCGATATCGAAAAGAACGAGCACGGCGGGCTCCGGCGGGTCGGTCAATGGCGGATCTCGAACCCGGCGTAGCGCCCGGTGGCCTCGCCCTCGGTCAGGTCCTCGCGGCTGATGAACCCGGCGAGCCGATCGCGCAGGTCGTCCAGGAACCGGCGGACCGTCTCGTCGCGGCCCTCGGCGACGAGATGGACCGAGCCGTCGGCCTCGTTGCGAACCCAGCCGGTGACGCCGGCGGCGTCAGCGAGCCGCTTGGCCGTCGCCCGGAACCCGACGCCCTGCACCTTTCCGATAAAAGTGACCTCGGCTCGCATCGGGGGTCCATCCTACCGGAGCGTCGGCCTCGGCACAGGCCGGCTGAGCCGGTCGGGCGATCCCGGGCGACTTTGCCGGTTTTTCCGCCCCCGTGGTTGACGGACCCGCCCGGCGCGATAGCGTTCCAACGCTCCCGCCGGGCTCGAACCCCGGATCGTCCCGCAGGGCCCGCCGCCCGCGACGATCAACCCCGCGCCCGACCCGGCGTCGCCGAGCACACCGGCGCTCGGACTCAACCCGCGCCGGTCGAGACGCACAACCGGATCGCGCGAACCGATGGCCCGCCCGGCGCGGGATCGGCGCCCGTGGCGGCGCCCGGTCGGCTCGCGTTCCGGCGCGGGACAGGCCCGCGCCGCGGAGGGGGCGATGTGACGGCGCCAACACCCGAACGAGACGACCGGCGCAGGGTCCTCGACGCGACTGACATCGTCGGTCTCATCGGCGAGCACGTCGCGCTGCGGCCCAAGGGCCGGGAGTTCGTCGGCCTGTGCCCGTTCCACGACGACCACACGCCCTCGATGTACGTCGTCCCCGCCAAGCAGATCTATCACTGCTTCTCGTGCGGCGCCGGGGGCAACGCCCTCGACTTCGCCATCAACTTCCACAACCTGGAGTTCATCGAGGCGCTGCGCCACCTGGCGGACCGCGCGGGGATCGAGCTGACGCCCCGGCGCGACGCCGACCGCACGCCGCGCGACCCCTCGGCGCCGACGCGCGCGGATCTGCGGGCCGCGGCGGCGTTCGCCCAGGAGTTCTTCCGCCTGGCGCTGCGCAAGCCTGGCGTGGGCGACGAGGCCCGCCGCACGCTCGAATCCCGCGGGATCACGGACGAGACGGCCGAGCGCTTCGGGCTGGGGGCGGCGCCGGATGGCTGGGACCACCTGCTCACGACGGCGAAGAAGAAGGGGTACGCGCCGTCGGTGCTGCTCGGCGCGGGCCTGATCAAGCCCCCGCGCGACGGGCGGGGCGACGGGTACGACGCCTTCCGCCGCCGGCTGATCTTCCCGATCTGCGACGCGACCGGCCGGCCGATCGCCTTCGGCGGGCGCCGGCTGCGCGAGGAGGACGACCCCAAGTACCTCAACTCGCCAGAGACGCCGATCTTCGACAAGTCGTCGACGCTCTACGCCCTGCACCTGGCGTCCCGACCGATCCAGAAGGCCGGCGTCGCCGTGGTCACCGAGGGCTACACGGACGTGATCGCCTGCCACCAGGCCGGCTTCACCAACGTGGTCGCGACGCTGGGGACGGCGCTGACGCCCCGGCACGCGCGCGTGCTCGAACGGCTGTGCTCGCGGGTGATCCTGCTCTTCGACGGCGACGAGGCCGGCGCCCGGGCGGCCGACCGCGCCCTGGACGTCTTCTTCGGCTCGAGACTCGACGTCGCCGTGGCGGCGCTGCCCGACGGGATGGACCCGGCGGACGTGCTGGCCGGGCCCGACGGCGCCGAGCGCTTCCGGGCCGTCCTGCACGGCGCCGCCGACGCGCTCGAGCGCCGCTTGGACGCCTTGCGCCGGCGTCTGGCGGGGCTGGACCTGTCGGCCCGCGCCGAGGCGGTGGACGAGGCCGTGCGCCGGTTCGCGGAGCTGGGGCTCGAGGCCCAGCCGCCGATCCGACGCCGATTGATCGTCCGCCGCATCGCCGAGGCCGCCGGCGTCGCCGAGGCCGACGTGGCGCGGGCGTTGGCCGTGGCCCGCGCACGATCTGCGCCCCGCCCGGCCCTGGACGGGGCGTCGGGCGCGCCCGCGATCGATCCGGCGCTGGCCCGGTCGCCCGAGGCTCGGGCCCTGGCGGCCCTGGCGGCGGACCCGTCCCTGCTGGCGGAGTTGCCGAGCCCGGAGCGAGACATTTTGAACGCCGACGCCTACGCTCCCGGCCCGCTGCGCGCGCTGGCCGAGGCGCTGGCCGGCGCCGGGGCGGGCGAGACCTCCTCGGCCGTGGTCGATCGGCTCGCGCGGGCCGAGGACCGGGCGTTCGTCTGCGGGCTGGTCGCCGCGGCGTTGGACGAGAACGAATCGGACCGTGAACGATTGCAGGCGCACCTGATCCATTTCGCCCGCACGGCGCTGCGCGCCCGCGCCGCGGGGTCGGCGTCGTCGGCCGGCTCGCTCGCCGAGCGGATCGCCGCCCGCCGGCGGGCGCTCGAGTCGTTCGGGCACGACCCCTTGGCCATCCCCCGTGCGCTGGTGGGCGCGGACGATCCCGACCGCGCATGAGGCAAGACCCGTGACCGGAGAGCCCACGCCGTGACCGCACTGATGCACCCCGCCGTCACCGACCTGCTGGAGATCGCCTCGTCCCGGGGCTGGCTGGCGTACGAGGAGGTCAACAGCACGGCGCCGGATGAGCTCATCTGCGCGCAGCGCATGCACGAGTTCCTGGCGCTGGTGGACGACCTCGGGATCGAGCTGATCGATCTCCGGGAGTACCGCACGCGCCAGGCGCGGGCCCGCCGGGAGGCCGCCGCCCGAGCCAAGCCGGACGACGCCGGCGCCCCCGCCGAGCCCGGCGCCGACCCGCTCACGGGCCTCAAGCCCGACACGTCGGCCGCCGCCGAGATCGCCCAGGCCCTCGAGGCCGAGTCCAACACCAAGCGCATCGATGATCCGGTGCGGATGTACCTGACGCAGATGGGCACGATCCCGCTGTTGACGCGCGAGGAGGAGATCCGCCTGGCGAAGAAGATCGAGCTGACGCGCTGGATCTACCGCCGGCGGGCCCTGGAGAACGACCACGCCGTCCAGCAGGCCGTCGAGGTCCTCGAGCAGGTCCACCGCGGGGAGCTGCCCTTCGATCGCACCATGCGCATCAGCACCGCGGAGGAGAACCACAAGGAGATCATCGCCCGGCGGATCCCGTACAACGTCGCCACGCTCAAGAAGCTGCTGGCCCAAGGCGAGGCGCAGTGGGAGGAGCTCCAGGAGGCCGTCGCCGCCGGCGACGACGCGCGGATCGCCGACGTCAAGGCCCGGATCGAGACGCGCCGCCGGCGCATGGCGGCCCTGGCCGAGGAGTGCTGCCTGCGCACCAGCCGGATCAACCCCTTCCGCAAGAAGCTGGAGAGCCTGTCGCGGAAGATGCTGGAGTTGCAGCGGACCCTCGCCGACGCCGAGGCGCGCCCGGGCCGCTACGACCCCGAGGACGTGATGGTCATGCGCGAGGAGCTCGACGGGCTGCGCGGGCTGGTGCGCGAGGAGCCGGAGGACCTGGCCCGCCGGGTGCGCGATCTGGCGAACGTCTTCTGGGAGTACGAGCAGGCCAAGCGCGACCTCTCCGCGGGGAACCTGCGGCTGGTGGTCTCGATCGCCAAGAAGTACCGCAACCGCGGGCTGTCGTTCCTGGACATCATCCAGGAGGGCAACACGGGCCTGATGCGCGCCGTGGACAAGTACGAGTACCAGCGGGGGTACAAGTTCAGCACCTACGCGACGTGGTGGATCCGCCAGGCCATCACCCGCGCGATCGCCGACCACGCGCGCACGATCCGCGTCCCGGTCCACATGATCGAGACGATGTCCAAGCTGCGCACGATCGAGAAGCGGCTCCTGCAGCAGTCGGGCGTCGAGCCCACGATCGAGGAGCTCGCCGAGGTCGCCGGGATGCCCGTCGAGGAGGTGCAGCGCGTCATGAAGATCGGGCGCCACCCGGTCAGCCTGGACCGGCCCGTGGGCGAGAGCGAGGACTCCTACTTCGGGGACTTCATCGAGGACGAGCGCCAGGAGACCCCCGACCACACCACCAGCAGCGCCATGCTCAGCCAGCGGATCGAGCAGGTCCTCAAGACGCTCACCTACCGCGAGCGCGAGATCCTCAAGCTCCGCTACGGCATCGGCGACGGGTACACCTACACCCTGGAGGAGGTCGGCCGGATCTTCAAGGTCACCCGGGAGCGCGTCCGCCAGGTCGAGGCCAAGGCTATCCGCAAGCTCCAGCACCCGGTGCGTTCACGGAAGCTCGAGTCGTTCGTCTCGCGCACGGCGGGCGCCGACGGCGAGGCCTGAGCCGGCCCCCGCGCCGGCCCCTATGCTGGGCGCCGTATGCCCCTGCGATTCAAGGACCGCATCCTCCGCCGGCTCGCCGACGCCGACGCCGACGACGCCCGCGCCATCGACGACCTGGCCCGCGACCTGGGCGTCGCGCCCGAGGACGCGCCCGCGTTCCGCGAGGCCGTCCGCCAGCTCGAATCCGCTGGCCAGGTCGTGGTCTACGACGACGAGGCCGTCGCCCTGCCCCCCATGGGCGACGAGGTCGTCGGCGTCTTCAAGAAGAACCCGCGCGGCTTCGGCTTCGTCATCCCCACCAACCCCCACGCCCACGGCGACCTGTTCGTCCCGCCCGGCGCGACCGGCGACGCCCTGACCGGCGACACCGTCCGCGCCGCCGTGCGCCGCCGCCGGGGGCGCGGCGGGCAGCGCGAACTCGTCGGCGAGATCGTCGAGGTCGTCCAGCGCAAGCACACCTCGTTCACCGGCGAGCTGCGCCAGCAGGGCGGGCGCTGGCTCGTCTTCCCCGACGGCGAGGCCCTCACCGAGCCCGTCCTCGTCGGGGACCCCGGCGCCAAGAACGCCCGCGCCGGCGACAAGGTCGTCTTCGAGCTCTTGCACATGCCCGAGGACGGGATGCTCGGCGAGGGCGTCATCACGCGGGTGCTGGGCGCCGCCGGCGAGCCCGACGTCGAGACCCAGGCCACCATCGCCGCCTACAACCTGCCGGGCGACTTCCCCGACGCCTGCCTCGAGCAGGCCCGCGGCGTCTCCGCCCGGTTCGAGGAGGAGGTCGACCGCGCCGAGCGCGCCGGCGGGTTCGCGAACCGCGAGGACCTCCGCGACGCCTTCGTCATCACCATCGACCCGCCCGACGCCCGCGACTTCGACGACGCCCTCTCGCTCGAGATCCTGCCCGACGGGAAGGGCCGCCCGCGGTTCAAGCTCGGCGTGCACATCGCGGACGTGAGCCACTTCGTCACCCCGGGCTCACCCCTGGACGAGGAGGCCCGGGCCCGCGGCAACTCGTGCTACCTGCCGCGCCGCGTCATCCCGATGCTCCCGGAGATCCTCTCCAACGGGGTGTGCAGCCTGCAGGAGGGCGTGCCGCGGTTCTGCAAGAGCGCGTTCATCGCGTACGACGAGCGAGGCGAGGTCGCCGGCCGGGGGTTCTCCTCGACGGTCATCAAGTCCGCCAAGCGTCTGACCTACCTCGAGGCCCAGGCGCTGATCGACGGCGACACCGCCGAGGCGAAGAAGCACGCCAGGACCGAGCCGGACTATTCCGATCGGCTGCTGGAGACGCTGCGGCAGTTCAATCGGCTGTCGAAGCTGATCTATGAGCGGCGCCGGCGCCGCGGCATGATCCATCTGGACCTGCCCGAGGTGGAGCTGATCTTCGACGACGACGGGCGCGTGATCGACGCCGAGCCCGAGGACGACGCCTGGACCCACCGGCTCATCGAGATGTTCATGGTCGAAGCGAACGAGTCCGTCGCGCAGTTGTTCGAGCGTCTGGGCGTGGCGCTCTTGCGGCGGATCCACCCGGAGCCCGAGCCGTCGAGCTTCGAGAGCCTGCGCAAGTTCCTCCGGCCGATCGGCTTCAGCCTGCCCAAGGAGCCGGACCGGTTCGACCTCCAGAGGCTCCTGGACGCCACGGCCGGCAAGCCCGCGGCGCCGGCGGTGCACTTCGCCGTCCTGCGCTCCCTGACCAAGGCGCTCTACTCGCCCGCCTTGATCGGGCACTACGCCCTGGCGAGCGACGCCTACGCCCACTTCACGAGCCCCATCCGCCGCTACCCGGACCTGACCGTGCACCGGGCCCTAGCCGCCTACCTCTCGCGCACGGGCAACGGCGCCGACCCGCCCAGGGACGACGCCCGCATGCGCAGCCTCGGCAAGACCCTGGCCCGCGACCCGCTGTGTCCCGACGAGGACGCCCTGGCGCGCATCGGCGGCGACTGCAACCGGACTGAAGAGAATGCGTCCAACGCCGAGGACGACCTGCGCAACTACCTGGTGATGCAGCTCCTGTCGGAGAAGATCGGCGAGGTCTTCCCGGGCGTGGTCACGGGTGTTATTCCCAAGGGCGTCTTCGTCCGGATCGAGAAGTACCTGGTCGAGGGGCTGGTCAAGGCCGAGGACCTGCCCGTCCCCGGGCGGGGCGTCGGGGGACGCTGGCGCATCGACGACAAGACCGGCGCCCTGGTCGAGCAGTCCACGGGCCGGTCGTACCGTCTGGGCGACCGGGTGCGGGTCGCCGTCTCGAGCGTGAACCTCCCGGCCCGGCAGATGGAGCTCCTCATCCCGTCGGAGGAGGCGGCCAAACGCGCCGGCGTGGGCAAGGCCCTGACGCTGGGCTCGGCCGGCGGCGGGCTGGGCCACGCCGACGGCGCCGGCTTCAAAACGAAATCCGGCACGCAGCGCCGCAGCCAGAAGTCCCGATCGCGCGACAAGCGCAAAAAAGACCACCGCGCCGACCGCAAGGGCAAAGGCAAACGGCAGTAAGCCCCCGGGCGCGCTTGGGCCGCGCGCAGGTCGGGTGCGGCCGGGGTCGCCGGGTGGCGTGCTTTAGTGTGGCCCGCCGGCCGGGAAGAGCCGCGACTGCATCGACGACGCCATCCGCCGCGCAGCGAGGACGAAGGCGTCGCGCGCCTCCGGCGGCATCTCGTCGCCGACGGTCGATTCCCAGAGCCCCAGCCAGCGCCGGAAGTGGTCGGGTGACAGCCCGTCGATCCGCAGATGCGCCTCGATCGGCCGGCCCGCGTAGCGCCCGGTGCGCAGGATCACGGTCGACCAGAAATCGGTCATCTTCGGCAGATGCCGCGACCACTCGGCGACCTCGCGGGCGAAGATCGGCCCGAGCAGGTCGTCCTCACGCACCCGGGTGTAGAACGCCTCGACCAGACGGCGGATGTCTGTGTCGGTCACGGCGCTGCGCGCGCCGATCGGGTCGGTCGGCTCGGACAGGCTCAGACGATGGAGGGCGCCGGGGGATGGGTCACGGGTGGGCATCGCCGGATCGTAGGGGCTCCAGCCGGTCGTGTCAGCCGCCGGTGCACGAGGCGCGAACCGGGCGCCGGCCGCCTCACTCGGCCAGCCGCAGGGCGATTGCGCGGGCGCCGTATTGCCCGTCCCGGCCCCGGTTGTCGTCGTTGAGGATGACGACGAGGCGCGAACCATCCTCGGCCGCCGGGCCGATCGCGATGGCCTCGGCGTTGCCGGGGTCCGCGACGCCCAGGGCGCGCAGCGAACCCAGCGGCGTTTTCGTGAATGTCAGCGCCGCGCCCGCGTGCGTCATCGTCACCAGGAAGACCGCCGCGTCGTAGCCGGCGAGGGTCACGCGCCGTTCGAGCGCCAGGAAGCGCGTCTCGTCGAGGGCGCAGAGGTCGGTCACGCCGGCGCCCCCGAGCCCGGCCGGCGGGGGGGTGATCGGGTAGTCGCCGCGGGCGGCCTCGGCGTCGCGCGCCGGGTCGATCAGGACGGCCCGGGCCCGGCGCACGCGCCCGGGGTCGGCGGGAGTCGCGGGCGGGCCGAACTCGCTGATCAGCAGCGTCGTCGGCGGGTCGGTCGGCAGGGCCGCGACCGACTCCCACGCGCGGTTGCGGGCGAGGCCCTCGGCTGCGGCGCCGGCGGCCCGCAGCGCGCGCGGCGAGCCGAGCGATGGATCGAACACCACGGCGCCGGGCGGGGACTCGTACGCGATCACCCACGCGCCGTCCGCGGCGCGGGCGATCGCCTCGGCGTCGCGGTGGTTCGTCCTCGCGATCGGGACGAGGGCGACAGCCTCCGCGACGAGCCGGCCGCCGGTGGCGTCGATGCGCAGCCGGCGGGCGTGCGCCGGGTCCGCGTCGGAGACGGCCAGCCACGTCCCGGTCGCCGGGTCGTACGCCAGCCCGCTGAGCCCGCTGACGACGCCCCCGCCTTGGCCCGCGATCTCGGGCGCGACGGTGATCGGCGCCGATCCGATCAGCGTGAGCGTGGGGTCGGCGGGGGCCCGGCACGCGACGGCGCCGGCGAGCAGCGCACAGGCCGCCGCCCGCTGAGCCCCGCGGCGGGTGGCCCGATGTGGCGGTCTCACGGCATCGGCTCCCACGGGAACCCGGGCGGGATGAGGCCCGGCCGATCGTTGAGCCAGCCGGTCAGCCAGCCGAACGCCTCCACCAGTCTCGGCCCGGGTCGGTTGAACATCTGGTTCCCATCGACCAGGGCCACGCGCCCGGCTCGGACGGCGGGGAGGTCGGGCCACCACGGCTCGCCGGCCAGGGTCGACGCGGCGATTCGGCCCTGGTCCAGACCCACGCCGCAGGGGCAGACCACGACCGCCTCGGGCCGACTCTCGATGAGTTCGTCCGGGGTGATCCGTCGCGACGGGCCCGCGGTCCGCTGGTCCTGCTGGGCGGCGAGGCCTGATCCGAGCCCCGCGATCGGCTCGGTCGGGTTCAGGGGATGCCGGCCGCCGGCCCGCTCGACGAGTTGCGGCGTCCAGTGCCCGCCGACGAACAGCGGGTCCGTCCATTCCAGGAACGCCACGCTCGGCCCCTCGTCGAAAGCCGGCACGCACTCAGCCGTCCTATAAAAACGCTCTCTCAGATGCACTACAGCGGTTTCGGCGCTGGATTCCAGCCCGACCGCGGCGCCGACGGTCAGCACGTCGTCGAACACGCCCTCGATCGTGGTGGGGTTCAGGCTGACGATCTTTGGCGTAGGGTCGAGCCGGGCGGCGGCCGATCGCACGGCGCCCAGGTCGATGGAGCACACCGAGCACAGGTCCTGCGTCAGGATCACATCCGGGCGGAGGTCGGCCAGCCGGTCGGCGTCGAGCCGATAGAGCGATCGCCCCTGCTCGACGGCCAGGCGGACCTCGGCGTCGATCCGGGCCGGGGGTCCCGGGGCGGTGGCGGGCGCTGTCAGGACGGGCCGATCCAGGATCGAGGCCGGGTGGTCGCATTCGTGGCTGCGCCCGACCAGCATCCCGGAACCGCCGACCAGGTCGAGCGTCTCAGTCGCCGAGGGCAGCAGGCTGACGACGCGCATGGCCGATGGTACGGGACCGGGCCCCGGCCGGGTCGCGCCCCGAGTCCGGGCGCCCCCCGGCCAAAGAAAGGACGACCGCTGTGAGAGCCGACCCCCGATCCCGCCCTCGCGCCCTGGGCGCCGCGGCCCTGGTCCTGCTCGCCGGGTCGACCGCCGACGCTGTGGCCCAGCCGGCCGAGCCTCAATCGCGCCTGGCCGATCCCCAGGCGCAGGCCCCGGCGCCGCAGGCGCAGGCCCCCGCCGACCCCGACGCCGAGGCGATGATCTCCTTCAGCGCCTTCGCCGAGCCCGTGAGCATCTCGTCTTTGATCGACTTCGTGTCCGAGCAGCTGGGCGTGATCATCATGCAGACGGACGCGGCGCCGCTGGCCTCTGCCACCGTCGAGTTCAACGCGCCCATCGACCTGCCGCGATCGCGCCTGATGCCCCTGCTGGAGACGCTCCTGGCGCCCCGCGGGTTCGTGATCACGCGCTCGCCCGAGGGCATCTACACCGTGTCGCCGGCCCTGCAGACGCCCGTCGACTTCGGCGAGGGCGAGTTCAGCCCCACGCGCGTCATCCGCACGCCGCTCCTGACCCCATCGAGCCTCAAGCAGCCCATCGACACAGTCATCGGGACCGACGGCGCCAAGGTGCTGTATGTGGACGAGCTCGGGCTGATCCTGTCGACGGCGCCCGGCCGGGTCAACGACGCGATCGAGGCGCTGGTGCAGCGGATGACGCGGGAGTTCGCCTCGCAGACACTGCATCGGATCGAACTGACACACGTCGCGGCGGCCGAGGCGAAGGCCCGCGTGCTGGAGCTGTTCGGACAGGCGTCGCAGCAGACGCCCGCGCCGGGCCAGGCCGTCCAGGGCGCCGCCACCCAGTCCGCCACGCGCGCCGGGAGCCTGGGGAACCTGCGCGACCGCCTGCTGATCGACCGCCCGACCAACGCGCTGGTCTTCCGTGGGTCGGCCGACGAGGCCGAGCAGGTCCGCCGGTTCGTCGCCATCGTGGACCGGCCGAGCCGGCTCATCGTTCGGCGGTACTACGCCGGGCCCACCGCGGCGGAGATCTGCGACGTCGGCTCCCGGCAGGGGCTGGGCCCGGTGATGCAGGCCGGGGGCGGCCCCGGCGGGGCGGCG
>RFGI01000105.1 GCA_003696725.1 Planctomycetota bacterium | reverse complement strand
GGCTCCTCGGGGGCGGGGGCCGGGGCAGGTTGTTCGGCGGCCGGTGGCGCCGCGGGCGGCTCGGCGACGGCCGTCGCGGCCTCGCCGCCGGCGGTGTCGCTGGTTGAGGCTTTGCGGGCTTTGGCGCGGGCGCGTTTGCGCGGCGCGGCTCGGACCTTCTCCAGGTCGACGTGCTCGGTCGTCTCGACGGCGGTGCCGCCGCCGCTGGCGCTGAACCACTCGCGGATGGTCGCCTCGAGACCCGCTGAGACGCTGGACATGTGGTTGTTCATGTTGGGCACGCCCTCGGCCTTGCACTTGTCGAGGATGGCCCGGGACTTGACGCCCAGCTCTCTGGCGATCTCAAAGACTCGTTTCTGCTTCGTCGACAAGGGTCGCTCCGCGTGGGGTTCGGCTCGTGCCGGCGTCGGGCCGGCTCACTCGCTCTCGGCGGCCTCGGCGTGGGGGTACTTCTTGAGAACTTGGTGGACGGCGGCGTCGGTGATCTGTTCACCCTCGGCCCGGTCCTGGTCGCTGGCGGTGGGCGCCTCGCCGGCGTCGTCGGGGTCGTAGCCGTCGTCGGCCTCGCCGGCGCGCGCGGGGGTGGGATCATCGTCCTCGGCGAGGAGGGTCTCGTCCTCGGGACGCTCGGCGCCGGAGAGGATGGCCTCGGCGTGAGCCTGGTCCGGGTCCGGCTCGGCGACGGCGTCGTCCGCGGGGGCGGCGGGCGTCGCGTCCGTGCCGACGGCCAGGATCGCCGCCGCCGCCAGATCGGCGGAGACGCCCTCTTCGCCGGCCTCCCCGGCGAGGAGCCGGCGGGCGGCCTCCTCCTCCTCGGCCTTGCGGCGCTCGGCCTCCTCCTTCTCGCGGGCCTGCTGCTCGGCGACCTCCTTGGCCTTGGCCGCCGCTCGTTCGACCATCTCCTGGGCCAAGGCCTCGGCGATCTCGAGCTCGTTGACGAGGACCTCGGCGCCGACCTCCTCGATGTCGAACACGCTGACCATGCCCAGGGCCGCCAGCCGGTCCAGCATCTCCTCGGTGACGCCCTCGATCGCGCCGAGCGTCTCGGCCATGATCTCCAGGCCCTTGTTGAACTCCGCCGGGGTGAGGATGTCCACGTCCCAGCCGGTCAGGCGGGCCGCGAGGCGCACGTTCTGGCCGCGCTTGCCGATCGCCAGGGAGAGCTGGTCGTCGCGGACCACGACGGTCGCCCGGCCGAGCTCGAAGCACAGGGAGATCTCCTCGACCTCCGCGGGCTTGAGGGCGTTCTGGATCAGCACCTGGCTGGACTCGTTCCAGCGGACGATGTCGATCTTTTCGCCGTTGAGTTCGTCGACGATGTTGCGGATGCGCGACCCGCGCACCCCCACGCACGCGCCGACCGCGTCGACCTTGGAATCGATGCTGGTGACGGCGACCTTGGTGCGATAGCCGGCCTCGCGGGCCATGGCCTTGATCTCGATGATGCGCTCGCCGACCTCGGGCACCTCGACCTCGAAGAGCCGGCGGATGAAGTCCGGGTTGGCCCGCGACAGGACGATCTTGACCTGGTTGCCCATGTCGCGGCATTCCAGGAGCAGGCACCGGATGCGGTCCCCCGGGTTGAACTGCTCGCCGGGGATCTGCTCGGAGCGGGGCATGAAGCCCTCGGCGCGGTCGATCTGGACGATGAGGGCCCCGCCCTCGTAGCGCTGGGCGACCCCGGTGAGCAGCTCGCCCACGCGGCCGGAAAACTCCTCGTAGATGCTGGCGCGTTCGTCCTCGCGGAAGCGCTGGATCATGACCTGCTTAAAGGTCTGGGCGGCGATGCGGCCGAGCTCCCCGGGCTCGAGCGTCATGGGCTCGCCGTGCCGGTAGAGGACCATCTCGCCGGTGGCGCGGTCGATCGAGCAGGTGAACTCCTCCAGGTCGAGCGTGCCGTAGTGCCGGCGGGCGGCGGAGACCATGGCCTGCTCCAGGTCGGTCAGCAGGGTCTCCCGGTCGACGTTGCGATCGCGGGCGATCGAGTCGATCAGTCTGAGCATCTCTTGGGCGTTCATGGGCGTGTCGTGGTCTCCGTCGGGGCGGGGTCGCCGGGATGCCGGGATGTTGGGCCGGTGGTCAAAATGAACAGGACCACGAGCGTCGGTCTGACGCGCGTGGCCCGCCGATGGGCCGGGGGCCGAACCCCGCGCCGCCCCGGTGCGGGGCGCGGGGCCGGAGCCGCCGGCGCACGACCTGTCGGGAGTCCCGTCAGGTCATCGCCGCGCCTCCGGGCGAGCGAGTCGGCGGCCGCCCGCGGGCGACGCCGAGGCTCGGGCCGACTCAGAACCCATGATGGCGGACCGTGCGCATGGGGTTGCTTCGTCCGTCTCAAGGCCTGCCCCGTCCGCCGCCGCGCGAGCCGATCCCGCACGCCCGGCGAGCCGGGTTCTCAAGCCCTCTATCCTACGACCGCCCCGGGCGGGTCGTCAATCGTGAGCCGCCGGGCGCCGCTGGGCGTGCGGCGGTCCGAGCCCGCCAGGGCGGCCGCAGACCCGACGCCGGCCGGTCATTTTGGGATTATTTAACCGCGCATCTTGGACACAGGTTTGTTGGTGAGGGAATGCGAGTTCCACCCGCCGCCACGATCGCGGCCTCAGCGACGGTTCTTTTGACCGCCGCCGCCGCCGCCGCCCAGCCGCTCGCCCGACCTGACAGGTGACGGCGTGGTGAACACGCTGGACCTCGTCCGGCTCCTGAACACCTACGGGCTCTCCTCGAATCAATCACCCGACGCCGCCCGCGCGGACCTCAACCGCGACGGCGCCGTCACCAAGGCCGACCTCGCCCTCGTCTTGTCGCG
>RFGI01000104.1 GCA_003696725.1 Planctomycetota bacterium | reverse complement strand
TCTCAAGACTGTCCGCACGCAGGCGGAGCGGGCCCGTACGTTCCGTGCCCTCGACGCCCGGCTGCGAGGGCTGCGCCTGGCGCTGGCGCTGCACCAGTACGACGAGCTGTGCTCGAGGCTCGAGGGCCTGACCTCGCGCCAGCACGGGCTCCAGCGAGAGCGGGACGCCGCGATCGAGGACGTCGAACAGATCGAGGCTCGGCGACAGGACGCGGAGCTTGAGCGGCACGAGCTTGAGCGCACGCTCCGCGCGCACACCGACCGGGCTCAGCGGGCCGAGCACGACGCCAGCCACGCCCGGCAACGCGGCGAACTGTTGCGGTCCACGCTGGCCCAGGCCCGCGGCCGGCTCGAAGAGGAATCGCCCCGGCTCGACGCCCTCCGGCGCTCTCACGCCGCCGACACCGCCGACCTCGACCAGACCCTCGCCAAGGCGCGGGATCTCGCCGATCACGCGGCCAAGGCCGAGACGGCCCTCGAATCCCAGACCCGGGCCCGCGAGGCGTCCGCCCGCGCCCTGATCGAGCTCAGGCACGAGCTCCGCGAGGCCGAGGACGCCGCGTCCCGCGCCGCGCGCGACCTGGCGGCGCTCGACACACGGATCGAGAGCGAGCAGGCCCGCGCCCGGTCACTCGACGAGCACGCCGCCCGGCTCGCCGAGTCGATCGACCAAGCGTGCGCCGAGCGGGACGGGCTGGAGTCGGCCCGCGCCGCCGCCGAGAGCCTGGCGCACGACAGCCGCGTCAAGGCCGACGGCGCGCGCTCGGTCGTGGCGGCGCTCGACCAGCGTCTTCGCACGCTGGGCGATGACCAGCAGGACGTCGGCCGGCGCGTCTCGGCGCTCGAAGAGCAGCGGATCAAGCTCGAAAGCCGGCTCACGACATTGCGCGAGATGGTCGACGCCCACACCGGGCTGGGCGAGGGGGCGATCGAGGCCCTGCGCCTCCGCGATGAGAGCGTCGAGCCCTACGCCTCGATCATCGCCCCGCTGGCGGACCTGATCGAGACGGATGCGGAGGATGCCCGCGCGGTCGAAGCCGCCTTGGGCGCGTCGCTCCGCGGGCTCGTCGTCCCGAGCCTCGCACCGTTCGCAGCCGCGCCGGCGCCCGTGGCCGGACGCGTCGTTCTGCTCGAATCTTCCGGGGACGCGCCGCCGGCCCACGTGGACGCCGGCCTCCCAGCGGGCGTGATCCCGATCAGCCGGCTGATTCGGTGCGAGGACGGGCTCCGGCCGCTGGTCGAATCACTCGTGCCGCGCGCCGCCCTGGCGCCGAACGCCCAGACCGCCCTGGCCCTGGTCGCGGGCCCGCTGGAGGGCTGGACCCTCGTCACACCCGAAGGGGACGTCGTGGAGCGCGGCCGGCTCGTCGCGGGCGAGCCGTCGGCCGACGAAGGGGCCGGGCTGCTGGAGCGGCGAGGTGAGTTGCAGGCGCTGGAATCCGAACTGGCGACGCTCGCGTCGGCCGTCGCCGATGGGCGGTCGGCGCTGGCGGCGCTGGGCGACCAGGCCGCCGCCCTGGACCGCGAGCGAGCCGAAGCGCGCGCCCGGCTCGCCGACGCCGACCGGGCGGTTCTCGACGCCGAGCACCGGCTCGACCGACTGGACGCGGAGCTGGCGCGGGCCGAGCGCGAGGTCGCGCGGCTCGAGTCCGAGTGTGCCTCCCTCCAGGCGGACACGGACCAGTTGCGAGCCCGGCTGGCGGCGACGGCCGACGAGCGCGACGCCCTCGCCGAGCGGTGCGAATCACTCGAAGCGGCCCGCGACGCCCTGGCCGGCCGTGCCGCCGCGGCGCAGGCGGAGCTCGACGAACTGACGGAGCGTTCCAGCGTTCTGCGCGTCGAGGCGTCGCGCCTGACCGAGCAGGCCGCCGCCGCTCGCGCCGACGCCGAGCGCCAGGAGCGAGCCATCGCCGAGCGCGCCGAGGAGATCGGCCGACTGGAGCGCGCTCTGGCGGATCAGCAGGAGCGAGTGTCGGCGCTGGAGCAGGAGATCGCGGACGCCGACGCCGCCCGCGCCGACGCCGAGCGGACGGCCAAGGCCTGCCGGGCTTCGATCGACGCTTGCCGGGCGGACCTGGCGCAGGCGCGAGACCGGGCCGAGCCGCTGGCCCGGGCGCACGAGGCGGCCGTCGAACGGGCCCGCATCGCCGAGCGGGACTGGAACGCCGTGGAGCTGACCCGGCGGGAGTTGGAGGTCCGCCGGGAAACCCTCGAGGAACGGGCCGCCGAGGATCTCGATACGGACCTGGCCGCCGATCTGCCCGAGTTCCGCGCGCTCCTGGCCTCCGGGGGCGTGGCGCCCGTCGACGAGGACGAGACCGCCGGGGAGATCGAGGATCTCCGCGGCGCCATCCGACGCCTGGGCAACATCAACCTCGACGCGATCGAGGAGGAGTCCCGCCTCGAGGAGCGCAACGAGGACCTGGCCCGGCAGGTCGAGGATCTGGATTCGGCCCGCGAGCACCTGGAGGGCCTGATCGAGCGGCTGTCGGACGCGTCGCGCGAGCGGTTCCGCGAGGCGTTCGAGGCCATCCGCGACCACTTCGCCGGCGACGACGGCATGTTCCGCCGGCTCTTCGGCGGGGGGCGCGCCGAGCTGCGCCTCATCCCCGACGAGGAGACGGGCGAGGTCGACTGGCTCGAGTCCGGCGTGGAGATCATCGCCAGCCCACCGGGCAAGAAGCCCCGCACCATCAACCTGCTGTCAGGCGGGGAGAAGACGATGACGGCCGTCGCCCTGCTCATGAGCATCTTCCAGAGCAAGGTCTCGCCGTTCTGTCTGCTGGACGAGGTGGACGCCGCGCTCGACGACGCCAACGTCGAGCGGTTCTGCTCGATCCTCAGCGATTTCCTCGGCCAGGCCCACTTCATCATCGTCACCCATAACCGACGCACCATGCAGTTCGCCGACACCCTCTACGGAGTGACAATGCAGGAGCGTGGCGTGTCCCGGCGCGTCAGCGTCAGCCTGCACGAGGTCGGTGAGAACGGGCGATTGAGCGCCTCGGCGACGAGCCGGGCCGACGAGGACCGCCCCGCGCCGTCGGCGCGCGACGGGCTGGCGGCCATGCGCACCGGCCGGGCGCCGATCGACGTGGCCGAGAACGGGTCGCCGCGCGAAACGGCCGCCACCTCAGCCTGATCGGCAGGCGATCGGTCCGAGAAACCCGGCGATGTGGTCGATCAACTCCGCCAGCTGCGCCGACGGCGCCGCCTCGAGGTCCGCCGGGTTGGGCGTGTTGAAGACATGGTCGGCGCCCGGGATCAGACGCACCCGCCCGCGCGGACACGCCGAGGCGATCCGATCCGCGCACGCCGGGTCGACCGTCGGGTCGGCGTCGCCATGGACCACCAGCACGGGCGCTTCGATCCGCGATGCGAGCGCGGCGAGGTCGTGGCCGGCGGGGTCGGCCTCCTGCTCGTCCAGCCACGCCCGGCCGATGCGCAGCGTCTGCCCCGTGCGCGACGACGGGGACTCCAGATGCCCCCGCTGGCGCAGCTCGGCCTTGGCGCGCTCGTCGAGCGAGCAGCACTCGGCCGGCGCCGAGATGGTCACGACGGCCGCCGGCGCGGGAGGTCGGCCGTCGCGCGCCCGCCGGCCCGCGCACAAGAGGCACGAAACACCGCCCCGGCTGTGACCCATCAGGACGATCGGGGTCCGCGCGGGAGTCGCCGGCGCCCGCCCCGCCTCGATCGCGCCCATCAGGGCGTCCAGGTCCGCCACTTGTTTGTTCCAGGTGTCGCGCTCGAAGAGATCCGGGCGGGCAAACGTGGCGATCTCTTCGGTCATCCCCGAGTGAGAGAAGTTGAACCGGTGGACGACGATCGGCAGCCGCCCGGCCAGGCGCCGGGACAGCACGGGGATGAACCCGTAGTCCTTGTACCCCTTGAACCCGTGGGCCAGGAGCACGGCCGACGCCGGCGTCGTGAGCCCCGCGCGCCGGTCGGTGGACACGAGCAGGGGCTCGCCCCCGGCGCCGGGGATCGACCAGCCCGTCGTTTCGATCGTCAACGACGCTGATTCGTCACTCATCGTCGATCTCCTTCGGCCGCCAAACGCCCTCCAGGCGCCCCGCGCCGGGCGCGAGCCCGCTCCACGAGTCGGCGTCGATCTCGATCTTGGCGAGGGTGGCCGTCGGGACGCGCACGTCCCGGCCTGTGATCGCCCGGATCAGGCCCTGCACACCCGGGTTGTGACCGATCAGCAGCACGGCCGGCGCCACGTCCGGCGCGTCCGCGATCGCGTCCAGGAGCGCCCCCACCGGCGCCTCGTAGACCCGGTCATCGAAGACTATTGGCGCATCAATCGCCGCCGTCTGCTGGATCAAGTCGAGCGTCTGGCGCGTGCGCACCGCCGGGGAGCAGATGACGTGAGCCGGGGCGGGGGACAATCGGGCCAGCGCGCGGGCCATGCGCGGGGCGTCGCGCCGACCACGCGCGTTGAGCGGACGATCGGCATCGGCCAGGGCCGCGCCGCCCCAGTCGCTCTTGGCGTGGCGGAGGAGGTACAGCGTCCGGGCCATCGCCGGCTCATCCGCCGAGGCGCTGGATCACGGCGTCGGTGAAGGCCGCCGTTCCAAGGTCCCCGCCGAGGTCGCGCGTCTTGCAGCCCTCGACGAGCGCCCGGTCGTACGCCTCCCGGATGCGGGTGGCGGCGTCGCGGCAGGCGCCGTCGCCCCGCGACTCGGCGAGGTGATTGAGCATCATCGCGGCGCTCATGATCAGCGCCAGCGGGTTGGCGACGCCCTGCCCGGCGATGTCCGGCGCCGACCCGTGGACGGCCTCGAAGACCGCGCCGGCGTCGCCGATGTTGGCCCCCGGGGTGACGCCCAGCCCCCCCACCAGCCCGGCGCACAGGTCGGACATGATGTCGCCGTAGAGGTTCTCGCACAGGATCACGTCGAACTGGCCGGGATCCTGCACCAGCCGCATGGACCCCGCGTCGATGATCACCTCCTCGTAGCGCACCGAGGCGAAGTCGGCCTCGTGGACGGCCCTGGCCTCCCCGATGAACAGGCCATCGGACAGTTTCATGATGTTCGCCTTGTGGAAGGCGCTGATCTTGCGGCGGCCTCGGCGGACGGCGTAGTCGAACGCCCACCGCGCGATCCGCCGGCAGGCCTCGCGCGTGGCCACCTTCAGCGAGATGATCACGTCGTCGGTGATGCGGTTCTCGATCCCGCTGTACAGGCCCTCGGTGTTCTCGCGGACGATGACGAGGTCCACGTCCTGGTAGCGCGTGGGAACGCCCGCCAGGCTGCGCACCGGGCGGACCGACGCGTACAGGTTCAGGCGCTTGCGCAGGGCGACGTTGACGCTCCCGAACCCGCCCCCGATGGGCGTGGTGCACGGACCTTTGAGGGCCACGCCGTGCTCCCGGATCGCGCTGACGGTGCTGTCGGGGAGGACGTGCTCCTCGCCGCGGTCCAGCGCCGCGACGCCCGCGTGCCGCTCCAGGAATGCGACGGGCGCGCCGGCGGCTTCGACCACGCGCCGGGCGGCGTCGGCGACCTCCGGGCCGATCCCGTCGCCGGGGATGAGAACCACGGTGTGCGTCGTCATGGGGGCGAGTCTAGCGAACCCGTCCGTTCCCACAGCGATTTGAGGGAGGACGCGTATTCGGCGATGGCCTCGAGCGGGTCGCGCTGAGGGCGCACGCCCAATCCGTCGGCCGTGCTCGTCAGATCGGCGAGGGTGAAATCCTGATAGAACCGGCGGACCGCGGCGGGCATCTCGAAGTACTCGGTCGGGGCGTCGGCGTCGGTTGTTCCCAGCCCCGCGCGGACCGCGCCGGCCAGGGCGTTGAACGTCGTGGCCTTGCCGGAGCCGCAGTTGTAAACGCCCGGCCGGGCGCCGGGCTCCGCGGCCGCGAGCGTGCACCGCACCGCGTCCATCACGGGCGTCTGGTCGCGCGCCTGCTCGCCGTCGGCGAACAGCCTGGGCCGACCCCCGGCGAGGATCTGCCCGGCGAGTTGCCGCGCCATCGACGCCATCTTTCCTTTGCACCCCTCGCCCGGGCCGAACACATTGAAGTACCGCAGCCCCACGACGTGCGGCGTCGGGGCGCCCGTGCGGGCGCACGCCTCGGTCAGCGCGCGGTGCTGGTTCTCCATGAGCCACTTGCTGAAGCCGTAGACGTTTGCGGGTTCGCCCGCGGCGTCCTCCGGGAACGGGGCCCGGTCCCGGGCCTGCGCCGGGGCGCCGTACACCGCGGCGCTCGACGCGTAGACCAGGGGCACGCCAGCCTGGGCGCAGGCGTGCAGGATCGGCGCGAACCCCTCCGCGTTGGTCTCGATCATCGTGCGCTCGTCGGACACGGTCGTGTCCGTGATCGCGGCGAGGTGGAAGACCGCGCGGGGCTCGGCCGCGTCGAGGAGTTCGTCCCAGTCCAGGGCGCCGGCGTCCTGAGCGATGAGCTCGCCGGTGTACGGCGACCGTGCGATCCGCCGGCACGCGTCGACAACGTTTGAGAACGAGCCGGAACGCAGGTCGTCGATGACCAGCAGGTGCGCGCCCGGGTCGCGGCGGAGGATCTCGCCCACGAGGTTGGCGCCGATGAACCCTGCGCCGCCGGTGACGATGACGGACTCGCGCGCGCCGGTCACGGCCCACCGCCCTCGGGTGTCTCAGGCTCGGGCGGCGGCGGGATGATGATCGTGGCGCCGACGCGCACCTCGCCGTGGCGCCCGATCACATCCGGGTTGGCGTCACGGATGCGCGTCCACAGCGACGACCGGCCGTAGAACCGCTGGGCGATCTCGCTGAGCGAGTCCCCCGCCGCGACGACGTACTGCACGATCTGCGGCTCGGGGGGCGGCGGCTCGGCGCCCGCGGGGACGCCCTGCACGTTGCGCGGGTCCTTGGGGATCAGGAGCCGGTCGCCGGGCTTGAGCCGTTTCGGGTCGGTCAGCGGGTTGGCGCGGGCGATCACGCCGCCGAGGTTCCGGTCGCCCCACCGCGCCTCGGCGATGGACCAGATGGTCTCGCCCTCCCGGACGATGTGCGTCTCGAACTCCGGCGGGACGACGGGGGCGAGGTCGGGCGCCGGCGCGGGTTCAAGCCCAGCACCGGCGGTGGTCGGCGGGCGCGAGGGCGCCGGCTGCGGTGCGGGCTCCGGCCCCGCGGGGGGCTCGGCGGTCGCGCCGGGGCGGGTCGCGGCTGGTGTGACATCCACCGGGTCGTCGAACGTGATGGGCGGCGCGGGCGCGGGCCAGAGCCAGTACACCGCGATCCACATCCCGACGAGCGCCGCCGACGCGATCATGATCCGTCTGGGTCCGTCCATCTGGGCCGTCCCCACACCGTGCGCCTCAGGCGGCCCCGACCGGGGCGCCGGCCTTGGCGATCGCGGCGCCGTCGGCACGGTGGGCCATCGGGGGCTTCTTCTTGGAGTAGACCAGCGGCGCCGCCACCGCGATCGAGGAATACGTCCCCACGACCACGCCGCAGATCAGGGCGTAGGTGAAATCGCGGATGCCGGGGCCGCCCAGCATGTACATGATGAGCACCGCGATGAGCGTCGTGCCCGAGGTGATGACCGTCCGGCTGATCGTCTGATTGATGGACGTGTTGACCACCGACGCGCTGGCGTAGGCGAGCTTGCCGCGGTTCTCCCGGATGCGATCCAGGATCACGATTGTGTCGTTGAGCGAGTACCCGATGATGGTCAGGAGGGCCGCGATGAGCCCGAGGTTGATCTTGAAGGGCTCGATCAGCAGCGCCGCCGCCAGGCCCGGCGCCTGCTCGTAGATCACCTCGGCGATGGCGATCAGGCCCACTGTGGTCAGGACGTCGTGCACCAGCGCGACGACGGCCGCCAGCGAGTAGCGCAACGACCCGAACCGGATCCAGATGTAGAGCCCGATGCCCAGGAAGCTCAACAGGACGGCGACAACCGCCTTAGCCTTGAACGTCTGCGCGATCGCCGGGCTGAATGACTGCACACCCGCGAGGGTGGTGGTCTCGGTGAGCGCCGCCCGCGCCAGGCGCCATTCGGGCTCGGCGACCTCGGTCCGCCACCGCCCGGGATCGTCGAAGAGCGTCACCTCCGGGTCCAGCACGACCACGGCCGCCGTCTGCACGCGCTCGGGCGAGCCGTCGATCACGATCACCCGGTTGGGCCGGCCCAGCAGGTCGGCGAAGTCGGCCTGGGCGCGCATCTGCTCGAGCCGGCGCTCGATATTCTGAAGGGTCGGCGGCGGGTCCAGATTCCCGAACACGATCGCCACACCCCCGACAAAGTCCGCGACGTCCGTCCGCACCTCGGGCCGGCCGATGTTCTCGCCGAGCCGGCCGTCGACGATCCGGTAGACCGGGGCCTGGGCGAGATCCTCCGCGTCCATGCCGTCGAACCGCAACGGCGGGCGGGTGTCGATCAGGTCGGCGAGCGAGCGGACGATGGAATCAACCACCGCCCGTTGCTCGGTCGCGGTGGTCTTGATGATGAACTGATCGCTGGTGACGCCGTCGGCCTGGGGATTGACGGGGATGATCTCTGCGTTGCGCAGGGGGGCCAAGGGCGAGCCGGGGTCGGCGGATTCGCCGATCGGGTGGATCAGGTCCTCGATCTCCTGCCGGGCGCGGACCAGCTGCGTCGGGGGCCGGCCGCCCGGCCCGTCGGGGTCCTCGGCCTTGAGGCGGACGGTGATCGCCGTCCCCCCGCGGAACTCCGTGTCCAGCATCTCCTCGCGCTGGTGGTAGATCATGAAGAGGCCCAGCCCGACGTAGGCGGTGGAGATCACCAGGAACGCCGGCCGGAGCCTGAGCCAGTTGACGTTCGGGCTGAGCAGTCTCTGGATCGCGGGCACGACCATCGGCAGCTGCGGCATGCGCCGCACCCCGACCTTCTCCAACAGGAGCGTGAACACCAGTCGGGTGATGAACAGCGCACTGAACAGCGTCGCGACGATCCCGATCCCGAGCGTCACGGCGAAGCCCTTGACCTCCTGCGTGGCCACGGCGTACAGCACGCCGCAGACGATGAGGTTGGTGATGTTGGCGTCCATGATGGTCGAGACGACCTTCTGGTAGCCGAGGCGCACGGCGGTGCGGAGGTCGGCGCCGGCGTCGAGCTCCTCGCGGATGCGCTCGTAGATCAGCACGTTGGCGTCGACGGCCATGCCGAAGGTCAGCACCACGCCCGCGATGCCGGGGAGCGTGAACGCGGCCCGCGCCAGGGCCATGATCCCGAGGATGATCACCGCATTGGAGAGCAGCGCGATCACCGCGATCAGGCCCGACCCGAAGTAATAAAACACCATGAATGCGGCGACGGCGACCAGGGCGACGACCGACGCCGTGAACCCCTGCCGGACGTTGTCCGCGCCGAGCTGCGGGCCGATCACGTTCATGCTCAGCGGCTGCGGGCTGAGCTTGGCCTGGAGCGAGCCCGCGTTGAGCGTCCGCACCAGGTAGGTGATCTCCTGCGAGCTGAACTCGCCCTGGATGATGCCGTTGGAGCTGATCCGCCCCAGGAGGTTCGGCGCGCTGTAGACCTTGTCGTCGAGCAGCACGGCCATCGGCTTGTCGATGTTGGCGCCGGTGAGCCGGCCGAGGAGGTTGGCCCCCACCGCATCCATCTGGAACCCGACCGCCGGCCGGCCCAGTTCGTCCACCGTCCGGAACGCCGACGCGATGCTCCAGTTCCCCTCGGCGGGCGTCATGCGCAGGGACGGGTCGTCGTGCAAGAGCAGGTAGTACACGCCGTCGCGCTCGGCGCCGATGAGCTCCCGACCGCGGAAGTACCCGGCCGGGTCCGCCTCGAGCGCCCGCTGCTGGTCCGCGCTCGAGTACCACGTCGAGATGTCGTCGATCTCGAACCAGCGCATCGGCTGGCCCGTCGAGGCGCGCGGGCCCTGCTCGGCGAGGACCGCCCGCATCTCCTGCTCGTTGGGGATCTCGTCCGGCGAGACCGCGATCCGGAACGTCAGCACGCCCGCGCCCTGGAGCAGCCGGATCAGGTCCGCCGGGTCGTCCAGGCCCCGGCTCTCGGCGCGGTAGGCCTCGAACGCGCGCACCACGCGGTCGATCTGTTCGGCGGCCGCGGGGTGATCGGTCTTGAGCCGCTCGAGCGCCCGGTCGCGCGGGCTGGGCACCACGGTCACCCCGCCCTGGCCGTCGGGGATCTTCTTCTCCTGATCCGATAGCTCCAGCGCCAAGCGGACATCGGCGGGGTCGACCGCGGCGGCCAGCACCGCGTCGCGGGCCTCGTCGGCGGCGGCGACGGCGGCGCCCGCGGCCGAGAGAAGCTCTTCCAGGACGGCCTGCTCGGCGCCGGACTCGACCGCTTCCTCGTACGCGGCGCGGGCCTGCCGGGCGGCGTCCTGGGCCTCGGCGGCGGCCGTCAGCAGCGCCAGCCGCTGCTCGTCACCCCCGGCGAGTCGTTCGATCTCACGGGCTCTGTCGTCCGGCGCCATCCGCAGCGCCCGGTCGAGGTCGTCGGACGTGATGGCCAGGTCGTCGAGCCGGGCGAGCTCGGCCTCGAACGTCTCGCGGAGCTGCCGGACTCGGTCCGTCGGCAGCGGCATCGTCACTTCGATCCGGTTGCGCCCCTGGCGAACGAACGAGATCTCGAACAGCCCGTTGGGATCGACACGCTCCTTGAGCACCTCGATCGTGCTGTCGATGACCTGCGACTCGTCCTCGCCCGGCGCCACCTCGACGGAGTAGATGAGGCTGACGCCCCCGGCCAGGTCCCGCCCCCGGCGGAGCGTCTTCTCCGGCGGGAAGATCGACACCCCGCACAGCGCCAGGATCAGGATCACGATCAGTGTGTTGCGGACGAGGTGCTGCATGGTCGTTGTCTATCCGGGGAGCGGGAATCGCGGGCGGGGTTGCGGCCGTCAGGACGCGACCTTCTCCGGCTCGGGGGCGGTGTCTTCGGCGGCGGGCTGGCCGGCTTTCTTCAAAACCTGGGCGATCGCCGAGCGGGCGATGCGCACCTTGGTGTTGGTCGACTCGTCGACCTTCAGAACGATCTCGTTGTCGCGGACCTCGCTGACCGTGCCGATGAGCCCACCCGCGGTCTGGATGCGGTCGTGCCGACCGATCGAGGCGAGCATCTCGGCGCGCTTGCGCCGCTCCTTGCGGCCGGCGAACATCTGCATCCCGATCAGGAACAGGAACATGATCAGGATGAACCAGATGAACCCCCCGCCGAAGGCCGGGGCGGCGGGCTGGCCGCCAGAAGGTTGACCGGCCGGGCCCGTCCCGGGCGCGACCGGCTGGCCGGCGGGGGCGCCCCCCGGGCCGGCGATCGGCGGCGCCGCCTCTTGGGCGAGGGTCGCGATCTCGGGCAAGGCGATGTCGAAGGGCGTCAGCATGGGTCGCTCGATTCCTGCGCGTCGGCCCTGTTGCTCGGCGGGGTGTCGGGCGGTTCGGCGTCACCCCGAGAGCCGGGGTCAACGACCGGCCACCGCCGGGCCAGGGCAGACCAGCCATCTTCGCGGATCGCCGCCCGGATGTCCAACAGCAGCCGCTGGAAGTGCCTGAGGTTGTGGAGGCTCACCAGGATCGGGCCGAGCATCTCCTGAGCGAGGAACAGGTGCCGCAGGTACGCCCGGGTGAAGGGCCGTGGGGCGTCGCCCCAGCCCGCGCAGGCCGGGCAGTCGCAGCCGGGCTCGATCGGCCGGTCGTCCTCAGCGAAGGCCGCGTTCTTCAGCCGGACCTGCCCGGTGCGGGTAAAGGCGTTGGCGTTGCGGCCGTTGCGGGTGGGCAGCACGCAATCGAACATGTCGCACCCGGCGCGGACCGCGGCGACGAGGTCCCGCTCGTACCCGACCCCCATCAGGTACCGCGGCCGATCCTCGGGCAGCAGCGGCGCGGTTAACGAGACGACCCGCTCGATCTGGTCGGGCCCCTCGCCGACGGCGACCCCGCCGATCGCGTACCCGGGCAGGTCGATCGCGCAGACCCGCTGGGCCGACCACCGCCGACGGTCCGGGTCCAGCCCGCCCTGGACGATGCCGAAGAGCGCCTGCCGATCGGCCAGGCCGGAGCAGGCGTGGCGGCTCGCGCAGCGCTCCAGCCAGCGGACGGTGCGCTCGTTCGCTTCGTCGAGCCGACGGGCGTGGTCGGCCTCGGGCCCGGCGCTGTGCGCCGACGCCAGCCGGCGGCGGGTCGCGTTGAGCGATCGCGGGTCGACGCTCGGCGGGCAGTCGTCGAACGCCATGATGATGTCCGCGCCCAGCGCGTGCTGGACGTCGATCGAGCGTTCCGGCGTCAGTTCGATCGTCGAGCCGTCGACCACGGACTTGAACGCCACGCCGTCGTCGGTGATGCGGCAGGTGTCGCCGAGGGAGTAGACCTGGTACCCGCCGGAGTCCGTCAGGATCGGGCCGGGCCAGTTCATGAACGCGTGCAGCCCCCCCCGGCGCCGGATCAGGTCCGGGCCGGGCCGCAGCAGCAGGTGGTACGTGTTGGCCAGCACCACCCGGGCGCCGGTGTCGGCGAGGTCTCGCGGCAAGACGCCCTTGACCGTCCCGCGCGTCCCGACGGGCATGAACGCGGGGGTCTCGAACTCGCCGTGCGGCGTGGCGACCCGGCCGGCGCGGGCGGCGCAGGTCGCGGACCGGGCCGTGATCTCGAAGGACAGGGCCGTCATCGGCGCCGGGCTTCGGTGGCGGCGCGGAGGGCGCGCTTCTCCGCCTCGCTGAGGCTGTGCAGGCCCTGCGTGGCGATCTTGGCCAGGATGCGGTCGATCTCCGTGTCGTCGGGCGTCTTTCGGTTGCGGAACGTCGGCCCGCGCGGGGGCCTGGCCTTCGAACGCCGGCCGCTGACCGAGAAGACGTCGAAGAAATCGCGCAGCAGGTGCGTGTGCCGGATGAAGTAGAACCCGGCCAGCGCCCCCCCGAGGTGGGCCGCGTCCCCGCCGGCGTTGTGCCCGCTCAGGAGCAGGTTCAGCGCGGCCAGGGCGACAAAGCCGTAGGCCACCTGCCACAGCTTCATCGGCAGGATGAAGAACAGGAGAACGATCGCGTTGGGCGCCACGAACGCCGCCGCCACCAGCACGCCGAACACGCCGGCCGAGGCGCCGATCAGGGGCGTATAGACGTCGTTGATGAGCAGCCCGGGCAGGCTGAACGGCAGCACGTTGCCCAGCAGGTTGAGCAGGAGATACGACACCGCGCCGAACACGCCGCAGGTCAGGTAGAACGCGAGGTAGCGCTTGGGCCCCAGGTAGTTCTCGACGAGCCCGCCGAAGAAATAGAGGCCCAGCATGTTGAAGAAGATGTGCCCGACCGAGCCGTGGAGGAACTGGAAGCCGATGAACCGCCAGATCTCCAGGCCCAGGAACGCCTTGCCCGTGGAGAAGTGCAGGACGGCCATCAGCGGCGGCATGTCGTAGACGCGGCGCTCCCCGATCACCTGCCGGGTCTGGGGGTCGATGAGGGGCACGGCGCGGGCGCCCCGGAGCGACCGGCTGGCGGGCAGGCCCTGCCGATCCGAGGTGGTCACGGGCCGGGCGCGCTCGATCTGCGCCGGGGTCGCGCCCTCGACCCAGGCGTCGCCCATGTTCACAGGCACGACGAACCCCCCGCCGAACAGCAGCCCGTCGAGCACGAACACCGCGATGCAGATGACAATGATCCACGTGTTGACCGACCAGACGCGCACGGCGCCCATCCCGCTGGACGAGCGCGGGCCGACGCGGACGTACTCGCGGTCGTAGATGCCCATGCGTGGTTGGATCGGCCGGCCGGCGGCTCCTTCGGCAAGACTCGCCCGAGCCACGGGCGCCCGGCCCTTAGTCGGCCCCGCCCCCCGATCGTTTCTCGTGGGTGGCGCGGTGCAGCGTTCGGCGCTCGGCCCGGGTCAGGCTCCCTATGCCGTCGCGGGCGATCTTAGCCAGGACGCGGTCGAGCTCGGCCTGGGCCTGCCGCTCCCGGCGTCGCCGGCGGGCCTGGATCCGGGCCCGGCGGGCTTCCGTGTCGGGGTCCGGGAGCGACCCGCCGTACCCCTCGGTCAGGTCGTCCGCGGCGCGGAGCCGACGCCACTCGCTCCAGGAGACCAACCCGCAGAAGACCGCCATCCCCAGCAGCGCCGCGTGCTCGGCAACCAGGGCGAAGATCGAGAGGGCGCCCGCGCCGGCCATCCCGATGGTCGCCGCGGTTTCGGTCGCCCGCCGCCGGCCCATCCGGGACCACAGCGCCGCCTCCAGCAGCCGCCCGCCGTCGAGCGGGAAGATCGGAAGCAGCGTGTTGAACGCCAGCAGGGCGAGGTTCAGGGCGTGCAGCAGCCACAGCGCCGTCAGCCACCACGAGTCGATCTGGGTCAGCAGCAGCGGGCCGATCTCGAGCGGATTGAAGAGGATCGCCCCGGGCCGACCGGCCGCCCACAGCGCCGCCGCGGTGATCGGCGCCAGCAGCGCGTTGACGGCCGGACCCCCCGCCGTCGTGACCAGGTGCGCGCGCCAGTCCTCAGGCGGGTGGCCCATCGCCAGCCCGCCCAAGGGCCACATCATAATCTCGTCGGCCTCGCCCCCCACCCACCGGCACGCGAGGCAGTGCCCCGTCTCGTGCAGCAGCACCAGGGCGAACAGGATCGCCATCGCCAGCGATGTGTACCCCGGGCCGAAGTACCCCACCTTGATCGACCACAGGACCTGCGCCACGGCGTAAACGATGAACAAGAGATGGACCCGCACCCGGATCCCGGCGATCGTCCCGAGGGGGACCGACCACGTCAGCGGGTGCTCGGCGTCGCCGATGATCCGCGAGAACACGGCGCGGAACCCGTCCCGGTCAGGGTCCGAGTCCAAGGGGTCCGGCGCATCCGGGCGGGGCGGCATGGCGTCGGCGGGCGGGGTCATGCGTCCGGCAGCAGCCCCCGGCGATGGGCGAGCAGGATCGCGAGCATCGACTTGGCGTCCATCAGTCGGCCGTCGTCGATCATGGCCAGCGCCTCATGGACCGGCGTCGGGTGGACCTCGATCCGCTCGTCGTCTTCGAGCCGCTGACCGACCCGCGCCAGCCCGGTCGCCAGGAAGGCGTGCATCCTCTCATCGGTCATCCCGGGGGTGGTGTAAAAGACGCCGAGGTGCTCAAGCCGGGCCGCCCTGAGCCCGGCCTCCTCTTCCAGCTCCCGGGCGGCGCACCGGTCCGCCGGCTCCGAGGGCTCGAGCGTCCCCGCGGGCAACTCCCACACCCACCGCCCAACCGCGACGCGCCAGTTGCGGATCATGGCGATCCGCCCGGCGTCGTCCAGCGCGAGCACCACGGCCGCCCCCGGGTGGCGGACGACCTCCCGCTCGATCACCCGGCCGGTCGGGAGGGTCTCGCGCACCACCTGGAAATCGAACCGCCGACCCCGGCGGATCGTCTCTACGCTCATCGGCGGCCCCGTCGTGGCGTCGTGCCCGTCGCCCCGGAGCGCGTGCGCTGGCTGGCCTTCGACCGGCATCACGGCGATGATAGGGCCATGGCCCGCCCGTCCAAACGTAGATCGGCGCGAGAGCCGTTCGACCCGGCGAAGATGCGCGTCTCGGCGCCGCTCTTCGAGCAGCAGGACGACGCCCGACCCGCGCCGATCACCGGCCCCTCCGCGGACGCCCCCGCGGCGTCCCAGCGCGAGCGTCGTCTGACCGTCAGGCAGCTCGCCGAGCTCATCAACGGCGCCCTGCGCGACGGGCTCCCCGCGCGGGTCGCAGTGGTCGGCGAAGTCAGCGGGATGACCCAGCGCACGCACTGGTGGTTCAGGCTCAAGGACGCCGGCGCCGTGGTCGAGTGCGTGATGTTCGCGTCCAGGGCCCGCCGGGCCGGGGCCGCGCCGCGAGACGGCGACGAGGTGCTCGCGGTGGGGCGCGTCGAGCACTACGCCAAGCAGGGGCGGACGCAGCTGTACGTCGATCGGCTCGAGCCGGTCGGCGCGGGCGCCCTCGATCAGAAGTTCCGCGCCCTGTGCGAGGAGCTGCGCGGGCTCGGATTCTTCGATCCCGAGCGCAAGCGCCCGCTGCCGGCTTTCCCGCGGCGGGTCGCGGTCATCACCTCGCGCACAGGGGCGGCGGTGCACGACGTGATCGACACGTTCCGCCGTCGGGCGCCGTTTGTGGAACTGCTGATCGTGGACACGCGGGTGCAGGGCGTCGGCGCCGAGCGTGACATCGCCGCCGTGATTGAGCGCGTCGGGCGCCAGCGCGGCGCGTTGGGCGTCGACGCGATCCTGCTGACGCGCGGCGGAGGCTCGATCGAGGACCTCTGGGCCTTCAACGAGCGGGCCGTCGCCGACGCCGTGTTGCGGGCCCCGATCCCGATCGTCGCGGCGATCGGGCACGAGTCGGACACGACGATCGCGGAGCTGGTGGCCGACGCCCGCGCCGCGACCCCGACGCAGGCCGCCGTCCTCCTGGCGCCGGACCGTGAGGCCCTGGCGCAGCAGACGCAACATCTGTCAGACCGGCTCGGGCTGGCGATGGCCCGCGGTCTGGCGCAGCGGCGCGATCGTGTCGAGGCGCTGGGCAACCGGCCGGCTCTGCGCGATCCCCGGCGGCTGATCACCGAGCGGCGGGCGCGCCTCGCTGGCGCCCGCGCCTCGCTCACGGCGAGTCTGACGGGACGGGTCCATCGCGACCGCGCCCGGGTGGACAGGCTCCTCGCGCGCCTGGCGCGCGGCCGGCCCGAGGCGGTGCTGGCCGATCGCCGAGCGCGGCTGCGCGAGGGCGGCCGGCGGCTGCGCTGGGCGGGGTCCCGCCTGGTCGAACGCCGGCGCGACCGGCTCGACGCGCTGGGCCGGGCCTTGCGCGCCACCGGGCCGCTTAACGTGCTCCGCCGCGGGTACACCGTGACGGTGCGCGCCGACGGCCGGCTGGTCCGCGGGCCCGCCGACGCCGCCACGGGGGACCTCCTGACCACCATCGGCGCCGACGGCCGGCTCTTCTCCACGGTCGGCGACTTCACGGGTGACGCCGAGGCTCGCCGCCCGGAGGGGCCTTCCCTCTTCGGGGAGGACGCGGAACCACCCCTCGACGGCGCCGACGGGCGCGGGTAGGGTCACGCTGTGCCCGCGAAGAACAGCGCCGAGCCCGCGTCGCCCGAGACCGACGAACTCTCGTTCGAGGAGGCGGTCGCGCAGCTCGAGGCCATCGTCGACCGGATCGAGCGCGGCGAGATCGGCCTGGAGCGGGCCCTGGCCGAGTACGAGCGCGGCGTGCGGCTGGTGACGCGCTGCCGGTCCATCCTGGACCAGGTCGAGCAGCGGATCGACGAGCTGTCGGCGCCGCTCTCTGAACCCCCGGACGCCGGACCGGGCGACGAATGACGCCCGCGTCGCTGGCGGCGTGGTCGCCGAGCCTCTTCGCCGTGGTCTTCTTCTTCGCGCTCGGGGCGGTGGTCGGCTCGTTCATCAATGTCGTCGCCTACCGCCTGCCGCGGGGGGAGAACCTGGTCCGGCCGGCGTCGGCGTGCCCGGCGTGCGGGACGCGGCTGACGTGGCGCGAGAACATCCCGATCCTCGGATGGGCGCTCCTCCGGGGGCGATGCCGGTTCTGCACGTCGCCGATCTCGCCGCAGTACCCGATCGTCGAGGCGGCCGTCGCCGTCCTGTTCGGCGGGCTGGTGGCGCTGTGGTATCTGGACCCGGCGCTGCTGCGCACGATCGGCGTGGACGCCGGCGCG
>RFGI01000103.1 GCA_003696725.1 Planctomycetota bacterium | reverse complement strand
GGCGCGATCCATCGTCGACTTCTGGCGCCGGTGGCACATCACGCTCTCCCGGTTCCTGCGCGACTACCTGTACATCCCCCTGGGCGGGAACCGCCGGGGGCGCACCCGCCGGTGCGTCAACCTGATGCTGACCATGCTGCTGGGCGGGCTGTGGCACGGCGCCGCGTGGACCTTCCTCTTCTGGGGCGGGCTGCACGGCCTGTACCTCGTGATCAACCACGCGGTGTCGGCGGTCAGCGCGCCGATCCGCGACCGCCCCGGGCTGATCGGCTGGGGCTATCGGATGGGGGCGTGGGGCGTGACGCTCCTGGCTGTGATCGTGGGCTGGGTGTTCTTCCGCGCCGAGAGTTTCGACGCGGCGTGGCGGATTCTGGCGTCGATGTTCGACCCCCGCGGCGTGTCGCTGGCGCGCGTGTACCTGAGCTTCAACGCGGCGCAGGCCATCGCGCTGGCGGGCGTGATCGCGCTGATCGCGCCCAACACCAACGAGATCTTCCGCCGGGTGAACGCGCCCATCGGCTGGCGGTTCCGCGAACCGGAGACGGCGCCGGCGGTCTTTGCGCGCGTGGCGTGGGGCCGCTCGCTCGGGTGGGCGGTCGCCAGCGGAGCGGCGCTGGCGCTGGGCGTCATCTATGTGAGCCGGGCCAATGAATTCCTCTACTACCAGTTCTGAGCCCGCCGGGCGGGGTGCGCAGACGCTCGCGGCCCTCCTGGGGGCGTGCGCGCTCGTCCTGGCCGTGGTCGGCGCCGCGAACGTGCTCGTGGACCCGTACGGGCTCTTCCCCGAGGCCAATCTGAAACCGCTGCGCCCGTACGAATCCCGCCGAGGCTCGCGCATCGCCAAGGCCGCCGACCTGGCCCGCGGCGGGTTCCGCTCGGCGATCTTCGGCACGTCGCGCAGCGAGGTCGGGTTCGATCCCCGACACCCCAAGATCACGCCCCAGCCGGCGTACAACGCGGCGCTGGCCGGGACGTCCATGGCCGAGCTGGGCCGGGTCTACGCCTTCGCCGATGAGCGCAACGCGCTTGAGTTGGCGCTGTTCGGGCTCGATTTCATCCTGTTCAACGAACACGGCGGATTCGGTGATGATTATGAGGCGTCTTTGTTCGCGCTCGATCGCGACGGGCTGCTCGCCGCGGCGCCGCTGCTCCTGAGCCAGCGTTCTCTCGACGCCACGCTGGAGTCGCTCGGGCGCGCGGCGCGGGGATCCGCAACGGACTACACGGAGCAGGGCCGACGCGCACGGAAAATACAAGATGTTCGCTCGAACACGCTCGCGAGGTGCGCGTTCGCCCTCAGGCAGATCTTCACCAGCCCCGCGCTGTATGCGGGATATTCGCTCAGCGGGGCTCGCCTGTCGGAGATGCGGGAGATCGTCGCGGCGCGCGGGTCGGCCGGGCTCAGGACGGTCATCGTCGTGACCCCGGCGCACGCGCTGCTCCTGGAGACCATCCGCGCCTCGGGTCTGTGGGGCGAGTTCGAGCGGTTCAAGCGGGCGCTGGCGGAGTTCGACGCGCTCGGCGCCGTCGTCTACGACTTCACCGGGTACAACGAGTACACCACCGAGCCCCTGCCGATCGACGAGCCGAGCAGGGAGATGCGCTGGCACTGGGAGGTGTCGCACTTCCGCAAGGAGCTGGGCGACCTGGTGCTGGACCTCGCCCTGGGGGAGCCGGCGGACCCCGACGCGCTGGCGCCGACGTCGTTCGGTCAGCGGCTGACGCCCGAGACGATCGAGCCGCACCTGGCGCGGATCAGGACCGAACGCGAGGCGTGGCTGCCGGGCGCGGCGGAGCAGCTGGCGTGGTTCCGCGGCGTCCTGAACCTGCCCGATCCGGCTGAGGATTGAGCCCGCGCCCGGCCGCCCTTACGGGCACGGGCCGAAGGCGTTGAGCACGAAGGAGATGTCGAGTCCGTCGACCACGCCGTCGCCGGAGAGGTCCTCCCGGCAGGGGGGCAGCGGCGGGCACGGGCCGAACACGTTCAGGATGAAGGAGATATCCAGCCCGTCGACGACGCCGTCGCCCGAGATGTCGGCCGGGCACAGCGGCGCCTCGCACGAGTCCAGCACGCCGTTGTTGTTCAGGTCCAGGGCCGGGTTGGCGGCGATCTGGCAGGAGTCCAGCACGCCGTCGAGGTCGCAATCCAGGGCCGGGTTGGCGGCGATCTCGTCGGGGTCGTCGATGCCGTTGCCGTTGCAGTCCGGGCCGCAGTTGACCCGCCGGTACACGACGCCCATGACCCAATCGCCCGAGACGCCGAGGGCGCACGCGTCGGCCCAGACCGCGCCGTTGACCAGCACGGCGTTCTTGCCCGGCTGGCACCCGTTGGCGTCGTGGAAGGGCGCCGGGTCGGCCGGCGTCTGGGTGTTGGCGATCCGCAGGCTCACCGTAAACGGTCCGCCGTTGACGATCCGGCTCCCGGTCCCGCCGGTGGTGATGTCGAACTCATTGATCCCGCCGTCGATGAGCACCGGCCCCAGAACCTCGAACTGGAAGGGCCCGGGGTTCGGCAGACCCGCCGGGTAGATCCGCAGCGCGTCCTCGAGCGAATCGGGCAGCCCGCCGTTGACCGACGACCAGCCGACGCGGATCTTGAGGATCTCGATCGGGTAGTGGTTCGCCGGGGCGTTGAGGATCACGGCGCACTCCTCGCCCTGGTTGAACCCCGGCACCGACACCACCGATCCCGTCAGCGAGAAGTTCTCCAGCGGCGGCTCGTCCGGGCACACGCCCAGGGCCATCGCGTCGAGGGTGAACTCCTCGGGCATCAGGCTCGCGTCGATCGGGGCGGGCGCGGGCCCGACCGGGCCGGCCTGCTGGGCGAGGGCGGGGGCGGCGGCCGCGGCGATGGTCGCCACCGCGATGGCGCGGGCGTGCTGTTGATTCACGGGTCATCTCCTCCCGGCGCCGCGCTGAGCCACGCCGGACGCATCATACGGCGGGGTCGGGGGGCCCGATCCGTCCGATCCGCGATTCGAGGCGCGTCCGCGTGCGTCCTGCTCGCCCCCGCGGCGTCGCCGCCGATCGGCGAGCGGCTCGCCCGACGCGGGCGATCTACACTGAGGCCATGACCACCACGCCGAGCCAGACGTCGTTCTCGGGCCCGGGGCTTTCCGCCCGCGCCGCCGGCCTCGACCCCCACGCCGTCACCATCAGCGGGATCGTCCTCGACCCGGTGTACGGCCCGAACACGACGATCGAGTCCCTCGCGAATGTCGATCGTGACATCGCCGAGCCCGGCGTCTACCCCTTCACGCGCGGGCTCTACCCCGAGGGCTACCGCACGCGCCTGTGGACCATGCGGCAGTTCGCGGGCTTCGGCTCGGCGGAGGACACCAACCAGCGGTTCAAGTACCTGCTCGAGGCGGCGAAAGGGACGCACGCCAACACCGGCCTGTCGACGGCCTTTGACCTGCCGACCCTGATGGGCCGGGACTCCGACGACCCGCTGAGCGTCGGTGAGGTCGGCAAGTGCGGGGTGGCGATCGACACCATCGAGGATATGCACCGCCTGTACGCCGACATCCCCATCGACCGCGTCACCGTCAGCCAGACCATCAACGGGCCGGCGGCGGTCGTCTGGGCGATGTACCTCGCGATGGCCCGGCAGCGCGGGATCGCGTGGGACACCCTCGGCGGGACCATCCAGAACGACATCCTCAAAGAATTCCACTCCCAGAACGAGTACATCTATCCCCCCGAGCCCAGCGTCAAGCTGGTGGTCGACACCATCGAGTTCCAGACCCGGCGCGTCCCCAAGTGGCACTCGGTCTCGATCAGCGGGTACCACATCCGCGAGGCGGGCTCGACCGCGACGCAGGAGCTGGCCTTCACGCTCCGCGACGGGATGGAGTACGTCGAGGCGTGCCTGGAGCGCGGGCTGGACGTGGACGACTTCGCGCCGCGCCTCTCGTTCTTCTTCAACAGCCACAACGAGTTCTTCGAGGAGATCTGCAAGCTCCGGGCCGCCCGCCGAATCTGGGCCCGCATGATGCGTGAGCGTTACGGCGCCAAGAGCGAGCGCGCCTGGTTCATGAAGACTCACGTGCAGACGGCCGGGTGCTCGCTGACCGAGCAGCAGCCGCTCAACAACATCGTCCGCGTGGCCTACCAGGCGATGGCCGCCGCGCTGGGCGGATGCCAGAGCCTGCACACCGATTCGATGGACGAGACGCTGGGCCTGCCCACCGAGCGGGCGGCGACGGTCGCGCTGCGCACGCAGCAGATCCTCGCCCACGAGACGGGCGTCACCCGCACGGTCGACCCCCTGGGCGGCTCGTGGTTCATCGAGAAGCTCACGGACACCATGGAAGCCGAGGCCCTCGACTTCATCGCCGAGATCGACGAGATGGGCGGCGGGCCGTGGCCCACCGGCCGCGCCGGCGTCGTCGCCGGCATCAACAAGGGCTACTTCCGCCGGCAGATCGCCGAAGCCTCCTACCGCTACAGCGAGGAGGTCGAGGCGGGCGACCGGATCATCGTCGGCGTCAACGCCTACCGCGAGACCGGCGAGGACCGGCCCATCGACATCCTCACCATCCCCGCCGAGGTCGAGACGACGCAGGTCGAGCGCCTGACCGAGTTCAAAGCGCGCCGCGATCAGGCCGGCGTCGAGCGCGCCCTAGGCGCGATCCGGGCCGCCGCCCGCGCCGGGGAGAACGTCATGCCGGCGCTGGTCGAGGGGGCGCTGGCCAACTGCACGCTGGGCGAGATGGTCCAGGCCCTGGCGGACATCTACGGGCGCTACACCGGCGGGCCGGAGTGGTGAGGAGGCTCCGATCATGAGGATTGAATCGCTCCGGGAGCGCGTGCGGGCCGAGCCGTTCACGCCGTTCACGATCAATCTCGCCGACAGCCGACGGTTCCGGATCGAACATCCCGAGTTCATCGCGGTGGCGCCGAAGGGGCCTCGGGTCGCGGTCGTTTTTGATTCTCAAGGGCGAGGCTACGAGATTATTGATGTTTCGCTCGTGACGTCGCTCTCTATGGCCAACGGCGAGGGCGGCAGCGCGAACGGCGCGCCATGACTCGGGTGTCGGACACTCGTGGCGTCCAGATCAAACGCGCCTACGACGAGCCGGCGGCGAGCGACGGCGTGCGCCTGCTGGTCGACCGCCTCTGGCCGCGCGGCGTCTCGAAAGAGCGGATCAAGATCGACGCCTGGCGCAAGGACCTGGCGCCCAGCGCCGTGCTGCGAAAGTGGTTCGCCCACGACCCCGACAAGTGGGCCGAGTTCCTGAAGCGCTACAAAGCGGAGCTCCGCGAGACCGGCGCGTGGGCGGCGCTGGAGGACCTCGCACAGCGGGCGAAGAAAGAGCGGATCACGCTCGTCTACTCGGCCCGCGACCCGGAGCGCAACCAAGCCGCGGCCCTGGTGTCGATCCTCGCCGAGATCACCGCGTAGCGGGCGGTGCGCCTCAACCCTCGCGGCCGGCGCGCTGCACCAGCCGCGCGACACGATCGTGGAAGCGGCGCTCGAACTCGCCGGTGGTGGGGCAGCCGCGGGAGGGTCCGGCGCCGGAGTTCCGCTGCATCTGGAACTGTGAGTCGATCTGCAGTGTCGCCGCCGCGCCCGCCGGGCGCACGCGGATCGTGTGCCGCATGAGCAGCCGCGAGTCGGGCAAGGCGCCGGGGCAGTCGGCGAATCGCTCGCCGCGGTGAAAGGGCTGCCACCGCGTCGTGATGGTGTCCGTGCCGGAGTCGGCCCGGGCGACGTCGAGGCGCATGGCCTCGGCGGTCTCGAGCGCCGCCTGCCAGACGGTCTCGATCTCGGCGTCGAAGTCCCACGCGGTGACGGCGGGGCCGGTCGGCATCGCCCGGCACCCGCTGAACGCGGTGAGCACACCCACCAGCGCAGCCAGTCGCGCACACCGATGCAGGACGACCGTCGGGCTCTGAGCCATGCACTGGTCATCGGCTCGGGCGCGCGAGGCGCTACAGCCGACCGCTGACGGCCAGGCCGATCGCCACGGCCCAGAGGATCAGGTGGAGCGAGACGATCAGGCCGAACGTCACGCGGTAGGGCCGCTTGGCGGTCTTGTGCCTGAGCCTTCGGCGGGCCCACAGGCTCCCGGGCCAGCCGCCGGCGAGTTCCACGAGGTGTAGCCGGGATTCGGGGATCCGCCGACCCCCGGCCCGGGCCCGGCGCTTGTCGATCCAGAGCAGCAGGGCCGACGTCAGGCTCGCCAGGGCGTGCCAGGCCGCGATCAGGCCGATCCAGGTCAACACGGGGGCCCTTCCAGAAAAAAGCGGGCCCGCGCCCTGCACGCCGGCGCCCGGGGGCGTACACTATCCGCCGACCGGTCGATCGGCCCGACGTGGGCCCCGGTCAGTGCGCCGACGCGGATCCGGGCCCGAGGTGGTCAGCGGACGGTCGCTGGACAGAACCTTGGGCAGAAGATTGGAACGCGTGTGATGCGCATCTATGTCGGAAATCTCCCGTTCAGTGTCAATGACTCGGAACTGGAGTCCGTGTTCTCCGAGCACGGCGCCGTGCAGTCCGCCCAGGTCATCATCGACCGCGACACCGGCCGCTCCCGCGGCTTCGGGTTCGTGGAGATGGCCGACAGCGAGGCTCGGACCGCGATCGAGCAGCTCAACGGCAAGGACATGGGCGGTCGGCCGCTCGTCGTCAACGAGGCCCGCGAGCGGCAGCCCAGAGGCGGCGGCGGTGGCGGTGGCTACCGCGGCGGCGGGGGCGGCGGGCGCTGGTAAGCCCCGCGGCGGCCGGCTGATTCAGCCCGGCCGTCGGCCCTCGGCACACAGGACCACGTACCAGATCGCTGCATCGGGCCTCCCCGCCCACGCGTGAAGGTCGTCCATCGCCCGGTCGATCTCCTCGTCATCGAGGAGCCCAAGCCGGGCGATGTTTGCGCGCGCCCCGCGCAGGATCCCCGCGAGGTTGCGCACCAGGGGCCCGAATCGCGCGTCGCCGGCGCAGGCGCCGAAGTCCACGACCGCCGTCCGCGTCGGGGCGCACCCGGCCAGGTGCAGCAGCCCCGTCAGCCGCCGGCCAACGAACGGGTCGGCGCCCAAGGCGCGGTACACCCCGATGTACGCCCGCCAGAGCCGCTCGACGCCCGGCGCCTCGGGCCACAGCCGGAGGAGGTCGTGGTCGTCGTCGGCGAGGAACACCCGACCGCCCGGGCGGACCGCGCCGGCAAGCGCTGCGACCACACGCTCCGGCGCCGGCGCGTGCTCGAGCACGAACCGGCAGTGCGCCAGGTCGAACGCGCCCCACTCGTCTTCATCCAGCGGGGGCGCCGCCGCGTCGCCCAGGCGAAACTCCACCGGCGCCGAGCCCGGGTCATCGGGCGCCGCCCGCGCCGCGGTGAGCTGCGCCTCGGACCGCTCGACGCCGACCACCCGGCCGGCCGGGCCCACGCGCCGGGCGATCGCCCGCGTGAACTGCCCCAGCCCCGACCCCGCGTCGAGCACCCGATCGCCCGAGCCGGGCGCCAGGACCTCGAGCATGGCCGGGTTGAGCAAGTCGTTGAGGGCCGCCAGGCGCGCCTGCTCGACGGGCTCGACGCCGTGAATGTAGGCGGGATCGCGTGTCTCGCTCATCGCCGGAGACTACCGGGCCAACGGCGCCGGGCGGCGTCTACGCCACGCCGGCCATGCGCCGGATGGTGGCGGGGGCCTCGGGCTGGCCCGTGCGGGCCGAGAGGAGGGCGGCCTCGGCGATGGCCCACGCCGTGAGCCGCCGGACGGCCGGCGTCTCGGGCGCCGACGACCACTGCGCCGCGATCTGCCCGGCCAGCAGGTCGCCGATCCCCGACTCGCCGGCGTGGGCGTCGCTGCGCTCGACGACTTCGCCCTCGGGGCTGAGCCATTCCAGCGCCGAATCATCGCAGCGGATGCACCCGCCCGGGCCCAGCAGCGTGGCGCCTCGGAACCACGACCCGGCCCGGTCCGAGAGCGACACGGCGGCGGCCCGGTCGTCGCTGAACCGCAGGTGCGCCGTCAGATCGCCCGCGACGGCGAGCACGGTCTCCCCCGGCGTCAGACGCAGGCTGCTGGGCGCGTCGAGCCCGCTGATCGAGGCGTCGACGAGTTCCGGCTCGCCCAGCGCCGCCGCGACGTACTCCATCGCGTCCAGCAGGAGCATCGGCAGGGCCGGCGCCCCGCGCGCGCTGCGGGCTGCGAAATCCATCGAGCGCACGCGCCCGTACGTCTCCAGCGCCGCCAAGGCCGACGAGCCGCCGGGTGTGTGCGCGAACGCCGGCGCCGGCCTGAGCCGCTGGGTCCACCCGGGCCGGGATTCCGCCGCTCGAGCCGCGGCGGCCATCGACTCGTACACCGGATCGCAGACGAAGATCGGCGGCGTCGACCTCGCCCCGGCACGCTCATCGGGCTCGGCTAGCGCCGCTCGGTCCTCCGCACCCAGCGCCAGCGCCACGACGCCCGCGTCGGGGTGCTCGGCCATCGCCCGGCGCAGATCCGGGCTCGTCTCGACGCTCAGGATCGACGTCGGCGGCGACGCCCGTCCCACCCGCACGCAACCCGCCGCGACCACCGTCAGCCCCGCCTCATCGGCCACCCGCCGGGCGAGCGGCTCAAGGTCGGGCGTCAGCCAGACGACGACGGGGCGATCGGCGGCGGGGGGATCAGGGCGGGACACGCGGCGACCATCTTCCGAACTTCGGGCGTATCATCAAGTCATGGCATGGGCAGGCGGCCGCCGGCCGGGCGCTCGGGGCGACCCGGGCGACCCCGCGCCGGAGGAAAGTCCGAGCACGGCAGGGCGCGACGGTGGGGGAAACCCCACGCGGCCTCTCGATCGGGGTCGCGGGTTAGGAGAAGAAAACAACCGCCGATGGCGCCCCCGGGCGCACAGGCAAGGGTGAGAAGGTGCGGTAAGAGCGCACCAGGCGGCGGGTGACCGTCGCGCTGTCAGACCCCCGTCGCGTGCAAGGTCAAGCAGCCCCCTCCCGCGTCCGGCGCGGGACGGCCGGCCCGGCCGATCCGGGGGCGGGTGGACCGCTGGCCCGCGGTCGCAAGGCCGCGGCAAGAGAAATGGCCGCCCACCGGCGCGAGGGCGCCGGGGACAGAACTCGGCTTACCGCCCATGCCCGATCGAGCGCGGGCGCTGGGGAGACCCGGCGCCCGCGTCCTTTTTTTTGCGTTGTCGTGGCGGCCGCGCTCAGGGCCGCTTCGGCTTGATCCCCATCATCGAGCCGATCGGCGGCTCGACCGGGCCGCCGAAGCCTTCACGGTCGGCCGCGCCGGCGCCCTCGGCGCGATCTTGGGCGAATCGCTCGCGCAGGTTTCGGACGTGCTCGTCCTGGCGCCGGGCGATCTGGATCGCCCACGTCGTCGTCGTCGCGAGCTGATAGAAGTTCCACAGGGCGTACGCGCCGCCGCCGATCATCACCCACATCAGGAGCGGCGTGCCGTTCATCAGCATTCCGAACGACGGCAGCGGCAGCGACACCCGCACGCGCAGGCCCATCATCCACAGCGCCAGGCACACCGCCAGGAACAGCACCAACGCGTTGAGACGCTTGCCGCGATCGGGGTCGCCGACGAAGTCCGCCGCCCGCGCCATCAGCGCCATCGTGGGCACGAGCCCGACCCCCGCCGCGATCGCCAGCCACATCGGCAGGTCCGTGAGCGAGCCGGGCATCGGCGCCAGCGCCAGCCCCGCCGCGATCACCCACAACGATTGCGACCCGACGGCCAGCGTCCGGAGCCACGCCGGCTCCTGCTCGACCTTGGCGCGCTCCTGCCTCGAGACCGGCCGCGGCGCCGACAGCAGCGCGACCCCCATGACCCACGCGACGGCGGCCAGCATCTGCGCGGTCGGGCGCACAGGCTGCAACGCGTCCCATGCGCCCATCGCCGCGCCCGCCGCCATCGCCCCGGCGAACAGCAGCCACGCCGCGGCGCTCTGCGTCGAGATGTACCAGTACGGCATATCCGCCAGCCGGTGGTCGGGCAGGGCGCTGAGCCCGAAGAAGATCGGCCGCCCGCAGTTCGGGCACGGCTTGCCGACCGCCAACCCCCGGACGTTGTACCCGCACTTGGGGCACGGGCGGTCCTCGCCGACGACCATCCCCGGGACCATGCCCGGGTTGTCGCTTCGGACGCCGACCTCGGTCGCTGCGGCTCGCATCGGCTCACGCCCCGTCCGGGCCCAGCGTCGGGCCTCTGTCACTTTATTGCATCGGCGCGGGCTGGCCGGTTCCGATCGTTTTCTCAATTGCCGACCAGTCCACACGCTCGCGGTCGAGCCTGGGCAGGGGCGCGCCGATCGCCTCGGTGTATTTCTGCACGGCGCCCGTATTGAAGATCACCACCGTCTCGTCCCGGCCGACCCGTCCGGCGTCGGCCGCCGACCGCAGCGCGCCCACGCAGGCGGCGGCCTCCGGGCACAGCGACACGCCCTCGGTCGCCGTCGCCAGACGCATCCACTCGCCCAGCCGGGCCTCCTCCGCGGCCAGCGCCGCGCCGCCCGATTCCCGCACCGCGTCGAGGATCAGGAAGTCGCCCACGGCCCGCGGGACGCGCAGCCCCGACGCGACCGTCGCCGCGTTCTCCCACGGCTCGGCGAAGCGCTCGCCCGCCTCGAACGCCCGCGCGATCGGGGCGCACCCCGTCGACTGGCACGAGAACATCTTCACCGATGGGATCGGCGTCTCGCCCCTCGCCATGGATGGTGGGACGGGCGTCTCGCCCGTCGCCCCGTCGAGCCAGCCGATCCCGGCCAGTTCCTTGAACGCCTTCCACATGCCGATGAGCCCCGTGCCCCCGCCGGTGGGGTAGAAGATGGCGTCGGGCAGGCGCCAGCCCAGCTGCTCGGCGAGCTCGAGGCCCATGGTCTTCTTGCCCTCGATGCGGTAGGGCTCCTTGAGGGTGCTCATGTCGAACCAGCCGAAGCGTTCGGCGCCTTGGCGCACGACGGCGCCGCAGTCCGTGATGAGCCCGTTGACGAGGAACGCCCGGGCGCCGAAGAGGGCGGCCTCGGCGCGGTTGACCGCCGGCGTGTCCTCGGGCATGAAGACGAAGCACTCGAGCCCCGCGCGGGCCGCGTACGCCGCCAGCGCCCCGCCGGCGTTGCCCGCGGTGGGGACGGCGACGCGCCTCACGCCCAGCGCCTTGGCCATGGTCACGGCCATGGCCATCCCGCGCGCCTTGAAGGAGCCGGTCGGCAGCCGTGACTCGTCCTTGATGAGCAGGTTGGGGACGCCCAGCGCCTCGCCCAGGCGCGGGCAGGGGATCAGCGGCGTCGCGGTCTCACCCAACGACACGATCTCCGCGTCAGGCCGGACGGGCAGCAGCTCGCGCAGGCGCCACATGTCGTGCGGCCGGTCGGCCAGAGCGTCCTTGGTCACCGCGGACCGCGCCGCGGCGAGGTCATAGCGCACCAGAATCGGCCGGTCCTCGTGCGTGGTCTGGAGCGTGTCGGCGGGCAGGCGCACGCCGTCGATCGCGCCCTCGAGATGGCTGACGAAACTCATGGCGTGTCCTCGTGTCGGCGGTCGGCGTCGAGCGGGGATGGGGGGGCGGTACACTCGCGGCCATGATCCCACCACTCAGACGAGTTCGCCAGTCCGTCGGGGCGGCGGGCCCGGCGCTCGCCGGCGTGATCGCCGTCGCGGCCGCCTCGGCGCAGCCGACCGTGTACACCGAGGGCGTCGTCGCCGCGGACCACGCGCTCGCGTCGCGCGCCGGCGCCGAGATGCTCGCCCGGGGCGGGAGCGCCGTCGACGCCGCGATCGCGACGAGCCTGACGCTCTCGGTGGTCCGGCCGATGTCCTGCGGGATCGGCGGCGGGGGGTTCATGCTGATCTACGACCCGTCGCGCCCAGAGGGCGAGCGCGCCGTGGCGCTCGACTACCGCGAGTCGGCGCCCGCCGCGGTCGGGACGGACTTCTTCCGCACGCTCGACGACCCGGACGCCAGCCGGTTCACCGGCGCCGCCGCGGGCGTGCCCGGCACGGTCGCGGGCCTGGCCGAGGCGCACCGGCGGTTCGGCGCGCTGCCGTGGGCGGACCTGTTCGGGCCGGCGATCCGCGCCGCCGAGGACGGCTTCGCCGTCGACGAGTCGTACATGCGCTCCGCGCGCGAGGCGATTCGCTGGTACGAGGCCGACCCCTCGCGCAAGGACCGCTTCGGCTTCGTCTGGCGGCGGCTGCTCCGCGACGGCGCGGTCGCCGAGGGCGACGTCATCCGCAACCCGGAGCAGGCCCGGGCGCTGAGGCTGATTGCGCGCGGCGGGCACGACGCGTTCTACACCGGCGAGATCGCGCGCGAGATCGTTCGCGCCGCGCAGGACGCGGGAGGCGTCATCACGGCGGAAGACCTCGCCGGGTACACGCCGCGCGCGGTGCGCCCGCTCGAGGGGGAGTTCCTCGGCCGGCGCGTGCTGACGATGCCGCTGCCCAGCTCCGGCGGGGTCGCGCTCATCCAGACGCTCGGCGCCCTCGAACGGTACGCGGCCCGTCGCGACGCGACGCTCGCCCAGTGGGGCCCGCGTTCGCCGGACTATCTGCACGCCCTGACCGAGGCGTTCAAGCATGCCTTCGCCGATCGCGCCGCCTTGCTGGGCGATACACCCGAGGCCCGCGCCGCGGCGGCCCGTCTGATCTCGCCCGACGCCCTCGATTCGATCGCCGCGCGCATCGATCCTGACACCACGCAGCCGCGCGGCGGCTACGGCGCAGGACTGGCGGCCTCACCCCCGCCCGATGACGCGGGCACCAGCCACCTGTCCGTGGTTGACGGGCGCGGAATGGCCGTCGCGTGCACCGAGACGATCAACCTCACGTTCGGGTCACGGGTGGCGGTGGAGCCGTTCGGGTTCTGCCTGAACAACGAGATGGACGACTTCACCACGGCGCCCGGCGCGGTCAACGCGTTCGGGCTGCGGCAGTCGGACGCGAACCTGCCGGCGCCGGGCAAGCGGCCGCTCTCGAGCATGACGCCGACGATCGCGCTGGACCGCGCCGGCCGGGTGGAGCTCGTCGCGGGCGCCGCGGGCGGCCCCAGGATCATCACCGGGACGGCTCAGGCGGTGCTCAACGTGTTGGCCTTCGGGATGAGCGCGGACCGGGCGGTGTCGGCGCCGAGGATCCACCACCAGTTCTTCCCGCCGGTGCTCGCCGTCGAGCCCGGGCTGATCGAGCCCCCGGCCCCGGCCGCCGACGCCGGGCCCGCCGAGGTCATGCGGATGGTCCGCGCGGTCGAAGACGGCCGGCGGATCAAAGAGGCGCTCGAGACGCGCGGGCACAGGCTCGGGCGGATCGAGTCGGTCGGGGTCGTGCAGATCGTCCGCCGGTCGGGGGACGGGTTCCAGGCCGCGTCGGACCCGAGGCGCGGCGGGTCGCCCGCGGGCGTGCGCGCCGGCCGGGTCGAGGCCGACCCACGGATCGAGCGATGACGCGACCCGTCAGGCGCCGGGCCAGTCGGGGAGCTCGAACTTTTTCTTCACGTTGGCGTGGTGCTGGGCGTAGTGGTTCGACAGCAGGTCGAACAGGCCGGCGAGGGACTTGAAGAACGCCGGGTAGCGCTCCTCGGCCGGGTCCACCCCGTCGAGCAGATACGCGAAGCGCTCGGTGAGCGCGCCCACGCGGCGGAGGTGCGCGGCTTCCTCGGCGGGGCTCCAGCCCGGGTTGGCCGGGACGTAGTCGGCCGGGCTCTGCGCCGGGGTGATGCGCAAGAGCGGGAGCGCCGGGTCCGCGTCCTTGAAGACAAGCGAGACGAACAGAGCCTCGGCGCCGGCGGTGTGCTCGGCGTTCCAGCGCACGGTGTGCGTGCCGTCGGAGGGCCTGTGGTCGAGCTGCTCGGGGGTCAGCCCCTCGACCGTCCGGGCGAGGGCTTCCCGCGCCTGCGCGATGCGATCGAGCCCCTCGCGGATGGTCGGCGTCGGGACCCACGGCGTCGGGCGCAGCGCCACGGCGGAGGCGCCGGTCGCCGACTCATCCTCGGCCGACGCGGCGCTCGCGGCCACGGCCAGGGTGTTGCCCACCGCGTCCCGGCGGGTGTACCCCTCGGGGAGGGCGCCGAAGAACGCGCCGGCGTCCTCCAGCGGGATCGTCAGGCCCTCGATCGCGTAATGGATCGGCACGACGTAGCGCGGCGCCAGCTGCTTGACGAGGCGTGCGGCGTCGGCGCCCTCGACGGTGTAGACCCCGCCGACGGGAATCAGCAGCGCGTCGACGCGGCCGATCGCTTCGAGCTGCTCGCGCGAGAGCTCGCGCTGACCGATGTCGCCGCAGTGCAGGATGCGGACCCCGTCGGCCTCGATGAGAAACAGCGCCGTGGCGCCGCGCTCCCCGCCGGCCGAGTCATCGTGCCACGCCGGGATCGAGCGCACCCGCACCGGATGAGGCCCGGCCGGGCCGGCGTCGTCGGCCTCGGCGAGCGTGACGGCCTGCTCGTTGGGCAGCCGGTCCAGCACGAGGTCGAGCGACCGGGCCCTGCCGTGATCGTCGAGCCCGCGCACCACCAGCGGCGTGCCCTTGACCAGACCCGCGTTGGCGTGGTCGGCGTGCCCGTGCGTGATCAGCACCAGGTCCGCCGAGACCCCGGGGTCGGCCAGCCCCGTCCGCTCGGTTGAGTACGGATCGATCGCGACGGTCAAGCCCCACCAGGTCTCCACTGTGACCATCGCCTGACCCCACCACCGAACCGCGACGGGCGGGTGGTCCGCGTCGACGGCCCGTGCGACGGGAGACAGGAACATGACGGCGGCCGCCGCGAGCGACCCCATCACACACGTCAAGCCAGCGGAGAGGCGCATCGGTGATCCTTTCATGGAGAGAGCCGGAGTCCGCGCCGCGTGCCGACGCGCGGCTCGACCCCGATGCTACCGGCCGCCGCGGCCCGCGTGGCGGGGGGCGGCGTCAGCCGGCGGCGGCGGCGCGGAACGCCCGGGCCATGGCTCGGCAGCGATCGTGGTCCACGGGTCGGTCCCACCGGCCGTCCTCCTTGATCGCCGACCCGACGATCACCCCGTCGGCGTGCTCGAGCAGGGCCGGCAGTGACGACGCCGTCGCCCCCGACCCGACCAGGATCGGCAGGCCCGACGCCGATCGCGCCTCGGCGAGATCCGCGGGATCGGTCGGCCCGCCCGTGGCGACGCCCGTGATGACCAGCCCGTCGGCGAGAAAAAACTCCGCGGCCCGGCACGCGTCGGCGAGCCCGAGGTCCGCCGTTAGCGCGTGGCTGGCGTGCTTCTTCTTCACGTCGGCGAACACCGCGACGGACTCGGCGCCGATCGCCCGGCGGCGGCGCAGGAGCGGGCCCGCGCGGGCCCGGGTCATCAGCCCCTCGTCGGCGACGTGGGCGAACGCGAAGTTTTCGACGCGGATGAACGACGCCGACGCCGCGTGCGCCACAGCGAGCGCGTCGATCCCGTCGCCGCTGAGGATCTGCACGCCCAGCGCCAGCCCCGGCGCCGCGTCGCGCGCCGCCAGCGCCGCCCGTGTCATGCACGCGACCACCTCCGGGCCCGGATCCATGACGTACGGCCGGTCGTGCATGTTCTCGACGATGGCGGCGTCGAAGCCGGCGTCGGCGAGCGCGCGGGCCTCGTCGGCGGCGGCGTCGGCAAGGGCGCCCGGGTCGCGCGCGGCGCGCGGCGAGCCCGGCGTCGCGCCCACGTGGATCATGCCGATCAGCGGTCTGGCGGCGCCGGCGATTGCGCCCAGCCGGTCGCGTGGCGGGGTCATCCGCGCATTGTCGCCCGGTGTGGCAAAAAAGAAACCAGGCCAACCGGAGCGCGGGGTCGGCGCCTCCTCCAAGCGCCGGCGCCGTCGCTGCGACGGTCGGCCTGGTTCGTGCGGCGCGCCGCCGGATGCGCCGGGGACACGCAGTACTCATCACCGTTCATCAGGGAACGCCATACAACCTAATCGACCGATCGCTCCGGCACAAGCACGCCCGGAGATCACGGCGCAATCCACGGGCGGGGATGCACGGCCGCCATGTGAAGATAGGCAATCTTCCGCTGGCGCGCGGCGCAGCGCGACTCTCGGAACGCCAAGTCTCGGAGGAGTCGGATAGATCGGGTCAGAGCGCGCCGCCGTCGATGACGCGCTGGGCGACATCCGCGAGCGGGACGCGAGCGTTTCTCGCCGTGGCCTGCAGGGCGGTGTGGGCCTCGGGTTCGGTCATGCCGTCCCGCTGGACCAAGATCCACTTGGCCTGCTCGACGAGCCGGCGGTTGGCGAGGTTGGCCTCGAGTTGCGCGACCCGCTCCCGCGCTTCGCGGAGGGCGCCGCCGCGCTGCGCCGCCATCTGGAACGCCGAACGGATGACCTCTGTCGGCGCGTCTTCTCGGACCACGGCGAACGCACCGGCCATCGCGGACTCGGCGTAGACCCGGCTGTCGTCCGACATCGTCACGACCACGGTCGGCAGACGGCGGTCGGCCCACACCCGGCTGATCCAGGCCATGGTGTCCTCGTCGTCCGGCTCGTCGATCCGGAGGTTGAGCACGTCGGGCTTTTCCCGCTGGAGCAGGTCCGCCAGGCTGTCGCCCACCGGGACAGGGCCGATGATGTCGTACCCGAATTCCTTCAATTTAGGGAGCACCCGACAGGGGGGCTGGGCGTCGCCTTGGAACGCCAGGGCGGCTCGGATCACATCGCGGCTGGCGAGCGATTCCGGGGACAAGCCCAAGGAGACCAACGGTTTGACAGTTGTGGAAGATGGGGAGTATGGCACTGCGTCAACCCTCGATGTCACACCACAATCGAAGGCGAGCCGGATCGCACCAGCCGCCCACGGCATCGAATAGACGAGCGTACCAGTCTATAGTCTGATCGGCAATAGGGATTCGCCACTAGCAATATCTTGCTCGATGATGAGCGGATCCTCGGATCTGGGCTCAGTCCAGCCAGTCCTTCTCGCGGAGTTTCCGAGGCAGGTACGTCTCGGTGATGAAGGAGAAATCCTTGGCGGAGAGCGCCTCGAGCTCCAACTTGACGCCCAGCTTGAGCATCCGATCGATCTCCCGCTGCCAGGGCCGGCTCTTGAACCAGGGGTACCCCCGGATCTCCTTGGCCCGGCGGACGTCCCGGTCGTTGATGAGGATCGAGACGGCCGACGGGAGTCCGTATTTCTCTGCATCGAAGGACGACATCCCGATGAACTTGGCGTCGGGGACGGCCATCCGTTGGCTCTCGAACGCCAGGCTGATCGACCCCTGCTTGACGACCGAGTAGATGTAGTACCCCCACGGGTCGTTATCGACCAGGACATAGACGGGCAGGCCTCGTTCGTGGTGCAGCCGCCACAAGAGCCGGCGGACGCCGCGCGGCGGCTGGCCCCCGCCGTGCAGGATCAGGCACTCGTGCCGATCCCAGAACCGGTCCTCGTTGAAACGCCGCCAGACGGCGCCCTTCTCGATGAGCAGGACGAACCGGGCGGCGCAGGACTTTATTTTAATCACGTCCTCCTCGACGATCGAGGGGACGGCGTACCCGCCCGACCCCATCCGCGTCAGGTCGATCGTGTCGCCTTTGTCCTCGATCACCATCGGGCCCACGAGCGCGCCCTTAGGCTCGGCGAAGAGGCCCAGCTCCTCGCGCAAGGACGCCAGCGCGACCTCCAGGTCCTCGATGATGGCGTCGGACTCGGTCTGTTCGTCGAACGTGTTCTCCTTCGTGCCCTCGATGGTGTGCTTGCAGTGGTAGAAGAGGTCGCGGATCGAGGTCGTCTTGTCCTGCCGCAGGAGCTCCCGGCAGCCGGCGCCCACCAGCGCCGTCTGCATGAACTTCTTGGCCTGCCCAAGATTGAAGAACGAGCGCGTCTGCGCCGCGTCCCCCATCTCGATGATACGGCTGCCCGCGTTGTAGTCCACGTTCGACAGCGCCCGCGTCGGGATCCGGACAGACGGGTCCTCGCCCTTCTCGGCGGCGTCGGCGATGGCCCGGGCGAGGGCCCCGAGCCGGTCGGCGGCGGGTTCGCGCGGGGGGCGCCGCCGCGCCGGCGTTTTCTTCCTCGTTGTTTTCTTGCGTGTTGTTTTTTTTCTGGCCATGGCTGGGTTGCGCGTCAGGATCGCGCCGATTCGCTGGAAAACAGCGAATCAGAGGCGCGAGCGCGGCGTGAACGCTTCTTTTTCGTTGCGGTCTTTCGAGCCTTGGAACGCCGGGCGCCACGGGGCTCCGGCGGCGGCTGGGTGTCCGGCGGCCGTGCGCCCCGTCCGGCGTCTCCGGGGGCGCCGCCGGTCGGCGGGCCGTCGCGGTCCACGACGATGGTGTCGCCGTCGTCGTCGTCGCGCGGGTCGCGGGCGGGCCCGACGGGGTTCCCGTCGTCGTCGAACTCCACGTCGGCCAGCGCCGTGAGCCGCTCGGCCGTGGCGAGCAGCCCGTCGCGCACCCGATCCGCGTCGATGGACGGGTCGATGGTGTGGACGGCGCGCGCGATCTCGCCGATGTACCGTTCGTAGACGCCCCGGCGCTCGCGTTCGCGCTTGGCGCGTTGTCGTTTGCGCAGGTAGACACCGAGCTTCCGGCCGCACTCTTGCAGCGCCAGGCGCATCTCCTTGCGGATCTCGTCGTAGTCGGCGATGGCCTCCTTGCTCTCGCTGGTGAAGGGGACCCAGACGCTGGCCATGTGAACCATGACGACGAGGGGCCCCTCGGGGGCGGCGCCGCGGCCCTGCGCCAGGCCGTAGTTCTTCCATGATGTTTCGACAACGGCCTTGTACGCGCTGCACGCCGACTGCTGGTACAAGAGCGGCACCCGGTTGGCGAAGCGGATCACGCGGGCGGGCCCGTCGCCGGGCAGGTCCCCGCCGAAGGCCAGCCCCACCTCGACCTGGAACGGGTTGCCCCGGTACACCGCCGGCGGGCGCGTCGAGGCGGTGTAGAACTCCGCGCGCACACCCTTGAGGAGCCCCGCGAGGATCTGCCGTGCGCCGATGGGCGCCAGGCAGTCTGTCGGGGGGGCGATCAGGGAGACCCCCTGGATGGCCTTGTACAGGGCCTCGGCGCCGGCGTGGTCCACTTGCTTGACCCATGTCCGGGTCGTCAGGCCCGCCTTGGCGCAGATCTCCTTGGCCTTGCCCGGGCCCACCCGGCAGAACTCGCGCTGGAGGAACGGCCCCAGGTTCTTCTCCCCGGTCTGCTTGAGCATCCTCATCAGGGCGCCCAGCTCGACGCCGCGGGGGTGCGGCTTGATCTCGCGGGGTTCGGGGGGGAGCGTCCGGACGGTCCGCGGGAAGACGATTTCGCCGGCCGGCGTGACCGTTGTCGTGTCGGCGTCGTCGGCGTTCAGGGCGGCCTGGTTCGTGTCGCCGTTCCGTGCGGGGGGGGTGTAGACGATCCGGGCGTGGGGGTTGGCGATCGCGGTCTGTTCGAGGTATTCGTCGACGCTGGTGCGGCCCTTGGAGTAACGGCCCTCGAGCTCGATGATCACGCGCGTGCCGGTGTGCGGCGGGAAGTCGTCCGTCTCCTCATCCACGGACACCTCGGGCCGGTTCTTCGTGGTGTCGATGGCCAGCTCGACATGGTGCGCCGGCCGGCCCTTCTTCGAGCGGGTGACGATGATCATCGGCCGGCCGGTGGTGAGCAGGCCGTACATCCCCGCCGCGGAGATGCCGATGCCCTGCTGCCCCCGGCTCATGCGCAGGCGGTGGAACTTGGAGCCGTACAGCAGGGCGCCGAAGATGTTGTCGATCTGTTTGCGGACGACGCCGGGGCCGTTGTCCTCGACGGTGACGCGGAAGCGGTTCTCGTCGACCTCGGGCAGGTGATCGATGCGGACGGCGATGTCGGGCAGGATGCCGGCCTCTTCGCAGGCGTCCAGGGCGTTGTCGACGGCCTCCTTGATGGTGGTCAGGAGGGCCTTGCGCGGGTTGTCGAAACCCAGCAGGTGCCGGTTCTTGGCGAAGAACTCGGAAACGGGAATCTCGCGCTGGCCCTTGGCGAGCGCCTCGGCCGAGCGGGCGGCGGCCGGCGCCGGCGAGTTCTTTTTCTTCTTCTGCCGCGGGGCGGGCCCCGCCGATCGCTTCCGTGCGTCGGGCATGGCGAGAATCTAGCGGGTCGTCGCGGGGCGGTCCTCGGCGCCGCCCGGCAGGACGCGATCCAGCAGCCAGTCGGCGAAGTCGGCTTTGCTGAGCCGGCCGGGGGTGGATTCCTGGGCGCCGACGGCGCGAATCAGCGTCGCCTCGATGGTGTCCGCGTCCATCGTCTCGATCGGGTTGGCGACGATCGAGTCGAGGCTTTTGGCCCGGAGCTTGGCCCTGGCGGTCTCGAGCAGGCCGGGGCGCGGGCCCAACGAGAAACCGACGAAGACCTGCCCGGGCCGGCGCCGGCGGGCTTCCCGGGCCACCAGGTCAGGCGTGGGCTCGAGGGCGAGTGTGATCGGACCGTCGCTCCGGGGGATCTTGCCGCCCGCGGGCCGGGCCGGCCGGTAGTCGGCGACGGCGGCGGCCATGACGAGCACATCGCAGGCCGGGGCGCGCTCGGCGAGGAGTCGGTCCAGATCCGCCGTCGTGGTAAACCGGATCAGGTCGGCGCCCGTATCTTCGACCGGCCGGCCCACCGGCCCCAGCAGGAGCGTCACCGACCAGCCGCGGCGGGCGCCGGCTCGGGCCAGGGCCTCGCCCAGCCGACCGGAGGAGCGATTGGCGAGGTAGCGAACGGCGTCGATCGGCTCATGCGTCGGGCCGGCCGTGATGAGCAGCCGGCCTGGGCGGCGGGCGACGGTCATACGATCCTCCGGCCGGGCCGCGGGGCGCCGGCGTCAGCGCCGGGGCGATTGCCCGCGTTCACCGGCGCCAGCATAATCCCGTCTGGTGCGCCGACGGCGCCCACGGGGGTGATTCGGTTTCGCCCGGGTCGGGCCGTCGATCCGGGCCACGCTTCGCGCAAGGACACGCCGCCCGATGGCGAAACTCCGCAAGAAACTCGGTGAGATCCTGGTCTCGATGGGCGCCTGCTCGCCCGCCCAGGTTGAGAAGGGCCTGAAGCTGGCCAAGGGCTCGGGCAAGCGCATCGGCGAGGCCCTGATCGAGGCCGGCTTCGTCAAAGAGGACGCCGTCGCCCAGGCTCTGGCCAAGCAGTTCGGGCTGGAGTACGTCGACCCCAACGACGTCTCCGATCAGGTGGACGTCAAGCTGATCCCCGAGGAGCTGGTCCGCAAGCACCTGGTGCTGCCGCTGTCGAAGACCAACGGCCGGCTCCAGTTGATCGTGCACGACCCGCTGAACCTGGAGCTCTTGGACCTGCTGCGGTTCCGGCTCAACGCGGAGGTCGAGCCGCGCGTCGCCGCCAAGGGCCGGATCAAGCAGTTCCTGGACACCAAGGTCGCCCAGCCTCGGATGGTCGACGCGGACGAGTCGCTGGTGACCGAGTCCATCGACCGCTCGCTGGACAAGTCGGTGGACGCGTCGATCGACCGCAAGGCCGACGACGCCCCGATCGTCAAGCTCGTCAACCGCATGATCATCGAAGCGGTGAAGATGCGGGCGTCGGACATCCACGTCGAGCCCATGGCCGACCGGGTGCGCCTGCGCTACCGCATCGACGGCGTGTGCATCGAGCGCGACAACCTGCCCAAGCGCATGCAGAACGCGGTGCTGGCCCGGCTCAAGCTGATGGCCGGGATCAACATCTCCGAGCGCCGCATCCCGCAGGACGGGCGCATCAAGCTGCCCATCGACGACGCGGTGATCGACTTCCGCGTGTCGTCGTGCCCGGCGTACCACGGCGAGAGCGTGGTCCTGCGCATCCTCCGGCCGGACTCGGTGCGGATCGGCCTGGAGAACCTGGGCTTCGAGCCGGACAATCTGGAGATCTTCAACCGCATCATCCGCCGGCCCAACGGCATCTTCCTGGTCACCGGGCCCACGGGCTCGGGCAAGACGACGACGCTGTACTCGGCGCTGGACGTCCTGAACCGCCCGGACAAGAAGATCATCACCGCCGAGGACCCGATCGAGTACGCCTTTACGGGCATCAACCAGTGCCAGGTCCGCGAGGAGATCGGGCTGACGTTCCCGTCGATCCTGCGGGCGATGCTGCGGCAGGCGCCGAACATCATCCTCGTCGGCGAGATCCGCGACATGGAGGTGGGGGAGGTGGCCATCCAGGCCGCCCTGACCGGGCACCTGGTCTTCAGCACGCTGCACACCAACGACGCGCCGGGCGCCATCACCCGCCTGATCGACATGGGGATCAAGCCGTTCCTGGTGGCGTCGTCGATCCAGGCCGTCATGGCCCAGCGGCTCATCCGGGTGCTGTGCAGCAAGTGCAAGGCGCCCGATGAGAACCCCGACCCGAAGTTCATGCGCCTGACCGGCATCACGCCCCAGGACCGGGCCAACCACACGATCTACAAGGCCGTCGGCTGCGACGCCTGCGGCGGGACGGGCTACAAGGGCCGCAAGGCCATCTTCGAGCTCATGGTGATGAACCAGACGCTGCGCGAGCTGGCCTTCGAGCAGTCGCCGGTCAACGTCCTGCGCAAGGCGGCGCTGGCCTCGGGGATGAGGCCGCTGCTCGAGGACGGGAAGATAAAGATCCTCAAGGGCGTGACCAGCCCGGCGGAGATCGCCCGCATCGTGCAGATCGAGGGCGTGGCCCTGGCCGACGAAGAGCTCGAGGGCGCTCGGGCCGCCGGCGCCGCGTGATGACGCCCCCGACGACGCCCACCCCGTGACACCCCACCACGCCCGCGAGGCGACGCCATGTCCACCATCCAGATTGACCGCCTGCTCGACACCGTCATCAAGACCGGCGCCAGCGACCTGCACCTGACCGTCGGCCGGCCGCCCACGCTGCGCCTGCACGGCGAGCTCCGCAACCTCCAGACCAAGGTCCTCGACCCCGACGACATGGTCACCCTCATGAAGGCCATCACCTCCGAGCGCTCCCAGCAGGAGCTCCAGGAGGTCGGGGGGTGCGACTTCGGGTTCGCGTACGGGTCGGCGGCGCGGTTCCGCGTCTCGGTCTTCCGCCAGCGCGGGAACCTGGCCATCGTCTGCCGGCAGATCCCCAACAAACTGCTGACCTTCGAGCAGATCGGGCTGCCGGCGGCCGTCGCCGATCTGGTGCGCCGGCCGCGCGGTCTGTTCCTGGTGACCGGGCCCACCGGCTCGGGCAAGACGACCACGCTCGCCAGCATGATCAACTACATCAACACCGAGTTCGATCGCCACATCATCACCATGGAAGACCCGATCGAGTACTACCACGACCACAAGAAATCGGTGGTCAACCAGCGCGAGGTCGGGACGGACGTGCCGGACTTCGCCGAGGGCCTCAGGCGGGCCCTGCGCCAGGACCCGGACGTGATCCTCGTCGGCGAGATGCGCGACCTGGAGACGATCGAGGCCGCCATCCGCGCCGCCGAGACGGGCCACCTCGTGTTCGGCACGCTGCACACCACCGGCGCCGCCAAGACGATCGACCGGGTGATCGACGCCTTCCCCGTCTCCCAGCAGAACCAGGTCCGGGTGCAGCTCTCGACGGTGCTCCTGGCCATCCTCAGTCAGGCCCTCCTGCCCCGGGTCGACACCAAGGGGATGGTCGCCGCGTACGAGTTCCTCCTCATCACGCCGGCCATCAGCAACCTGATACGCGACAACAAGACGTTCCGCATCGACTCCTCCATCCAGACGGGCAAGAAGTTCGGGATGCAGCTCCTGGACGACCACCTCTGGAGCCTCTACTCCCGGGGCATGATCTCCGCTGAGGAGATGGTGGATAAGTCGAAGAACCCCCAGGCCCTCACCGACAAGGTCCACAAAGCAGGCGGGCGGATCGGGCGTGCGGAACTGGATGAATCCGAGGCGGAGGCGGCTTCGTCCGAATAAATACCGAACACACTCCGGGTCACGGGCGTCTTGGGCCCGCGTACATGGCTGTATAATCCATTTGTCGCATCAAAATGATACGACAAATGGTGTTTGAAGACTGGAACGAGCCGGATGCTGGCTGCGAAGATGTCATGCGGGTCGTGCCCGCAGACTGGCGGCGGCTGGTGAGAGGCTCGCTGCGAGAGGTCAGAGATGGCGACGAAATCGGCAACCCAGGTCAGCCTGGCCGAGCTCAAGGGGAGGAAGCTCGGCCGGGTTTTGACCAAGCTGGGCAAGGTCACGCGCGAG
>RFGI01000102.1 GCA_003696725.1 Planctomycetota bacterium | reverse complement strand
TTCATCGCCGTGACGATGGCCAGCGCGCACAGCGCGAGGAACCCCATCCGCGCCGCGCCCGCGGCGGCGCCGAAAGACTCGGCCGCCTGCTCGTCGCACGCCCAGAAGAGGATCGGCCGCCGCCAGATCGCCAGCGCCGCGAGCACCACGCCCGCGACGGCCCAGGCGAGCCGGGCGTCGGCGGGCGACACCGCCACGATCGAGCCGAACAGGAGGCTCTCCCACCCGCCGGCCATCGGCGCCGGGCCCGCGAGCGTCAGCCGCAGGTGCACGAGGATCGCGCCGAGGGCCATCGACGCGACGAGAACCACGGCGATGGCCGTGTCCGCGTCGAGCCCGCCGCGCCGAGTCGCCGCGCCGATCGCCAGCGCCGCCAGGAGACAGAACGCGGCGACGACGGCGAAGCCCGGCGCCGGGCTCAGCCCGAGGACCGCTGCGATCCCGACGCCCCCGAACGCCGCGTGCGTGATCCCCTGCCCGAGGAACGCTAGCCGCTTAGGCACGACCACGACGCTCAGGGCCGAGGTGGGCAGCGCGACGGCGACGGCGGCGAGCACCGTGGGCCAGAACACCGACGCCGCCGGCCCGGTGAGTGAATCAATCGTGCTCATGCGCTGACATTCCCAGACGCTGGAACGGGCATACCGCCTTGAGTATTATGATGATACAGTGCATGCAGCCTCCCATGGCGCACACTGAACGTCTTTACTCAGGAACGCCCAGATGCACATTCCAACAACACGAACACTCGGCCTGATTCTCACCGGGCTGTTCATCGCAGCGCACGCCCATGCTGATGATCCCGTCCGGCTGGATTTCGAGGCGTCCCGATCTGTTGCGTATCGCGCCCTGCCCATCGGCGCGGACGACGGCGACCGCACCGGCGTGTCGGCTCGCATCGAGAGCGCGGGCGACGGGTTCGTCGTGATCGACATCCACCTCCCCCTCAAAGACAACACCCAACGGCAGGCCCTTTATACCGCTATCTCGGGCCTCCGTGTGGCGGACGTGTCACTCCATGTCGGTGGATGGGACTACACACCGATGGCCTCCTTCGATCAGAGCGGGAGGCAGACCACTGTGTTTAACTCGGCGTTCGCGGGCGGCTCATCGCTCGTATCGGTGATGCAGAACGCCATGGACACCGTCGGGCGATTGGTCTTCGACGGCGTCCCGCTCGACGCCGAAGGGCCGTGGACGATCACTATCTCCGGTGTCGAGCGCAGAATCGAGCCTCCGGCAACGGTGCATGACTTCCCCGTATCGCCCGCGGCGCTGGTGGACGCCGTTATCCGAAGCGTCCGCCGCCAACCCGCGTACACCTTCGGTGCGGGGCAACACAATCTGAACCGCGTTGTGTACACCAACCCCGGCGGCGCGCTGTTGGAGATCTCACTCGACCTGCGCAGCACGTTGACTCAAGCCGATCCCGGGCTCGCGTGCTCAGCCACATGCTGCCGAGCCGGGCTGAGATTCCCCATCGGAGGAGTCATCCTGCGTGATCGCGCCACAGGACACGCGGTTCCGCTTCTCACGGCCACGAT
>RFGI01000101.1 GCA_003696725.1 Planctomycetota bacterium | reverse complement strand
CCATCGAGCTCCCCCCGGCGCCCCCGCCCACCGGAGGATGGACATGAACGGCAACGGATTCATCAAGCAGTTCAACGCCGCCCTCGACGCGGTCAACGGCGTGATCTGGCACAACGTCGTGCTCTACGCCGTGCTGGGCGTGGGCGTGCTGTTCACCCTCTGGACCGGGTTCTGCCAGTACCGGGCCCTGACCCACGGCGTGGCCGTCACCCGCGGCAAGTACGACGACAAGAACGATCCGGGCGCCATCAATCACTTCCAGGCCCTCTCGGCGGCCCTCTCGGCGACGGTCGGTCTCGGCAATATCGCCGGGGTCGCGGTCGCGATCGTGCTGGGCGGGCCGGGCGCCGTCTTCTGGATGTGGATGGTCGGGATCGTGGGGATGGCCCTCAAGACCACCGAGGTCACCCTCTCCATGATCTACCGCAACACCGACGATCCGGAAAACCCCCACGGCGGGCCCATGTTCGTCGCGAGCAAGGGGTTCGCCAAGATGGGCCTGGGAGGGGTCGGCAAGGTCGTCGGCGGGATCTTCGTCATCACCCTGCTGATCTCCACGATCACCGGCGGGAACATGTTCCAGGCCTGGAACGTCGCCGACATCACCAACCAGTACTTCGGCGTGCCTCAGGTCGCCGTCGGGATTTTCCTGTCTGGGTTGGTGGGGATGGTGATCATCGGGGGCATCAAGAGGATCGGCGCCGTCGCCGGCCGGCTGGTGCCCTTCATGTGCGGGCTGTACCTGCTGGCGGCGCTGTACGTGCTGGGCATGAACTTTGGGCAGATCCCGGACATGCTCAAGCTGATCGTCGTGGAGGCCTTCAGCCCCACCGAGGCCCAGGGCGCCTTCCTCGGCGGGACGGCCGGCTACGCCCTCTTGTGGGGCATGAAGCGGGCCCTCTTCTCCTCCGAGGCCGGCCAGGGCTCCTCCCCAATCGCCCACTCGGCGGCCAAGACCGACGAACCCGTGCGCGAGGGCATCGTCGCCGGCCTCGAGCCCTTTATCGACACCATTGTCGTCTGCACGCTCACCTCGCTGGTGATCCTCTCCACGGGGGTGTGGAACCGCTCGGCCGATCTTCAGTTTGTCGAACCGCCGGCCGTGATCGCCCTCCCCGACGGCGCCGGCTCGACCCTGGCCCCGGCCGAGGTCCTGCCCATCGACAGCCCGGACCTGCGCGCCGGCGTCACCGTCTTCACCGTCGTCTCGGCGCAGAAAAACAAAGACACCGGCCTGACACTCCATAAGTTCGGCGGCAAGCTCCGGGTCGAGGGCGAGGGCGACAGCGCCCGCTACTTCATCGACTGGACCGGCTCGGCGACGGCCGCCGGCGAGATCACCCTCGCCGAGACCGGCGCGTACTTCGACTACAAGGGCGCCACACTCACGGCCAAGGCGTTCGACTCCGTCACGCCCGGGTTGGGAATGTGGCTCGTGACCTTCGCCGCGTGGCTCTTCGCCCTCTCGACAGCGATCTCGTGGTCTTACTACGGCGAGCAGGGCGTGGTCTACCTGTTCGGCTTGCGCGCCGTCATGCCGTACAAACTGGTGTACTGCCTGCTGATCATCGTGGCGTCCGTGCCGCAGCTCATCGCGACCGATGCGCAGCTGGACAACCTCACGGCGCTGGGCACGGGCGTGATGCTCTGGGCGAACATCCCCATCATGCTGGTCTTCGGCGCGATCGCGATGCGCGCCTACCACGACTACTTCCGTCGGCTCAAACGCGGCGAGATGCACCCGCACACGGCGCCGCCGATCGCCGACGTCATCGAGGGCCACGACGTCGAGTGACGGCCCCCGCCCGGGACGCGCCGTGGTGTGGCGCCCGGAGTCCATCTGCCTCGCCGCTGCGGACGCCCTGAGCGCCCGCGCGCGCGATCTCGACGAAGAACAGTCCACCGCCGGGCTGGACGCCCTGGACGAGGTGGCCCTGCACGCGGTCCTAGCCCGTGGTTTCGTTGACGCCGGGCTCACGCCGGCCCCGGAGCAGCGATACCCGGGGCGTCGCGCACGAGCCCGACGGTCCGAGGGCGAGCGCTGCGACCTGGTCCTGCTGCCCGACGGCGCCGACCACCTGACCGACCCGCTCGCGGCGGACACCCTCTTCGGCGATCGCGGCGCCGACCCCGCCGACGCCTTCTGGCTCGAGGTCAAGGCGGCCCATCAGTACGCGGTCATCGGCGATGCCGCCGCGGGCCCCAACCCGGGGTACTCGGGGCAGCTGCTCTCGGCCGCCACCGCGGACCTCCGCAAGATCGCCGGCGACCCGGCGATCCGGTTCGGAGGGCTGCTGCTGGTCCTCTTCACCGCGGACGAGCCCACCGCCGGGCACGACCTTGGCGTGTGGCTGAGCCGTTGCCTGGACCGGGGCCTGCCGATCGGCGCGCCCGCCGTGGAGGGGTTCGACATCACCGACCGCATCGGCAACACCCGCTGCACCGTGGCGCTGACGCCCGTCCGATCGACACGCGATCACGCGGAATGATTCAGGGCGATCGCGCAGTCGATGAGCCCCAGGTGCGAGTACACCTGCGGGTGGTTGCCCAGGGCTCGGCGCGACCGCGGGCCGTACTCCTCAGGGATCAGCCCCGTCCGGCCGGCGAGCTCACAGTACGCCCGGAAGAGCGTGCGCGCGTCGGCGTCGCGCCCGATCTTCTGGTAGGCGAGGATCAGCCACGTCGTGCAGAGGTTGAACCCGCCCTCGTACCCGGGCAGCCCGTCGTCGGAGCGGTACCGGTACACCGTCGGCCCGAAGCGGAGCTCGCGCTCGATCGCCTCGACCGTGCCGATGAATCGCGGGTCGTCCGCCGGCACAAGCCCGCGCAGGCCGACCTCCAGCGCCGCGGCGTCGAGGTCCTCCCCGTCGTACGCCGCGGTGAACGCGCCGACGGACGCCTTGTATCCGTGGGTCAGGACGTCCTCGGCGATCTCGTCGCGCAGCGCCCGCCAGCCGTCGCGCTGGCGCTGGAGGAACTGATCCGCGATGGCGATCGCCCGATCCACGGTGACCCAGCACATGGTCTTGGAGTGGACGTGGAGCCTCGGCGCCGCCCGGATCTCCCAGATGCCGTGGTCCGGCTCTCGCCAGCGGCGCTCCACGGCGGACACCATCGCCTCGACCAGGCGCCAGTGCTCGGCCGAGAGCGGCGCCCCCACGGCCAGGAGCCGGTGGACCAGTTCCACGATCGGGCCGAAGACGTCCAGCTGCACCTGCCGGCTGGCGGCGTTGCCCACCCGCACCGGCCGGCTGCCGCAATACCCCGGCAGTTCGCCGATCTCCCCTTCCGGGCCCAGGTGGTGGCCCGTGACCGTGTACAGCGGCTGGAGCCGCTCGGGCGACGGCGTCTCGTCCAGGACGCCCAGGATCCAGTCCAGCAGCGACAGCGCCTCGGCGGTCGAGCCCAGCGACACCAGCGACGCGGCCCCCATCGCCGCGTCGCGCAGCCAGCAGTAGCGGTAGTCCCAGTTGCGCACGCCCCCGACGTGCTCGGGCAGGCTGGTCGTCGCCGCGGCCAGGATCGCCCCGGTCGGCCCGTGCGTCAGCGCCTTGATGGTCAGGGCGCTGCGGCGGACCAGGTCCGCGTAGTTGCCCGGCAGGTCCAACGACCGGGCCCAATCCCCGAACAAGCGCTCGGTCTCCTCGCGGCGTTTGGGCTCGGGCGCGACGCTCGGCCTGAGGTTGCCCGTCCCGTAGCGGAACTCGAGCGTCACCGGCGCCCCGGGCGCCACCTCCACATCCGCAACGGCCGTGTGATGCGGCCCCTCGTCGAGGATCTCCCACGCCACGCCCGGCGCCCGCAGCACCGCGGGGTCGTGCGTGTCGGCGATCTCCAGCCCGTCGTCACGCCGCACGAGCCGGGTGTGGACTCGGCCGAAGTCCAGCCGGGGCGCGAACTCGATGCGCACGCGCGCGGGCGCTCGACCTGTCGCCTCGATCACGCGGACCAGGTCCGACCGACCCGCGCGCTGGCGCCAGCGCCCACCGGAACAATCGAGGTAATCGACCACGCGGAAGCCGGGCCAGGCTGTGATCAGCGTCACGGAATGGTCGTCGTACCGCTGATCGGTCGGTTCGGCGCCGGCGGGGTCGGCGACCGCGAACCGCCCCGCCGAGGGCCCGCCCAGGATTTCTGCGAAGAGCGCCGGCGAGTCGATCCTCGGCAGGCACATCCACACGACCCGGCCCGTCGGCGTCACCAGCGCCGCCGATCGCAGGTCCGACAGCAGGGCGTGCTCCTCGATGGGGACGGCCTCGGCGCCGGCGAGCCAGTCGGCGCGCAGCTCGGCGAGCCTCGCCAGCAGCCGAGCCACCGCCTCGGGGTCATCCACGCGCAGCGCGGCCCGGGTCTCACCCGGCCCGACCTTCACGCCCACGTCCGGCCCGGTGAGCGTGGCGAACGCGTCTTCGTCGGTGATGTCGTCGCCGATGAACAGCGCCGCCGAGGCCCCCAGCCGACGCCGGAGCGTCTCCAGCGCTCGGCCCTTGTTCGTCTCGACGACGCACAGCTCGATCACCTTCTTGCCGTCTTTGAGATAGACGCCCGGGATCGACGCCGGCCCCTCGCGGATCTCCTTGAGCGCGCGGCGGGCGTCGGATTCGTCGGCGTTGCGGAAATGGAACGCGACGCTCGCGGGCTTGCGCTCCACGAGGAAGCCGTCGCCCGCTCGGGCGATCTCTTCGAGCGCCCCGAGCACGCGGTCGCGGACGGCCTCCTGCTCGGGCGTGAGCGAGCGGGTGAAATCCGCGTCGAACTCCGAGCCGTGGCTCCCGACGAGGTGGATCTCATCCGGGGCGCCCGACAGGCTGGCCAGCTCGGCCAGCGCCCGGCCGGAGATGATCGCCGCGTGGGTCTGCGGCATCGACGCCAGGGCCCGCAGGGCGACGATGGTTTCGCGGTGCGGCGCCGCGCTGGCCGGGTCGGGCACGATCGGCGCGAGCGTCCCGTCGTAGTCCGTCGCCACCAGGAGGATGGGCGCCCGCGCCAAGCGCTCCAGCGATTCCGAGATGCGGGGGTCCTCCGTCACGACCATGCGGCGCCAAGGTACTCATCGGCCCAGTCGAAGACCGTGTTGTGCCGAACCGCTCGCCGCAGCGATCGCATCCGCCTGGCCCCCTCGGCGTGGGGCATGTGCAGGGCGGCGTCGATCCCCGCGGCGAGCCCGTCCACGTCGTGTGGGTTGACCATCAGGGCCGCCTTGAGCTCGTGCGCCGCCCCCGCGAATTCGCTGAGCACCAAGGCGCCCGTGTCGTCCGTGCGGCAGGCGACGTACTCCTTGGCCACCAGGTTCATCCCGTCGCGGAAGGGTGTCACCAGCATCACATCGGCCGCGAGGTAGTGCGACACCAGCTCGGCCTGGGGCAATCCCCGGTGCAGGTAATGCACCGGAGCCAGCCCCGGCTCGCCGAACTCTCCGTTGATGCGTCCCACGAGGCGTTCGACCTCCTCGCGGAGCTCGGCGTACTCCTTCACCGACTCCCGGCTGGGGACGGCGACCTGCACGAAGACCGTGTCGGCCGGTGTCGCCCGCCCGCTCGTGAGCAGCTCCGCCACGGCTTTGAGCCGGGCGTCGATTCCCTTGCTGTAGTCCAGCCGGTCCACGCCCAGGATCACCCGGCGGTCGCGCCCCAGCCGGACGCGCAGTCGGTGCAAGCGCGCGGCCGTCTCCGGCGCCCGCGCCAGCCGGTCGAACGCGGCCAAGTCGATCGAAATCGGGTATGCCCCGACCCTCACATGGCGCCCGCCGGTGCTGAGCGTCCCGCGCGAGCCGTGAACGCCCGCGACGCGCCGCGCCGTCGCCATGAAGTGCCGCACGCCCGTCGGCGTCTGGAACCCGATCAGGTCCGCGCCGAGCAGACCCTCGATGATCTGGCTGCGCCACGGCATGTGCGCGAACAGTTCGTCCGGCGGGAACGGGATGTGCAGGAAGAACGCGATACGGACGTCCGGCCGCAACTCGCGCAGCATCGCCGGGACCAGTTGCAGGTGATAGTCGTGCACCCAGACCAGGTCGCCGCGCTTGGCCGTGGCGGCGGCGGCCTCGGCGTACTTGCGGTTCACGTCCACGTAGGGCCACCACCACCGGCGGCGGAACTCCGGCGCCCGCACCGCGTCGTGGTACAGCGGCCACAGCGTCCGGTTCGAGAACCCCTCGTAGAAGTCCTCCAGTTGCCCGCGCGAGAGCGAAACCGGCGTGTACCGCACGCCCTCGAGGGTGAACGGCGCCGGCGCCCGGCCCGAGCCCCCGGCCCACCCGATCCAGGCGCCGCGGGCCGACTTCAGGATCGGCGCCAGAGCCGTCACCAGCCCGCCCGGGCTCTGCTCCCACGCCGTGGATCCCCCCCGCCGGACGCGCCGGACCGGCAGCCGGTTGCTGACGACGACCAGTCTCCGTCGCGACGCCATGACCGCCGATTCACCCTCCCGATACACCGTCCGATAGCCAAGAATCCTCACTATACGGCGCCGCTCGATCGGAACCCGAACCACCGATCGCCGAGCATCACGCCCCGATCCCCGCATCAGGTGTTGCCCCGGGCGGGTTGGCCCCGAATACTGAACCGGCCATGTCGGGCGATTGTCTCGCCCACCTTCGGAGAGCACCGATGCCACACCGTCGCCGCTGGATCCAGGTCCTCGCGCTCGCTGGCGTGATCTCGCCCGCGTTCGCCGCTGACGCGGTCGCGCAAGGCGCCCACCGCGGGCCCGTGACGACGCCCATCAACATGGACAACGATGTCACCACCGAGCAGCACGAGCGGATGCTCCAGATTTATGACAAGCGCCTGCCGGACGAACTGTTCGCGGGTCTGGAGTGGCTCGAGGGCGGGCCGGTCTCCCTCGGCGCCCAGCGCGGCAAGGTGGTCGTGATCCAGTTCTGGGACATGGGCTCCGTCTCCTCGCGCTCCTGGCAGCAGCGCGTGGCCGCGTCGCAACTCAGGTTCGGCGCCGATGACCTGACCGTCGTCGCGGTCCACACGCCCGGCGACGCCGAGACCGTTCGCCGATTCGTCGGCATGCAGCGCATGAAAGTCGCCACCGCGATCGACACAGAAGGCCTGCTGACGCGCTTCGTTCGGGCCGACCTGCACCCGTTCAACATCGTGATCGATCGGCAGGGCGCTGTGCGCGCCTGGGGGTTCAACGGCCGGGGGATCGACGCCGCCATCGAGGCCGCGATGCACGAGCGGTTCGACCCCGACGCGCCGCCGCCGCCCCTCGCGGAGGACGCGCCCGCGCCGCCGGCGATGACGGATACCCGCCCTACGCCAACCCCGTCGTGGCTGCGGCGGACATCCGCGGCCGGCCCGCGCCCCCGCTCGAGGTGCAGACCTGGCTCACCGACCAACCCGACCTCGCCGGCAAGGTTCTGGTGGTTGATTTCTGGGCGACATGGTGCGGGCCGTGCATCGCCTCGATCCCGCACACCAACGACCTCGCCACGCGGTTCCGCGACGACGTGGTGGTCGTGGGGCTGTCCAACGAGGACTTCGGCACGGTGCGCTCGTTCCTCCGCCGCTCGGGGATCGAGTACTCGATCGGCGTGGACCCGATGGCCCGCACGCAGACGGCCGTGGGCGTGATCGGCATCCCGCACATGATGGTCGTCAGCCCGGACGGGATCGTCCGCTTCCAGGGCCAGCCGTCGGACCTGACCGCCGAAATCCTGGGCCGGATCGTCAAGGCCAGCCGCCGCTCCGACTAACTGACGGACCCCGGGGCGGCGCGGCTCGTGTTCACGGCTCAGGCTTTCTCGGCGTCGCTCAGACAACTATCATCTGGTTGCTGAGGGAGGCGGTGTGGCCGCTGGGGCTGCGCGATGACCCGCTCCTGTGTTGTGTCAATGCTCTGCGTCCTGATGGTTTGTTCGGCCTCGCCGGCCGGGGGCCCGCCGTGCACGCTCTTTGTCGGCGATGACTTCGAGTCCGGCACGCCGGGTTCACAGCTGGACGGGCGCACCGCAGGGCCGCTGACGTGGAGCGCGTCAGCCGGTGCGACCATCGCGGCCCAGGCCGTCCCGTGCCGGGCGGACCTCGACGCCGACGGGCTCGTGAACGGCACGGATATCACCCTGATTCTCAACGCCTGGAACTCCGCCGGGCCCGCCGGCGACCTCAACGGCGACGGCGTCGTCAACGGCGTAGACATCTCCGTGGTTCTGACTTTGTGGGGCCCGTGCGCACCGAGCGCGAACAACGTCGCCGATCTCGGTCCGGCTCCCCCGCTGGGCCAGCCGCCGGCGTCGGCCCTGGCGCAGTGGGTCGGCGATCCGGTCATGCTCGGCGCCGTGCCCCTGTTCGTTTCATTCGAGGAACACCCCTCGGCTGCGGGCGGCGTGTCGTCGAGGACGACGGAGATCGGGAGCCTGACGTCCGGCGCCACATTCATCCGGCTGGCCGCACCCATCGATCCGTCGACGGGCGGCACGGGGCCGCTCATCGTCAACGGCTTCAGCACACAGAAGGCCATCGATCCCGGCGTTCCCACACAGATCATCGTCGAGTTCGCGCCGGGTTCACCGATTGACCCGACCACGCGCGCCGTGCGCGTGCTGGTCCGTGATCCTCTGACCGTCGCTCAGTTCGGGCCCGACCCGGTCGAGATCTTTCCCGCCGGGACGCCGGCGCCGGACCCGTTCCTGATCTCCGGCGTCGGTGAGATCGACTTTGCCCGGTTCACCGGCGACGGCCGGCGGCTCGACGCGCTCGCCGTCGCGTCGTGCCCGCCGTGACGCCCACCGGCTGCGCGTGAGAGGCTCCCGCGGTACACTCGCGGACTGATCCGCGAAGCGTCGGCCTCCCGACGACGCGCGATGGAGCCGTGCCCATGACACCCGATTCGATCCTCAAAGACGCCGAGGCGCGCATGGACAAGGCCGTCGAGCACCTCAAGGGCGAGCTGCGCGGGGTGCGCACCGGCCGGGCTTCGACCGCCCTGGTCGAGTACATCAAGGCGGACTACTACGGATCGCCGACGGAGCTCAAGGCGCTCGCCGCCATCAGCGTGCCGGAGCCCACCCAGATCCTCATCAAGCCGTTCGACGCCGGCGCCATCGGCGAGATCCGCAAGGCTCTCGAGGCCAGCGACCTCGGGCTCAACCCGCAGATCGACGGCAAGCAGATCCGCATCGTGATCCCCGCCCTGTCGACGGAACGGCGCCAGCAGCTGGTCGCCCACGTCAAGAAGATCGCGGAGGAGGCCAAGGTCGCCCTGCGCAACGTCCGCCGGGACGCCAACAAGCAGGCGGACCAGCTCAAGGCCGGCGACTCTCATTACCCCGAGGACGAGATCGAGACGCTCAAGAAAGAGATCCAGGAGGTTCTCAAAGCCCGCGAGGGCGCCGTCGACGAGCTGGTGTCCGCCAAGAGCGCCGAGATCATGGAGGTCTGACCCCGCCGGGCGCGTGCCGCGGCGCGTCGCCCCGACGACGGGGCGTCCACCCTCGACCGACGTGGGTGGACAAGCGCCGCCGGGCCCGCTAATGTAGTCACGGCTACACTTTCGGCGGCCCGGCGACACCGGGCCGACCTGGAGGCTTCCACATGCTGTCTCGACTCAGACCGCGCGGCCGGGCCGCGCTCCTCGGCGTCCTGCTCCTGTCGGCGGTCACGCTGATCGCCCCCGACCGCGCCGCCGCCGAGCCGTACGACATCGTCTGCACCACCGGCATGATCACCGACGCCGCGACCCGCGTCGCCGGGGACCGAGCCCGCGTGACGGGCCTGATGGGCCCGGGCGTCGACCCCCATCTCTACAAGCCCACGCGCTCGGACATCGCGCGGCTCACCAGCGCGGACGTGGTCTTCTACAACGGCCTGCTCCTGGAAGGCAAGATGACCGACGCCCTGATCCGCGTCGCCGTCGCCGGTAAGAAGGTGTACGCCGTCACCGAGCTGATCGACGAATCGTTTCTCCTGGAGCCGCCGGAGTTCGCGGGCCTGTACGACCCGCACGTGTGGATGGACCCGGAGGCTTGGACCAGGGCCGTGGTGGTCGTGCGCGACAAGCTGATCGAGTTCGACCCCGCCGGCGCCGAGGTGTACCGAGCCAACGCCGACGCCTACCTGGCCGAACTCGCCGATCTCGCCCGGTACTGCGAATCGGCCCTGGCGACCGTGCCGGACTCGGCGCGGGTGCTGGTCACGGCGCACGACGCCTTCAACTACTTCGGCCGGCGCTACGGCTACGAGGTCGTCGGCATCCAGGGGCTGAGCACCGAGTCCGAGGCGGGCGTCAAGGACATCGAGCGCATCGTGGACCTCCTGGTGGCGCGCCGGATCGGCGCCGTCTTCGCGGAGACCACCATCGCCGCCCGCAACGTCGAGGCGCTGGTCGCCGGCGCCCGCAGCCGCGGCCACCGCGTGGTCATCGGCGGCCGGCTCTTCTCCGACGCCATGGGCGCCCCGGGGACCTACGAGGGGACCTACGTCGGCATGATCGACCACAACGTCACCACGATCGTCCGCTCGCTGGGCGGCAGCGCCCCGGAGCGCGGCATGAACGGCCGGCTGTCGGCCCCCGCGGGCACGGCGCCGTGACGGCCGCGCTCGCTCATCCCCGGCCCGCCGAGGCCGACGCGCCACTCTCGACCCGACCCGAGCACAGCGCCGACAGCCCGCTCTCGATCCACGCCTTGACGGTCGCCTACCACCGCAAGCCGGTCGTGTGGGACGTGGACTACGACGCGCCGGTCGGGTCGCTGGTGGCGATCGTGGGGCCCAACGGCGCGGGCAAGAGCACCGTCATCAAGGCTTGCCTGGGCCTGGTCCCGCGCGCCGCCGGCCGGGTCGAGTTCTGGGGCCAGCCCTACCGCCGGGTCCGCCGTCGGGTCGGCTATGTCCCCCAGCGCGAGAGCGTGGACTGGGACTTCCCCGTTAGCGCCCTCGACGTGGTGGCGATGGGGCGCTACGGCCGGATCGGCTGGGTCCGGCCCGTCACCCGCGCGCACCGCGTGGCCGCCCTTGAGTGCCTGGAGCGCGTGGGGATGCGCCAGTACGCCAACCGGCAGATCAGCATGCTCTCGGGCGGCCAGCAGCAGCGCGTGTTCCTGGCGAGAGCCCTGGCCCAGGAGGCGGACCTGTATTTCATGGACGAGCCGTTCGCGGGCGTCGACGCCGCCACCGAGCGCGCCATCGTCGAGGTTCTGCGCGACCTGAAATCCCAGGGCTGCACCGTCATCGTCGTCCACCACGACCTCCAGACCGTGCCGGAATACTTCGACGAAGCCCTCCTGCTGAACATGCGCGTCGTGGCGCACGGGCCGGTCGCCGAGGTCTTCACCCGCGAGAACCTGGTCAAGACCTACGGCGGACGGTTGACCGCCCTGTCCGAAGCGGCCGACGCCCTGGCTCACGCCGACCGCCGCGCCTCCTGACCGGCGTCCCCCATGCACCACGCCCCGGCGTCCATCACCGACGTGTCGATGCAGTGGCCCACGGTGGGCGAGGTGTGGCGGACGGTCACGCTTCAGGCCGGGTTCAACGCCGCGGTGGTGGTCGCGGGCACGGCGTTGCTGGGCTTCGCGGCAGGGGTCGTGGGCACGTTCGCCCTGCTGCGCAAGCGCGCCCTGATGGGCGATGCGCTGGCCCACGCGACGCTGCCCGGGGTGGCGCTGGCGTTCATCGTCGCGGCGGCGCTGGGCGCCGGTGGCAAGAGCCTCGCCGTCCTCCTGCCCGGGGCGGCCCTGACGGGCGTCGCCGGCGTGATCTGCGTGCAGCTGATCGTCCGGCACACGCGTCTGACCGAGGACGCCGCGATCGGCGCGGTGCTGAGCGTGTTCTTCGGCGCCGGCGTGGTGCTGCTGTCCTGGATCCAGACCATGCCCACGGGGGGGCAGGCCGGGCTGGCGACCTTCATCTACGGCCAGACCGCCGCCATGACCGTGCGCGACGCGGTCCTGATGGGCGCCGTCGCGGTGATCGCCGCCGCAGCAGCCACCCTGCTGTTCAAGGAATTCGCACTGGTCGCGTTCGACGACGCCTTCGCCCGCGTGCAGGGGTGGCCCGTCTCGGCGGTGGACCTGGCGATGATGTCGCTGGTCGTGCTGGTGACGGTGATCGGGCTCCAGGCCGTCGGCCTGATCCTGGTCGTCGCGATGCTCATCATCCCGGCGGCCGCGGCCCGGTTCTGGACCGAGCGGCTCTGGCGGATGACCCTGATCGCGGGCATCATCGGCGCCCTCAGCGGCCACCTCGGGGCGTCGGCCTCGGCGCTTTTGCCCCGGCTGCCGGTGGGGTCGGTGATCGTGCTGGTCTCGGGCGCGGTGTTCGTCGTGAGCATGTTCGCGGCGCCGGCGCGGGGCGTTGTCGCGGGCGCCGCCCGCGCCGCCCGGCTCCGGGCCAAGATCGCCCGCGACCACATGCTCCTGGAGGTCGGCCGGCTTTCCTCGGCGGGGCCCGGCGCCGTCCGCATCAACCAGATCGCCCGGGCCCGCGGCTGGGGCGCCCTGACCGCGTGGCTGACGGCGCGGTCCCTCGTTCGGCGCGGGCTGGCGCGCGTCCGCGATGGCGAAGTCACGCTGACCGGCGCCGGCCGCGCCGCCACCGACCGGCTGGCCCGCACCCGCGCCCTGTGGGAGGCGTACCTCACGCGCTACGCGGACGTCGCCCCCTCGCACGTCGACTACTCGGCCGATCTCGTCGAACACATCCTCTCTCCCGAGATCGTCGCGGAGCTCGAATCCACTCTCCCCGGGCGCGACGCGCCACCAGAGGGGGCCGCGGCGTGAGCGAAGGGCTCTACACGTTCGTCTCGCTCGACCTGCCGGCGCTGCTGGCCCTGGTGTTCGCGTCGGTGGCGTGCGGGCTGATGGGCAACTTCCTGGTCCTGCGCCGGCTGAGCCTGATGGGCGACGCGATCGCTCACGCCGTCCTGCCCGGGATCGTGCTGGCGTTCCTGGTGATGATGGCGCTGGGCCGGCCGGATCAGGCCCGGCACCCCCTGGTGATGACGCTCGGCGCCGCGGCGAGCGGCGTGGTCACCGTGCTCCTCGTCGAGACGATCCGCCGGCTGGGCCGCGTCGAGACCGGGGCGGCGATGGGCGTCGCCTTCTCGATCATGTTCGCGCTGGGCGTGCTGATGCTCGAGCAGGCCGCCGCCCACCAGACCGACCTCGACGCCGAGTGCGTCCTGTACGGGCAGCTCGAGACCATCTTCTGGTTCCCGCCCCGCCAGACGGCGGACCTGCTGACGTTCGGCGCCCTGTCCCAGGCGCCGCGGCAGGTCTGGACGCTGGCCCTGGCCGCCGGGGGCGTGATCCTGCTGGTGACGCTGTTCTACAAGGAGCTGCGCATCGCCGCGTTCGACCCGGCCCTGGCGACGACGCTCGGGTTCAGCGCTCGGCTATTGCACTACGCCCAGATGACGGTGGTCGCGGTCGCCGCGGTCGCCGCGTTCGAGGCCGTCGGCTCCATCCTCGTTATCGCCCTGATCATCTGCCCGGCGGCGTGCGCCCGCCTGCTCACGGATCGGCTGCTTTCTCAGCTTCTGGTGAGCGTCGCGGTGGCGGTCGGCGCCAGCGTCGCGGGGTACACGCTGGGCGCGCACGCGCCCCTGTGGCTCGGCGCCGAGCACTCGCTCAACGCGGCGGGGTCCGTCGCGGTCACGCTCGGCGCGGCGCTTACGCTGGCGATCATCGCGGCGCCGAGGCACGGCGTGGTGGCGCGAAGGCTGCGCCTCTTCCGGCTCGCCGTGGAGGTCGCCCGCGAGGACGCCCTGGGGCTCTTGCACCGGGCCGAGGAACAGGGCTTGGGCGGGCTCCCGCGAGTCGCGCTGCTGGCGACACTCGACGCGGGCCTCGCCGGGCGTTTGGGCCTGCGCGGCGCGGTGCGCCGGGGCCTGGTGTCGATCCGGAACGGCGAATGCCGACTCACGGACGCCGGCCGAGACGCGGCCCGATCACTCGTCCGGCGGCACAGGCTGTGGGAGACGTACCTCGTCGAGCACGGCGCGCGTCCGGACCATGTCCACGGCCCGGCCGAGCGTCTCGAGCACGCCCGCGGCGCCGGCGACCGGGCCATCGAACCCACGATCGACGCCGACCACGACCCGCACGGCCGACCGATCCCCAGATAGCGCCACGTTCAGGCGTGGTCCTGGGCGAACGCGCGAGCCGCCCGGATCGCGTCGCCGATTTTGTCTGGCTCGGTTCCGCCGCCCTGCGCCGAGTCCGGCCGGCCGCCGCCTTTGCCGCCGCACGCCTGGGCCGCGGCGCGCACCCACTGGCCCGCGTTGAGCCCCGCCCGGATCCGATCCTCGGGGACACTCGCCACGATGGTCACTTTGCCCGCGTCGCGATCCGCCGAGAGGAGCATCGCGGCATCGCTGGGCCGGCCGGCGCGCACCGTGTCGAGCGCCGCCAGGAGCGCGGACCGGTCCGAGCCGGCATCGATCTCACCGACGAGATCGCCGGGCGGCGCGCCCGCGACCAGCCGACGCGCCTGCTCCACCGCCGACTGCCGGCCGCTGGCTTGCGCTCGCTTCTGCGCAGCGCGGACCCGGTCGTGGAGCGATTCGAGCGCTTCGCGCGCCGCGGCCTTATCCGTGACGGGCGCGGCGACCTCGTCCAGCTCCGCCGTCAGGGCCTGAACCGCGGCGACGAGCGCCCCGCCCTCCTCCGCGGACGCGGACTCGACACGCCGCAACAGGGCCGCGCCGGCTTCGATCGCGTCCGCGGCGGCGTCACCCGTCAGGCACACGACCCGCCGGACGCCCTTGGCGACGGGCTCCTCGCTGATCATGGCGACGTGCGCGATGGCGCCGGTCCGCGCGACGTGCGTCCCGCCGCAGAACTCCACCGAGTATGCGCGCCACCGGTCGTCGTCGGGGTGTTCGAGCATCGCCTCGACCGGCGCCCCGATCGACACCACGCGGACCGGGTCGGGGTACGTCTCGCCGAAGACGGCGCGAACCCCAGCGATGCGCCGGGCTCGGCCCAGGGGCGCCCCGGCCGCGAACACCTCCAGATCCTGCGCGATCCGCTCGCGGATCAGACGCTCGATTCTCTCGGCCTGATCCCGCGTGACGGCGCCGGGGTGGCTGAAGTCGAACCGCAGCCGGTCATCCGCCACGAGCGAGCCCCTCTGATCGACGTGCTCGCCGAGCGTGTCGCGCAGGGCGAAGTTCAGGAGGTGAGTCGCGGTGTGGTTGGCCATGATCCGCCGGCGGCGGGGCTTGTCCAGCCGGCACTCGACGCGGTCGCCCACGCGGATCTCGCCCTTGCGCACCCGCCCGATGTGAAGGACGTAGCCGGCGGCGGCGCGCGTGTCCTCGACGATGAACTCGCCCCCCTCGTGCGCATCGCGGGCGCTGGTGCGGGCCTCGCGCGTCACGACGAGCCGGCCGGCGTCCCCGATCTGTCCGCCGGCTTGGGCGTAGAAACTGGTCCGGTCGAGGACGACGGCGATCCGGTCCGCCGCGCGGGCCGTGCCCGCGGTCGCGTCCTCGTCGAAGTCCGACCCGTTCCAGATCGCGCGGACCGTGGCGCCGATGGTTCTCAGTTCCGGCTCGTGCTTCGCCGAGTCGTCGGTCTCTTTGACGCCGAGCCTCTGCAGCGACGCGACGGCGTCGGTGGTCAGCGCCGCGGCGGGGTCGTGCTCACCCCCGGCGGCGCCGGCGCGGGACCGCTCGCGGGTCTCGGCCATCAACCGCTCGAACCCCTCCACATCGACCGTGAGCCCGCGCTCGTCGGCCATGATCTG
>RFGI01000100.1 GCA_003696725.1 Planctomycetota bacterium | reverse complement strand
GCGAAGTCGATCACCCGCGGGTACGCGGAGTAGCCGCACAGGATCACTTTCGGGCGGTGCTCCAGGCACACGGCGCGGACGGCGTCGTAATCGATCCGTTCGAAGTCGGGGTGAGCCCCGTCGTAGTGGAGGGGGTAGAAGACGGGGTTGAAGAACACGCCGGAGAAGTTGATCTTCATCCCGTGCGAGAGGTGCCCGCCGTCCTTGAGCGTCAGGGCGGCGAAGGTGTCGCCGGGCGCCATGAGCGCCATCATGGCCGCGGCGTTGGCCTGGGCGCCCGAGTGCGGCTGGACGTTGGCGAACCGGCATCCGAACAACTCGCGGGCCCGGTCGCGGGCGAGCGTCTCGATCGCGTCGTGATGCTCGCACCCGCCGTAGTAGCGGGCGCCGGGGTAGCCCTCGGCGTACTTGTTGGTCAGGCAGGTCCCCATCGCGTGCATGACGGCGGGGCTGACATGGTTCTCGCTGGCGATCAACTCGATCGTCGAGGCCTGGCGGTCCGCCTCGGCGGCGACGGCGTCGGCGACGGCCGGGTCCCGGCGGCGGATCAGCGCCTCCACGCTCGAAGCGATCGGGTCGTCGTGCGGCATGACCACGATTCTAGAGGCTCAGGACTGGGCGGGCGCGGCGCCGGCGGTCAGGCGGTGCATCGGCCGGGCGCCCGGTCCCTCTCAGCCCAACGCGCGTGCAGCGGGTCGCTCCAGCGCCACAGCGCCTCGGCCCGGGTGTGCACGTTCCACGCCTTGAACACGCCCTTGATGTGATCGTGGATCGTGTGCGGGCTGCGGTTCATGGCCGACGCGATGTCCTCTTCGCGAGCGTCGGCGACCAACCGAAGGGCGACGGCGCGCTGCGCGCGCGTGAGCCTGTCGAGGAGCTCGTCCCGAGCCGACCCCGGCCGCTGCACGCGGCGGTCGATCGCCTCGGCCGTGACAGCCGCCGCGAACAGGCACCGGCGCAAGTGAGCCGGCGTCGCCCGCCAGCCGGCGGTGCGGCCGGAGAGTTCCACAACCACGAACGCATCGTCGCCGCGCATCGGCGTCACAGCGCGCGCAGCCGCGAACAGACCCATCGATGATCGGTGCTTGTCGCAGCGGCTGTCGATCGTCCAGGCGCACGGCGCCGCTCGACCATCCGCATCGGCGCACAACGCACAGACCAACGGGTCAGTCGTGTCGCGCACGCCCTGCCAAGTTGCGGCCGCCATGACCTCGACGATCTGCCCGGTCGGCGCCCGGAACACCGCCACGGAGCCGACCGTGAGAGCCTCGGCTGAGAGGTGCCTCGCGGTGCTCGACACGATGCCGAGCGTTTCAGCACTGGTCTCGAACACGATCAGGCCCGCGAGCGCAGCGAGCGCGGCGCCCTCCCGCTCACGATCCTCCAGGCGGAACGCCGTCTCCGGCTCTACTCGGTTTGTCCGCTTCAAGCTCACGAGCGACGTGGCTCCGGGCTCTTGGCTCAGTCGGCGTTCGGACCTATCGGAGTTCGAACCATCATATCACCAAACGAATATTCCTCCAAATGGCGATCCCTTTGATTCTCCGATGCGCCTGCATGGGCTTCACACTAAAATATTCAAGACAGAAGGTGGCCGCGTGGGCGCAAGTGTCCCAGAGCGGCACAGATACGGCGACTGGCCGCCTCGTGAGATCACCGGCTGCGCATTCGGTGCGCACGAACCTGACACAAATCTATGCTCATAATGCGGAGATCCCCTCAGGAGTGAGCCCGGCCTACCGCTCTCAAACGGACTGCCCGATCGGGATCAGCGCCGCCGCCAGATCCGCCGGCGCGGGGGGGTCGGCCAGATCGACCGTTGCCACGACGCCCCGGGCGTGGTCGCTATTGAGGATCAGCCCGTTGGGCGGCAGGAGGTCCCACCCCGCCTCGGCGTGCTGGTGACCGAGCACAAAGAGCGACACGCCCCAGCGCTCGGCGAGCACGCCCAGCTGCTCAGGCGTCTGCCCCCGGCCCCAGACCATCAGATGGGCCGAACCCGTGCGCGGCTCGTAATCGGCCTCGGTGAGATCGCGCTCCAGCACGCCGGGGTCGAATCGGCCCATCACGCCCGGCGACGGCAGGCTGTGGGCGCACAGCACCCCGCGGCCGTCACCCAGTCGGGCGATCAACGCCAGGGGCATCGAACGGATGAACGTCCCGATCGCCCGGAGCACGCGCCCCGCGGCGTCGCCGAAGACCCGCTCGACGCCCTCGTTGAACGCATCGACGACACGCACCCCGTCCTTCACGATCCCCGCGCCGACGATCTGGGCCAGCTCGTGGTTCGCCAGCAGGGTGTGCGCCTGCTCGGGGTAGCGGCGTTTGACGGCGGCGACGCGCAGCAGCGCCCGGTGGCTCAGGTCCACACCCGCGGGCGCGACGCCGTGGATCACCTCGTGCAGTGTGACGTGGCGGGGCGCCGGCGGGGTCGCGTCGGTGAGCCGCGCCAGCCGCAGGACGCGCGCGAAATGGAGCGGGTTGTCGTGGAGGTCGCCCGTGGCGATCAGCACGCCCCGGGGTTCGATGAGATCGACGGACCCGGCGCGGCATGAGGCCTCGCGGTTGGCGGTCGCGGCCTCCTCGAGGAGCCGGCAGGCCGCGTCGGCGTCGCGGGGATCGAGCCCCTCCAGCGGGTCGGCGAGGGCGTCGTGATCGGAGAACTCGGGCATGGTCCGCCGGCGTCAGCGGGCGTCCTCCTCCTCGTCGTCCTCAACGACGGCGACGCCCTTGGCCCGGGCCTCGTCCGCGACGAGCTGGGCGTGGATGAGGTCCAGCCGGTCGGCGACGACGGCCATGTCCGCCGGGCGGCGGGCGGGGTCCGGCTCGACGCACGCCCCCACTAGTTCCTCCAGCCGCGCCGGGACCCCGGGGTTCAGGGCGCGGACCGGCTCGGGTCGCTCGATGAACTCCGGGTCCAGGCTGGTGACCAGCGAATCGCCCTTGGGCAGCGCCGTGGGGATGTGCCGCTTGGTCAGACACCAGTACATCGTCGCGCCGAGGTTGTACACGTCTGTCTTGGGCGTGATGGGCTGGCGGTGGACCTGCTCCGGGGCGATGTAGTCCGGCGTGCCCTGGATCCTGGGCTTGACAAACCCGATCGGGCAGGACTGGCCCAGGTCGATGATTTTCACGCCGTCCTCTGTGACGACGATGTTGTTGGGCTTGATGTCCGCGTGGACGAAGCCGCGCTGGTGCATGTGCAGCAGGCCCTGCGCGGATTGCTTGAACACGTTGACCAGATCGGGCAGCGTCTCCGGCTGGGCCGATTCCAGGCTCACGCCGTCGACGTACTCCATCAGGAGGTACACCTCCTTCAGACTCAAGAGGCGCCTGGCCCTGATCAGCCGCTCGACTCGTCGCACGAGTGGGTAGTCGAGCTTGGACCCGACGGCGTACTCCTGCTCGGTCTGCTCGATGAAGCGCTGGTCCTTCTTGGTCTCACGGACGACGTGCTTGAGCGCCCAGATCTGCTTGGATTTGGGATCCTGGACCAGATAGATCACGGACGCGGCGCCGCGGCCGAGCTCGGCCAGGACCACCATGCCGGCGATCCGGTCGCCCTTCTTGTAGATCCGTCGTCCCGACACGCGCCGCGTCGCTCCCCGCATCGCCCGGCGGCCCGCGCGATGACCTGTATCACCGGCCCCACGCCGGCGGGCGGCGTCCGCCTCACCCAAGCCGCAATGTCCCGGGATCCCGGCGGACCTCGGGGCCAGACGCGTCAGTATCGGCCGGGCAGGCGGCTTTCGCAACGCGCGGGGGGACGGCGGATCGGCCCTCACGGCCGTTGGACCCACCCAAGCCGACCGTGCTCAGACTCCCGTGCCCTGCACGCCTGCCAACGAGGCGGGGAAAAACCGCCCCGGGCTCCGGGTCGGCGCCACATCACGACCCAGCAGGATCGCCTCCTCGGGAATGTCCAGGCGGTCCCGCAGCGCGGTGAGGAGCTCGCTCAACCGGCTCAGCTGGCGCTCGGTGAACGGCCGGCGGTCGCCGTCCCCGACCAGACAGATCCCGATGTACCGGCGGTTGATGCGGTCCTGGTCCGGCCCGCCCGTGTGGGCGCCCGGCGCCTGGGCGAGCCATCGGTAGCCGACGTGCAGCTCTCCGTCGTCCAGGCCCGCGCCGTTGCCGATCACGAAGTGATACCCCAGCCCGTGCAGCCCGCGCTCGACGTGCTCCTGGGCGATCGACGCCGCCGACCCGTGCATAGAGCCCGAATCGTAGATCACCACCCCGTCCCAGCGACCGGGCTCGATCGGCGCGCGCGTGTTGAAAATCGCTTCGATCGACGCGGCCCTCGCCGGCGTGGCCACCAGCGCCACCCCGTCGAGGCTCGGCGTCGGCCGGCCGTCGACCGCCAGCAGCAGGCCGCCCACGCACGTCATCGAGCCCACCAGCGCCAGCCACACCCGCTGGGTCCGCGAGAGGCGCTCGATCACGCCCGGGAGCCGGGCCGGGGCGGTGGGGGATTGGTCGGTGCGCATGGGCGTGGCTCGCGCGTGGGCCGCGATCAACGGAAGTATCCGATTCATCGGACCAGGCGCCAAACGCACTTCTGTTTTGGTGGAAAAGATGACGCCTGCGGACCTGGCGATCGACCGCTAATCGGGCGGGTTGAGCCGTTCCCGCAGGTTCGGCGTGCGCCGGCCGTACTCGTCCTCGGTGAACGGCGCCGACAGCTCGCCTCGCGCACGACGGTATCGGTCGTACGGCGTTCGGGTGTCGTTCGGGAGATACAGGGCTCGCTGGCACCCCGCGACGAAACCCGCGGACAGGGCGATCAACAGCAGGGGGACGCGCAGATCGACACCGGGACAACCGTTCCGACGACCGATCGAGGCCGGGCCAACATCCCGCCCGGCCCGCATTGCACCGCCCTGGGAGGAGGATCCCAAGGCGGCACACTGAGGAGGAGAGGTCGGGGGTGGCCATCCCCGACTCCACCTGTGCCGTTCGCACCGTTCTCGGACTGGGTTCCCGGATTTCGCCATGATCGGCGCGCTCGGCGTCACTCCGACGAGCCCGCGGCGTTCGCCAGCGGGGGCATCGACGTGAGGACCTTGTCCACGAGCCCGTACTCGAGCATCTCCTGATCATCGAGCCAGCGGTTGCGGTCGCAGTCTTTCTCGATCTGTTCGATGGGCTTGCCGGTGGCGTCGGCGTAGATGCGGTACAGCCGCTCGCGCAGCCGGAGCATCTCCCTGGCCTCGATCTCCAGGTCCGTCGCCTGGCCCTCGAGCACCCCGCCCAGGAGCGGCTGGTGCATCAGGTTCCGCGCGTTGGTCAGCGTAAACCTCTTGCCCTTGGCGCCCGAGCACGCCAGGAGCGACCCCATGCTCGCGGCCTGGCCGATGACGTACGTGCACACGTCGCAGGACACGAAGTTCATGGTGTCCAGGACGCCCAGCCCCGCGGTCACGGACCCGCCGGGGCTGTTGACATAGAAGTGGATGTCCGCCTTGGGATCCTCGTTGGCCAGGAAGAGCATCTGGGCGATGAGCAGGTTCGCCGAATCGTCCGTCACCGGGCCGCCGAGGATCACGATCCGGTCCTTGAGCAGGCGTGAGAAGATGTCGTAGGCGCGCTCGCCGCGGCCGGTCTGCTCGATGACGATGGGGACGAGTGTGGACATGGCTGGCTCTGTGTGGTCTGCGCTGCGTCGGGTCGGACGGGGCGTCACTTTTTGTCCTTCTCGGGCGGCTGGATCACCTCGTCGACGAGCCCGTACTCCTTCGCCTCGCCGGCGTTGAAGAACTTGTCCCGCTCCGAGTCGGCGCGGATCCGCTCCTCGGGCTGCCCCGTGTGCCGGGAGAGGATCCGTGTCAGCTCGGTCTTCTCTTTGATGATCTGCTCGGCCTGGATGCGGACGTCCTCGGTCTGCCCGAAGACCCCGCCGTAGGGCTGATGGATCATGACCTTGGCGTGCGGCAGGATGAACCGTTTGCCCCGGACGCCCGCGGCCAGCAGGATCGCCGCCCCGCTGTACGCCCGGCCCATGCAGTACGTGGCCACGTCCGACGACAGGAACCGCATCGTGTCGTAGATCGCCAGCGTGTCGTCCACCGCCCCGCCCGGCGAGTTGATGTAGAAGTTGATGTCCTGGCCCTTCTTCTGGTTCTCCAGGTACAGCATCTGCATCGTCACCCGGGCCGCCGAGGCCTGGTTGATCTCGCCCACCAGGAAGACCACCCGGTTCTCGAGCAGCAGCTCGTCGATGGTCATCTCGCGGGTGCGTTGATAATGGACGGTCATCGGTCGAGGCGCTCCGGAAGGCTCGGGCCTGGCACCCGCGGCGGGGGGCCGTCGATCAGGCGTCGGGCCACACTCTATCGGCGCGCGGCGCGGGCGACTACGCCCCTCTTCCTCGCGCCGCGCGGGGCCCGGAGCCGTTGCCCCTCGCCCGGACCCGCCGTAGCATGCCCGGCTCACCCCGCGGCGGCGGCGACGCCCCGCACCCCGGAGCCCCGACCGCGTGCCCACCGCCGTCATCAGCGACATCCACGGCAACGCCGTCGCCCTGCGCGCCGTCCTCGCGGACATCGACAGCCGCGGCGTCGACCGCATCATCTGCCTGGGCGACATCGTCGGCTACGGGCCCGAGCCCCTGCCCTGCGTGGACCTCGTCGCCCAGCGCTGCGCGTGGTCCCTGATCGGCAACCACGACTTCGCCGTCCTCTACGAGCCGACCAACTTCAACCCCACGGCGGAGCAGGCCGCCTTCTGGACCCGCGACCAGTTCGACGCCGAGCCCGACGAGCAGGCCCGCACCCGCCGCTACGACTTCCTCAGCCGGCTCCGCGTCCGTGTCGTCGAGCTCGTCCCCGAGAGCGACATCCCGATCCTGGCGGTCCACGGCTCGCCCCGCCGGCCCATCAACGAGTACATCTTCCCCGACGACGTCATGACGGCGGCGGACAAGATGCGCCAGATCTTCGAGCTCATCGACCGCGTCGCCATCGTCGGGCACTCCCACGTCCCCGGCGTGTTCACCGACGAGCCGGACTTCTATCCACCCGACGAGCTGGGGGGCATGACCTACACGTTCAGCGCCGAGGAGAAGGCCGTCGTCAACGTCGGCTCCGTGGGCCAGCCCCGCGACCACGACCCCCGCGCGTCGTACGCCATCCTCCACCCCGACCGCGTCGAGTTCGTCCGCGTCGAGTACAACGTCCGCCGGACCGCGGAGATGATCTTCGCGATCGACGCCCTGAACGACTGGCTGGGCGAGCGCCTCCTCGAAGGCCGGTAGCCCGGGCCCGCCGACCATGCCCGCCGAGAAGAACATCCCCGCGCGGATCCTCGTCCCGATCGTGGTCCTGGCCCTGGCGGCCGTGGTGATCGTCGCCGTGGGGATCAACTCCTCAACGCGCCGGCCCGCATCGCCGACGCACCATCCGCCCGCCGCGACCGCCCCGTCCCACGCCGATCAGCCCGCCGAGGCGGTCCCCGGCGTCTCCGCGACGCCCGAGCCTGCCGACGCGTCGCCGACCCCCACCGACACGGCCCCGCCGCCCGGCGACACCCCGGCGTCCACGCTCGTCGGCCTGCGCCCGCGCCCCGTCGCCGATCCCGGCGCCTTCGACCCTCTTGGCGGGCTCGACCCCGACGGCGACTGGCTGCTCGAACTGCGGTTCACGCCCACCGGCGCCGGCGTCGAATCCATCACCCTCGCACGCTTCTACACCACCACCGAGAAGACCGAGCATTACGCCGTCCAACGCAAACGCACGGTCGCGTACGCCGCCGGCCCGGACGTCGCCGTCGTCTCCCTCGCCGCCCGCGCCGTCATCATCAACGGCCAGACCGTCGACCTCTACTCAACGACCGCGGGCCCCATCTGGCGCCAGACCGCGCCCGGCGCGTTCGAGGCCCAGATCGAGGACGGGGCCGGCGCCCCCGTCGCCCGCATCGAGAAGCGGTACCTCCTGGCGTCGGATTCCTACGACATCACGATCGAGCAGCGTCTGATCAACCTCACCGCTGCGCCGCTCACCGTCGAGTGGGTGCAGTACGGCCCGGTGGACCTGCCCGCCGACCGGCTGGGCTACGGCGGGGACCCCCGCCGGGTCCGCTTCGGGTACCTGCCCGGCGCCTCGGTCGACCCCACACGGCAGCTGGTCCTGACCGAGCGGGCCCTGCACCGCCGGTCCAAGATCATCTCGAACCCGCTGGACGAGTTCGGCCGGATCTGGCCCACCGACGACGCCCGGAACAACGGCTGGGAGCTCGTCTGGGCGGCGATGACCAACCGGTACTTCGCGTTCGTGGCGCACCCGACGGTGGACCCGTCCCAGGCCGCCGCCGGCGCCGCGATCGACAAACGGCTCGCCGTCGCCGCGGGCCGGATCGACCGGGTCGTGGTGCCCCCGGGCGGATCCGGCGATGAGCCCGCGGTCATCATGCAGTTCCGCTCGGGCCCGCGCACCGTCGAGGGGGGCCAAGCCCTCGACATCGGGCTGAGCGCCTACGCGGGCCCGAAATGGCGCAAGACCCTCAACGCCGACCCTGTCTACACGACACTGGGCATGCAGAAGCTCGTGGTCTTCAACTTCGGGGGCCCCTGCGCATTCTGCACGTTCCAGCCGCTGGCCCGCGGGCTCCTGCACTTCCTCGGGTTCTTCCACGACGTCCTGTTCCACGACTGGGCCCTGGCCATCATGTTCCTGGTGGTGTGCGTCCGCGGCGTCCTGCACCCCATCACCAGGCGCTCGCAGATCTCCGTCCAGCGTTTCAGCAAGCAGATGCAGGGCCTGACGCCCAAACAGAAGAAACTCCAGGAGAAGTACAAGGACGACCCCAAGAAGCTCCGCGAAGAGATGGCCCGCCTGATGCGCGAGGAGGGCGTGAGCTTCACCGGCATGCTCGGGTGCCTGCCGATGTTCCTCCAGTCGCCGATCTGGATCGCCCTGTACGCGATGCTCTTCTTCGCGTTTGACCTGCGGCATCAGCCGGCGTTCTTCGGCGTGTTCCAGTCGCTCAGCGGCGGCGCCTGGGCGTTCCTGGGCGATCTGAGCGCACCGGATCGGTTCCTGGACATCGGCGCCGGGTTCAGCGTCCCGCTGATGGGCCGGGTCACGTCGCTCAACCTCCTGCCGATCCTGCTCGGTGTGGTGTTCTTCGTCCACCAGAAGTACATGACGCCGCCGCCCAGCGCGTCGATGACCCCCGAGCAGGAGACCCAGCAAAAGATCATCAAGGTGATGATGGTGCTCATGTTCCCGGTGTTCATGTACAACGCGCCCAGCGGCCTGTCGATCTACTTCATCACCAACTCGGCGCTGGGCATCGTCGAGAGCCGGTACATCCGATCCCACATCGACCGGCTCGACCTGGAGCCCAAGCCCAAACCTGCCCGGCCCGAGCGCCTCCGCTCCATGCGCCCCGCCCCGCCGGGCCGGCGGGGGCCGCGCGACCCATCGTTCAAGAAACGCAAGCGGTGACGCCGTGCGCCCGGGCGACACCATCGTCGCCGTCGCGTCGGCGCCTGGCCGATCGGTCCGCGCGGTGGTCCGGTGCTCCGGCCCGGCGTCACGCTCGATCGCGTCGGCCGCGGGCGGCGGGGGGGCGCCTCGCACGTTCGGCCGAGGCCGGCTCGACCTCAACGGGCCGTCGGTCCCATGCCTGCTCTGGTGGGCGCCGGGGCCCGGGACCTACACCGGCGAGGACACCGCGGAGCTCCTTCTGCCCGGTCACCCCGCGCTGCTGGACCGCGCGGTCGCCCAACTCATCGCACGCCCGGGCGTGCGCCTCGCCGCGCCGGGCGAGTTCACCGCGCGGGCCTATCTCAACGGCCGGCTGACTGTCGACCAGGCCGAGGCCGTCGCCCTGACCATCGCCGCTCGCAACGACGCCGAGCTCGCCGCCGCCCGTCGGCTGGCCCGCAGCGACGGCGCCCGAGCCCTCGGCGGCCTCGCCGACCTGATCGCCGACACCCTCGCCCTGGTGGAAGCGGGGATCGACTTCGCCGACCAGGAGAGCGTGGAGTTCATCGATCCCGGCGCGCTGGCGGCACGGATTGACGAGATCGCCGCCCGGCTGGACTGGCTGGGCGGGTCGGCGCCGGGCTCGGCCGCGGACGACCGCCAGCGGGTGGCGCTCGTGGGTCGGCCCAACTCCGGCAAGAGCACGCTGTTCAACGCGCTCTTGGGCCGTCGGCGAGCCGTCACCAGCGACCGGCCCGGCGCCACGCGGGACGCCCTGGTCGAGCCGTTGGACCTCTCGCGTGATGCGCCCGGCGGCCTGGTCGTGGAGCTGGTGGACCTCCCCGGCGTCGACCGGCCGTCGGATGAGTGCTCGGCGGCGCTGGCCGAGGCGGACCTGGCGCTGTGGTGCGACCCCGACGCGGCGTGGGCGCCGATCGGCCTGCCCGACGCGCTGCCGGCGATCCGGGTCCGGACCAAGGCCGACCTGCCGGGCCCACCCGCCGGCGGGGCTGTCGAGGTCTGCGCACTGGACGGCTCGAATCTGCCGGCGCTGCGGCGGGCGATCGCCGACGCCGCCGGTCTGCTCCACCCCGGCCGGGCGCTCGTCACGCCGCGCCGCGCCGAAGCGTGGCTGCGCGCCAGCGCCGCGGTGGACCGTGCCCGCGCGAGCCTCGGCGGCGCTGGGGGCCAGCGCCCGGCCCCCGCCGAACTGCTCGCCGCGGACCTGCGCGAGGCGCTCGACGCGCTGGGCGATCTCGCCGGCCGGGTCAGCCCCGACGAGGTGATCGGCCGGATCTACGCGACGTTCTGCATCGGCAAGTGACCGCGCCCGTCAGCCGGCCAGCCGCTCGGCCATCGCCGAGAGGTACAGGTCCATGTACCGATCGACGAAGGCGTCGGCGGCGCGGAGGGTCGCCGCGTGGTTCATCCCCCACACAACCGCGCGCGGGTCGGCGAAGTCGAGATCCACCTGCACGATCAGGTCGTCCTCGATCACGAACGCGGCGGGGACGGCCTCGCCCAGCTGGGCCGTCAGGGCGTTGACGCCCGGCCCGCCGACGCTGATCGTCGGCTGCGTCTGCAACTCCTCGTTGTTGATCCACCACACGTCCGAGCACACCAGCGTGTCGAACGGCGTTTCGCCGGGCGCCGATCGCGCCGCCCAGTCCAGGATCGCGTCACGCAGGCGGTACGCGATGGGCCGATCGCCGGACTCGGCGCGCAGGTGCGCCCCCGTCACGATCAGCACCAGGCGGTCCGTGTCGATCGGCGTGGGCACGAGTTCGATCGGGTCTGTGTCGATGCGCCGAGCGTAGCCGATTCAGGCCCCGGCGCCGGCCATCGTTGCCAGCGCCGCGGGGATGAGGTCGGCGAGCTCCATCGCCACCAGGCCGAAGGGCGCCCGACGCTCGGCGCGCCAGATCGCCGCGGCCCGCGCGTGCGCCGCCACGCCGAGGCGGGCGCAGTCGTAGAGGTCCAGCGCCGCGTCCCGGGCGCCGGGCCGCGCCCACTGAGCGACGAGCCCCGCTATGACGCCCGTCAGGACGTCGCCCGTCCCGGCCGTCGCCATCGCCGCGTCGGCCGTGTGCTCGACCCACGACCGCAGCCCGTCGGTGACGACCGTCCCGGCGCCCTTGAGCACCACCACGGCGCCGAGCCGCTGGGCGAGCGCCTCGGCCGCGACGCGACGCTCGGCCGACTCACCCGCGGCGTCGGCGTCGATCCCCAGCGATCCGGCGAGCCGGCCGAACTCGCCCGGGTGCGGCGTCCAGACCGCCGGCGCCCGGCAATCGCGGGCAAAATCCGGCGTCTGAGCCAGCGCGTTGATCGCGTCGGCGTCCACCACGACCGGTCGATCCGTCTGCCCCATCGACCGCAGGGCCAGCGCCGCCGACCCCGCGGAGACGCCCAGCCCCGGGCCGATCGCCACGCACGAGCACCCGACCAGCGCCGCGTCGAGCGCCTCGGCCGCCAGGTGCGGCACGAGGGCGCCGGCGTCGTCCACGGGCAACGCCCGCCCGGTCGCCGAGGGCGCGATCGTCAGCGCCGCGTCGAGGATCGGCGCCGGCGTCACCAGCCGCGCGAGCCCGGCGCCGGCGCGCAGGGCCGCGATCGCCGCGAGCGCGGGGCCCCCGATCATGCGGACGCCACCGGCCTGACCACCGACGACGGCGACCGTGCCGAAGGTCCCCTTGTGCCCGTCGGCGCGGCGCGACGGGAGCGGGGGCGGGGCGTCCGCAGGCCCGGTCACGGCGAGGCCGGCCCGGCCGATTCGACCTCGATCTCGAGCCGGCCCAGCAGCGGCGCCAGCGCCGCCATCGAGTTGATGGACTCGTCGTTGGACATCGCCGACGCCGCCAGGGCGATGTGGGTGGCGTCGAAGGGCGTGTCCGCCGGGAGCGTCGCGTCGAGATCGATCCAGCGGTACTCGTTCGCCGAGTCCTTGATGAGGGCCTGCGTCCACATGTGGTACCCGAAGATCCGCGACCGGCCGGCGAAGTTCTCGGCGTAGATCAGCCCGCTGACGACCCGGCTGCGGAAGCCCAGCGTGCGGAGGACGGCCGCCAGGAGCGTCGCGTGCTCCGTGCAGTCGCCCTCGCGTGTGCGACAGACCTCCGAGGCGCTGGCGAACCCGACGTCCAGGGACTTATCCGTCACGTACGCGGCGACGTAGCGGCGGGCGAGCTCGGCGCGCTCGGTCGGCGGCGCCTGCTCATGCCCCGCGATCGCCCGCTGGCCCACTTCCTGGATCTTCTCGTCCCGCCAGGAGATCATCGCCGTGCTCAGGGCGCTGCGCGTGTCGCGCACGCTCTCGAGCGGCGCGGGCTGAGGCCGGTCAAGATCGATCACCACGCGGACCCGCGCGTCGTCGAGCCGCTCCCAGCGCTGCACCGACGTGGTGATGGGATCGGGCATCGTCCCGTCCGGCACGCTCAGGACGTACGTCGCGGCCCGAAGCCGGCGCGGGTCGGCGATCGCCCGGCTCGGGGTCACGAACGTCTTGAGCAGCAGCTCCGCCGGCTCGAAGTCCGACTGCGCGAGCTCCGGCTCCGTGCGGATCACGCTGAACGTCAGCCCGCCCACACTCAGCGTCGTCTTGACCGGCACGCCCCACTCGCCGATAAACTCCGTCGTCGTCATCCCCGGCGGGCTCGACAGCGTGCTGCGGATCTCCACGGCGGGGACGGTCTTGCCCAGCAGCTCGACCCGCCGCTCGCCGATCCGCTCGCTGGTCACGTGGACGGTCTCGGCGCCGGAAAGAAAGTCGAGCATCGTGTACTCGAACGTCTCGGCTTCTTCGAACATCGCCGTCGCCACCACCCGCCGGGCCTCGGCCGGGGTCAGCCACTCGCCCGGGATCGGGTCGAGCGTCTGGATCGTGCTCTCGCCCTGCTGCTCGACGGTGACACGGATGGAGCCATCGTCGAGCCAGCGGTACGTGCGGGTGATGGGGTCGGCGCCGAGCGCCTGCGTGGTCACGAGCTCGAACGGCTCGCCATCGAGTGTCTCGGTGAACTTGCTGGTGATCTCGATGTCGATCGTCGCCGGCCCGCGCGCCACCGAGAGGTGGATCTCGTTGATCGTGACGACGGCGCGGCTGGATGATTCCTCCAGATAGTGCATCGACCCGGCGCGCTGGCCGTCGAGCATCACCACGTACCACTCGTCGATCACGTACGCCGACGCCCGGCCGGCCGCGCACGCGGCGGCGACCAGCGCCAGGGCGATCGTGATCCCGGTCCGTCTTGTTCGTTGGGCGCTCATAACGCTCCTTTGTACCGACTGGGCCCGGGGTGAGCGGCGGGCCCGCCCGACCCCGGCCGGCTACGCTGCCCTGAGCCGCCGATGATCGACACGCACTGCCATCTGACGTTCCCGCAATACGAGGGCCGCGTCGCGGGGGTTCTCGCCGACGCCCGTGCCGCCGGCGTCACCGGCGCGGTCACCGTCTCCACCACCACCCGGGACTGCCTGGCCGCCCTCGACCTGGCCCGGGCTCACGATCGGCTCTGGTGCACCGCCGGGGTCCACCCGCTCTACGCCGACGGCGGGCGCGACGGCCTGCCCCACGTCTGGGACAACCTCCGGCTCGTCGCGTCGGACCCGGCGTGCGTCGCGTGGGGCGAACTGGGGCTCGACAATCACTACGACCGCCCGCCCCGCGATCTCCAGCGGGCCGTCCTCGGCGAGCAGCTCGACCGGATCGGCGCCTGGATGGAGTCCGACGGGCTCGACCTGCCCGTGGTCCTGCACTGCCGCGAAGCCTTCTCGGACCTGATCCCGATCCTCCGCGACGGGCCGGTGGCGCCCGAGCGCCACGTCTTCCACTGCTTCACCGGGACGCCCGAGGACGCGCGGGCGGTCCTGGACTTCGGCGCCTGGATTTCGTTTACCGGCGTCGTCACCTTCGCCAACGCGAGCGCCGTGCGCGACGCCGCCCGCTTGGTCCCCGCCGACCGGCTGATGGTCGAGACTGACGCCCCGTTCCTCACGCCCGAGCCGCACCGGAAGGTCCGCCCGAACGAGCCGAAGTTCGTCGCGGACACCGCCCGCTTCCTCGCCGAACTGCGCGGCGAGGACTGGGACTCCTTTCACGCGCAGATCAACGACAACACCCGGCGGTTCTTCGGCATCGACGCGCAGTGACGACCCGCGCAAAGCTCTTCAGGCTCAGGTCCCGACGTACCGCGCGTAGAGCGCCCGGGCCCGGGCGGGGTCCGTCACGCCGTGGATGATCGCCCGGCCGGTGGTGAAGACGGTGATCTCGACGCCGGGCTCGGTCAGCCGTGCGCGGATCAGATGCTCGTTGACGCGGGCGTCGCCCAGGGGCGCAAGCCGCCCCGCCAGGGCGCGAAGGTCGATCGGGCCGGTCGAGGCGGGCGTGATCTGCACGGCGTCGGCGCCGCAGAGCGTGACAGCCGAGCCCTCGGGCCCGGCCGCGTCGAGATGCTCGAACCGGCCGTGGGCGCAGCAGGGGCAGTTGGGCCGTCGGGCGCGGTCGGTGTCGATGCGCCGGAGAGTCCCCAACCACGCGTTCACCTCGATCAGGGCCCGCGTGACGGCGTCGAACCGGCCGAGCAGGATCTTCAGCGCCTCGACGGCCTGCAACCCCGCGATGATCGAGACCGCCGGGCCGAGCACGCCCGCGGTCTCGCAGGTCGGCGCGGACCCGGGCGCCGGCGGGGCCTCGAACAGGCACCGCAGGCAGGGTGTGGGCGCCCAAGCCCGATCGCCACCGCCGCTCACGTCGTCCCTCTCCCGGGGGGAGATCGAGGCGTGGCGCCCCTCACCCCCTGGCCCCCTCTCCCGGAGGGAGATCGAGGCGTGGCGCCCCTCACCCCCTGGCCCCCTCTCCCGGAGGGAGAGGGGGTGGGGCAGGATCGGCGTCATGAGCCCCGTGACGCCTACCACCCCCGCGTAGACCATCGGCGTCCCGGTCGCCACCGCGATGTCGTTGAGCAGGAACCGCGTGCTGAAGTTGTCCGTCCCGTCGAGCAGGACCGCCGCGCCGGCGCCGCGCTCCTGGTCGAAGAGCCAGGGCGTCAGCCGGTGCGCAGAATCCGCTGTGAGGTCGTCGACGATCGGCTCGACCCGCGCGTCGGCGTCGATCTGGCCCAGCGCCCGCGCCGCGGCGTCCGCCTTGGGCGCGCCCTGGCGCGCGTCGTCCTCGGTCAAGAGCGTCTGCCGCTGGAGGTTCGACCACTCAACCACGTCGCGATCGATGAGCGTCAGCCGGCCGACGCCCGCCCGGCAGAGCGTCTCGGCGAGGTGGGTCCCCAGCGCCCCGACGCCGACGATGACCGCGTGCCCGGCGCGCAGCCGCTCCTGCCCCGCGTCACCGATCTGCGGGAGGATCCGCTGCCGGGCGTGGCGGTCGCCCGCGGCGGTCATCGTTCGTAGAGGAACGCGCACGCTTCGTGCCGCGCCCCGGAGCCCGCGCCGGCGACGGCGAACGTCCGCCCGGACCACATGCTCGCGGACCCGTACGCGCCGTCCTTGCGCACCGCGTAGAAGACCACCTGGAAGTTGGGCCGGCCGTCGTCGGTCAGGAGGCGTGCCGGCTTGGTGCGATCCGCGATTGTCTTCAGCGCGTACAGGCAGGCGTCGGTGGGGTGGTCCCCGGCGTCCATGCGCATGACGATGGTGTGGGCGCCGCAGACCTGGATGACGGCCTCGCCGCGCCCCGTCGCCCCGGCCGAGCCCACGGCGTTGTCGGTGAAGTTGCCGGCGCCGATGATCGGTGAATCGCCCACACGCCCGGGGATTTTCCACGACAGCCCGCTGGTGGTGGTGCAGCCGGCGAGGTCGCCGCCCGCGGTGCGCGCCGAGCAGTGGATCGTGCCCGTGGTGTACGGCACGCCGTCGATCGTCTCGAGGTGATCGCGCAGGGCCAGCAGCGGCCGTGCGTGGCGCCGGGGTCCGGGTCCGTGGCCGGGGGCCATCGCGCCCCGGCCGACCGCCGGCAGGTCGAACTCGTCCTCCTGGAGCCAATCGTCATCGCGGTTGAGCCTGCTGCGCCAGCGGAGCCAGGCCTCGCGCGCCTTGTCGGTCAGGAGATTCTCTTCCTTGAACCCGAGCCGGCGGGCGAAGCGGAGGGCGCCCTCGCCCACGAGCAGCACGTGGTCCGTCCGCCGGGCCACCTCGCGGGCGACCGCGGCCGGATTCTTGATGTTGCGCAAAGACGCGACGGCGCCCGCGCGGGCCGATGGGCCGTGCATCACGCACGAGTCGAGCTCGACGACGCCCTCCTCGTTGGGCAGCCCGCCCAGGCCGACGGTCATGTCCTCGGGGTCGTCCTCGACGATCTTCACCCCGGCGACGATCGCGTCCAAGGGGTCCGCGCCCGCCGTGAGCAGGTCGTGGGCCCGGCCGACGGCCGCCACCCCGTTGCCCGACGCGATGACCACGGGCCCGTCGGCGGCGCCCGTGCGGCGCGCTTCGGCGCGCCGGCGCTCGCGCCCCGGCTGCTGCGCCGCCGCGATCGCGGGCCCGGTGAGCGCCGCGGCCGTGGCGGCGGCGATGAACGTTCGGCGGTCGTGCGGATTTGGCATCACGTTGCTCCTTCGGCGCCGCG
>RFGI01000015.1 GCA_003696725.1 Planctomycetota bacterium | reverse complement strand
GCCGGCGAAGCCGTCCCGGCGCGCGCCGACCGGTCGGGCGCCCGCGCATCGCCGATCGAAAGCCGCCGGCGCCGTCGTCGCCCTGGACCCGGGCCGCACGGGGCTGGGCGCGCCGCGCCGCGCCGACGCGCGCGAGGCGCTGGCGATGACGATGGCTCGGCTGGCGCGGTGCGATCGCCTCGGCCGGGTCGTGATCGCGACGCCCGACCCGGGCCGCGCCCGCGCCCTGCTCGCCGACTCGTCGATCGACGCCGAGGTCGTCGCGACCGAAGCCGAGGCGTTCAGCCGCCCGGCCGTCGCCTCGGCCCGGGCCCTGAGCCGGGCGTCCTGGCGGGGCGGGATCGCGAACCTCTGCGTGTACGATGAGCCGATCGGGCCCCGCGCCCTGGCCGGCGCGATGCAGGCCGCGGGCCTCGACCGAGCTCTGATCGTCGGCGCCGACTGGGCCCTGGTCGATCCCGCGCTGTGCGACGCGGCGCTGGACGCGCACGCCCGGCGCGACGACCCGGCCGCGGTGGCGTTCGCGCAGGCGCCGCCCGGGCTGGGCGCGTGCGTCGTCGGGCGCCGGCTGGCCGAGGAACAGGCCGCCAACGCCCATCACCCGGCCGTGACCATCGGCGGGCTGCTGGGGTACCACCCGGCCCGTCCGGCCGCCGACCCGATCGCTCTGGACGCGTGCGTGCGCGTCGATCCCGCGGTCCGCGGCGCCGTCGCCCGGTTCATCGCCGACGACCCCGAGGGCGCCGGCGTGATCGCGCGCCTGGGCGAGCGCGCCGCCGAGGCGCGCGCCGACGACGTGGTCGCCGCGTGGCGCACCGCCGAGGCCCCGCCGCCGTGGGACTGGACGCTCGAGCTCGCCGCCGGCCGACCGCCGCACGGCGTCGCGCCCGCGTTCAACTCCGCCGCGACCGGCCCGCACACGCTCATGCCCGCCGGCCGCGCCCGCGCCTGGCTCGACGCGATCGCCCGGGCGCGCCCCGACGCCGCGGTCACTTTCGCCGGCGCCGGCGACCCGCTCACCCACCCGGACCTCGCCGGCCTGATCGCGCACGCCCGAGCCCTGGGCCTGGGCGCGGTCCACGTCCGGACGCCGCTGGTGGCCGACGACGCCGTGCTCGATGCGCTGGCGCGCTCGGCGCCGGACGTGATCAGCGTCGATCTGTACGCCAACAGTGCCGCGACCTACCGCGCGATCACCGGCGCCGACGTGTTCCGCCGGGCGCTGGAGGGGATCGACCGGCTCCGCGGCGGTCGCGACGACGGGCCCACGCTCGAGGCGCCCTGGATCGTGCCGCGCATCACCCGCTGCGCCGCGGCCCTCGATGAGATCGAAGCGTTCTACGACAAGTGGCTGTTGGTCACCGGCGCCGCCTGCATCGACCCCCTGCCCGAGGAGGTCCGCGACGGCCGGTGCGCGGCCCTGACCGTCCCCACCCTCGCCCGCGCGGCGCGCGCTCGCATGAGCCGGACGGTCGCCGTCGCCGACGAACCTCCCGCTGACGTATGAACGCCCTGGCGCTTATCCTGGCTCGCGCCGGGTCGGCCGGCGTCCCCGGGAAGAACCGCGCCGACGTCGCCGGCCGGCCGTGCTTTATGTGGTCCGTCGACGACGCCCGGGCCGCGGCGGGGGTCGGCCGCGTGGCCGTGAGCACCGACGACCAGCGCATCATCGACCGGTGCGTGCAGATCGGCGTGGACTCGATCGCCCGCCCGCCGGACCTCGCCACGGACACGGCGGCCGTCGACGACGCGGCCCGGCACGCCGTCGGCGCGCTGGGCGACCCCGCGATCGACTCCGTGGTGATCCTGTACGCCAACGTCCCGGTCCGACCGGCGGGCCTGATCGACCGCGCGCTGGAGCGCCTGGTGAGCGCCGGCGCCGACTCGGTGCAGTCGTACGCGCCCGTGGGCAAGTTCCACCCCTGGTGGACCGCCCGGATCGATGAAGCCACCGGCGCCGTCCGCCCGTGGGAGGGCGACACGCTCAACCACGGCGTGCACCGCCGGCAGGACCTGCCGCCCGCGCACATCCCCGACGGGGGCGTCCTCGTCGTCACGCGGCGGGCGCTCATGCTCGAGATCCCCGGCGTCGCGTCCGGCCCGCACGCCTTCCTGGGCGCCGACCGCCGCGGCGTCACCACCCGGCCCGGCGAGGTCGTCGACATCGACACGCCGATCGACGTGCTCGTCGCCGATCTGATCCTGCGCGAGCGCCACGCGGCCGGCCGGGGGGCGATCCCGGCGCCGTCGGGCGGGCGGTGCGCGCCGTGAACCCGTGGGACGCGCCCCGACGCCCGCCGTATGTGATCGCGGAGATCGGCGTCAACCACGACGGGTCGGTGGAGCGCGCCCTGGAGCTCACCGACGCCGCCGCCGACGCCGGCGCCGACGCGGTCAAGGTCCAGGTGTTCTGTGCGGACCTGCTGCTGAGCGCCGCGGCCCGGCTCGCGTCCTACCAGCGCGACGCCGGCGAGCGCGACGCCCGCGCCATGCTCCGCCGGCTGGAGCTGGGCCTCGACGACCTCGCCCGCGTCGCCGACCGCGCCCGGGTCCGAGGGATCGACGCGATCGCCACCGTCTTCAGCGTCGGCTTGGTCGCCGAGGCCGACACCATCGGCTGGGCCGCGTACAAAACGGCGTCGCCCGACATCGTGCACCGGCCGCTGCTTGAGGCGCTGGCGGCGACGGGCCGGCCGATGATCGTCAGCACCGGCGCAGCCACGATGGACGAGGTGATGCGCGCGGCGGAGTGGCTCACGCCGGCGCGCGGCCGGCTCGCGCTCCTCCAGTGCGTCAGCGCCTACCCGACACCCATCGAGCACGCGGCGCTGGGCGGGATGGCCGACCTCCGCGCGGCGCTGGATCTGCCCGTCGGCTACAGCGACCACACCCGCGAGATCGACACCGGCGCCCGCGCCGCGGCGCTCGGGGCGCGGATCCTCGAGAAGCACCTGACGCACTCCCGCGCCGCCGAGGGCCCGGACCACGCCGCGTCGCTCGAGCCGGACCGGTTCGCCGAGTACGCGCGCCGGGCGCGCCAGGCGTACGCGCCGCCGGCCGATGCGCCGGCGCCCGCGTCCGTCAAGGCCGTGCTCCCCATCGAGGCCGACACCCGCCGGGCCAGCCGGCAATCGATCGTGACCCGCCGAGCGCTGGGGCCGGGCGAGACGATCACGGCAAAGGACGTGACCTTCAAACGGCCCGGCGTCGGGCTCGAGCCGTGGCGCCTGCGCGAGGTCGTCGGCCGGCGCACGGCCCGCGCGATCCCCGCCGACACACCGATCACCGGGGACGACCTGCGATGACGCGGCGTGTGCTCGTGGTGACGGGGTCGCGCGCCGAGTTCGGCCTGCTCGAGCCCGTCATGCGCGCCGTCGACGCCCATCCGGCGCTGGACCTGCGCGTCGCCGTCGCCGGGTCGCACCTGGTCGGCGCCGCCCGAACGGGGCGCGAGGTTGAGGCCCGCTGGCCGATCGCCGCGACCGTCCCGATGCAGGGCGACGAGCCGCGGACGCGCCTCGCCGACGCGGCGGCGCTGGGGCGTGGCGTGGTCGGGTTCGCCGGCGTGATCGCGGACCTCGGCCCCGCGTGGGTCGTCGTGCTGGGCGACCGCATCGAGGCCTTCGCCGCGGCCGGCGCGGCGAGCGTCGCGGGCGTCGCCGTGGCGCACCTGCACGGCGGGGACCGCGCCGAGGGCATCGCCGACGACGCCGTGCGCCACGCCATCACCAAGCTCGCCCACCTGCACCTGCCGGCGACGGACGAGTCCGCCCGGCGGCTGATCCGGATGGGCGAGGACCCGGCGCGGGTCCGCGTCGTCGGCTCGCCGGCGATCGACGACCTCGCCCGACACGAGCCGATGCCGGACGAGCGCTGGCGCGCGCTGGGCCAGCCGGAGGCGGCGCTCCTGCTGCACCCCGTCGGGCGCGACGACGACGCCGAGGCGGCCGACGCCCGCGCGATCCTCGAGTCCGTGCGCGGCGTGCGCCCGCTCGCCCTGGCGCCGAACCACGACCCGGGCCGGGCGGGAATCGATCGCGTGTGGCGTGAAGCGCACGATCGGGGCGAGATCGCGGCGTTTGTCGAGCACCTGCCCCGCGCCGAGTTCGTCGGTCTGCTCAAGCGGCTGGCGTCTTCGGGCGGGGTCCTGGTGGGCAACTCCTCGGCGGGTCTGATCGAGGCCGCCGCCCTGCGCGTGCCGGTGGTCGATATCGGACCACGGCAGGGCGGGCGCCAGCGCCCCGGGAATGTTCTCCATGTCCGATCGCCGACGCCCGAGAACGTGCGCGCGGCGCTGGATGAGGCCCGCCGGCTCGACCTCGCCGATCTGGATCACCCCTACGGCGACGGGCGCGCCGGCCCGCGCGTCGCGGCGGCTCTGGCCGAGATCGACCCCGCCCGGCCCGGGTTCATCCGCAAGCGCAATGCGTATTGACGCGGCCGGGCCCCTGCCGAGGCGCCGCGACGGGGCCAAAGTCGCCCGGCCGACGGGCCGATGATTCCCGGGCCCCGGCGCCGGCCGGGCCAACCGGGAGATCCGCAATGACCGCCAGCGCCGCCGACCGCCGGCCCGTCCTCGACGAGGCGTTGCAGGGCATCAGCCACATCGCCACCCTGCCCGAGACGACCCTCAAGATCATCGAGCTCGTCGAAGACCCGTCGTCGACGGCCCAGGACCTGCACCAGGTCGTCTCCTTCGACCCGGCCCTGTCGACGCGCATCCTCAAGGTCGTCAACTCCGCGTTCTACGGCCTGCCCGGGCAGATCGGCTCCATCAACCGGGCGATCGTGCTGCTGGGCCTCAACGCGGTCAAGAACATCGCCATCGCCGCCAGCCTCGCCAAGCTGTTCCGCGGCGGGGAGCTCTGCCCGCAGTTCAACGCCAAGGACCTCTGGCGCCATTCCGTCGCCGCCGCGGTCGCGTCCAAGATGATCGCGGACAACCTCCGGCTGGGCCTGCCCGACGAGGCGTTCCTCGCGGGGCTGCTGCACGACATCGGGATCGTGGTCGAGATGCAGTTCGACCGGCAGAAGCTCATCGACGTCATCAACAGCCTCAACATCGACGCCGAGGGCGTCCCGCAGGAGGACATGCTCGCCGCCGAGGAGCGGATCTTCGGCGCCACGCACCAGGAGTTCGGTCAGGCGCTGTGCGAGAAGTGGAAGTTCCCCCAGGCGTTCCGCTTCGTCACCGGGCGCCACCACGACCCCTTGAGCCTGGGCGAGGAGCACCGCACGCTCGCGTCGGTGGTGTACGTCGCCGACCGGCTCTGCGCCGAGCTGAGCATCGGCTTCCGGCTCGACATCCGCTCCACCGACATCGACCCGGCCGTCACGGAGGACCTCGGCCTGACCGCGGCCATGATCGACGACGTCCGCGCGGGCCTGCCGGCCAAGATCGAAGAGGCCGAGGCCATGCTCGGCTGAGGACCCCGACGCCGCACACGACCGGGCGGCGCGCCGGCACGGGGGACGCGCCGCCGGTCGAACGGCTCAGCCGCCGAGCCTCTCGCGCCACCGCGGCAGCGCCGCCGTGTCCGTCAGGTCGTGCCACAGGGGCGTCACCGTGATGCACCTGCGAAGCAGCAGGTCGACGTCCGCCCCGGCTTCAGAATCGCGGAACTCGAACCCCTTGCTCGCCACCCAGTAGTACACCTCGCCCTGCGGGCTGATGCGCCGCTCGTAGGCGTCGACGTGCCCGTGCGTGTTCATCGGGCACACCGCGATCGGCGGCATCGGGCCGGGCTCGGGCGTCACCGGCACGTTGATGTTCAGGCAGGCGTGACCCGTGACGGCGCCGGTCGCCAGGCACGCGTCGATCGCCCGGCGGGCCCGGGCCGCCGCGGCGCGCCAGTCGGGCGGTTCGGCGCCCAGGTGCAGGCTCACCGCGATCGACGGCACGCCCAGGAAGGCCGCCTCCAGCGCCGCCGCCACCGTGCCTGAGTAGATCACGTTGATCCCGACGTTGGCGCCGGCGTTTATCCCGCTGATGACCAGGTCCGGCGCCTCGCCGGGCCCGAACGCCTCGGGCCACAGGGAGGAGAGGGCGAGCTTCACGCAGTCCGCCGGCCGGCCGTCGACCGCCACGCCGCCCATCCGCTCGTTGACCCGGACCTCGGTGACCATCAGCGGTTCGTGGAAGGTCACGCCGTGGCTGGTCGCGGACTGCACGGTCAGGGGCGCGCAGGGCCAGACCGGCTCGCCCGCGGGCCCGCCGAGGTCCCCGTGGGCGTCGGTCAGGGCGTCGTAGAGGGCGGCCAGGCCCGGGGCGCCGACGCCGTCGTCGTTGGTCAGGAGGATCTTCACGCGTCGGTCACGGTAGCCGCTGTCGCGTCGCGCGCCAGCCGCGCGGGCGTCCGGGGCGCCAGGTCCGTGTACAGCCGGCCGCCCCAGCGCACGCCCCGGTTGCGCTCGAGATCCTCGGCCGCACCGCGCAGGATTCGGCCCGTCAGCCACGCGCCCGCGGGCGACGCCAGGAGCGACACGGCCGGCGCGCCCTGCGCGCCCAGCGTCCCGAGCAGAAAGAGGAGCCACGCGCCCAGCCCGCCCGCGCACGCCGCCAGCGCCACGACAGGCCCCGCGCCCCCGGCGCCGCGCGCCAGCGCCGCCGACGCCGCGACGACCCCGATCAGCGACAGCGCCGGCGCGATGGCGTACGCCAGCCGAACCCGACGGGCGTAGGCCCGCAGCCGATCGGGCCGGCGGTTGACGCTCTCGATGAAGATCCGCTTCCACCCCGCGCAGAACGCCGGCCACGAGCCGTACATCCGCACCAGCAGCATCGGCCCGGCCAGCGCCACCACCCACGACCGCCCGTCGGCCTTGAGCGCCCGCGCGAACGCCAGGTCCTCGAGGAGCTCGTCCTTGACCCGCTCGTGCCCGCCGAGCGCCTCGTACGCCGACCGGCGAAAGAGCATGAACTGCCCGTTGGCGAAGCTGGTCCGATCGCGCGGGCGGTTGACACGCGAGAGCGGGTTCTGCCGCATCAGCTCCAGGCTGGTCATGGGCTGAACGACGCGCTCGAACCAGCGCCGGAACGACAGCCGTCCCAGGAGCGAGACCAGATCGTGCCCGCCCTCCTCCAGCAGCGCCGCCGCCGCCCGCACGCAGCTGGGCGCCGGCTCCGTGTCCGCGTCGAGGAACAGCAGGAGGTCCGCGTCGCGCGCCGCCGCCGACTCCTCCGCCGCGACGCGCAGCGCGTTGGTCTTGCCGGCCCAGCCTTCCGGGCACTCGTCGATCTCGATGATCTCGACGCGCCCGTCGCCGGCGACAGCGCGCTCGAGAATCGCCCGCGTCTCGTCCGTGCAGCGGTCCAGCGCAAACACGATCCGCAGCGCCGGGTGGTCCTGCGCGACGAGCGCGAGCGCCACCCTCTCGATGACCCGCGCCTCGTTGTGGGCCGGCACGATGACGCACACGCGCCCGAGCCCCGCCGCGTCACGATCGGTGTATCCGTCGAGCCTGGGCGTGACGCGCAACGAGAGCCACAGCCGGCGCAGCGCCACGACAAAGTGCGCCAGCGTCCCGGCGCCGGCCAGCGCCAGCGCGATCCATATGAAGGTCCTCAGCGCGTCCACGCGCGGCAGGGTACCGCCCGCCTTACGGGTGCTCGCGGGCCCACGCCTCGAGCAGGCCCGCCGCCGCGTTGCGGTACAGGTCGGCGAGGGTCTCGCGCGGCAGGCCCAGCCCGCGCAGCCGGGGCGCGTCGTCCTCCGTGTACCGGTCGGGGTCGACGAGGGCCAGGTCCGAGTCGGCGATCGGCGACTCGCCGTCGTAGCCCGTCTCGAAGAGCGTCCGCAGCGCCCAGTATCGGCTGGCGTACAGCTCGAACGCCTCGTCGGGGTTCGAGGCCTGCTGGGCCTTGATCAACGCCGGGTCCTCGGCGGGCGCCAGGTGCGCGTCCAAGGTCACGATGTCCGAGCCGAAGAGCAGCCGCCCGCGCCACCGATCGAAAAAGGCCCGCACGCGCCCGGTCGGGTGGGCGCTGAGTTCGCGCACGATCCACTTGGTCGCCGAGGTGTCCAGGTGGACGCGCTCGTGCCGGTCCAGGAGGGCGTCGAGGAAGTCCAGGTTCTCCGGCCAGCCGCCCAGGTGCGCCAGGAGCCACGGCGTGTCCGGGTAGCGCGCGATCGCCCGCTCGAGGGGCTCGTACTGCGACGGTTTGTCCCCGTAGACCGTGGCGTCCGCGTACTTCGTCCTGAACCACGTGTCCGGGTCCGCGACGTGGACCATGAACATCATGCCCAGCTGGTGCGCCCGCTCCATGGCGCGGACGCGCCAGGGGTGGTCGAGCGACATCAGCGCGGGATCGCCGACCTCGGCGCCGTAGTCCCGCCCGCGCGGCGCCGTCCAGAACTTCACGATCCGCGAGCCCAGCGCGTGGAACCGCTCGATCGCGTCGAGGAACCCGGCCGTCTGGGCGTGGAGCCGGTCCTGGGCCATGAACTCCGGCACGGCGATGAAGCGGATCGACTCGCCGCACAGATCGCGCAGGCCCTCCGCCTCATCCAGCGAAGACATCGTGTACGTCGTCGACACGCCGAAGGCCTCACGCGCGTCGAGGTACACGCGGGCCGCGTCGAGCCCGTGGATGTGCGAGTGCGCGTCGATGATCGGCGCCGGCGGGGGTCCCAGCCGCTGCGCTTCCCGCCGATAGTCCAAGCCCAGCCGGTTCTCGCGCCACGGCGTCCGGACCGCCCCACGTGCTTCGTAGGTCATGACGCGGGCATCGTAGGGCGCCGATTGCGCGGGGCCTGAACCCGGCGGGGGTCGGCGCGGATCGCCCGGACGCTCACGCGCTGCGCAGATCCACGGGCATCACGCCGTTGGTGTGGACCGGGGCGGACCCGTTGGTGTCGGCGCAGGCGCCGTCGGCGACGGGCAGATGGGCCGCGGCGCACGATGATTCGTCGTACACGCGCCCGCCGACGATCTGCCCGATGTACATCTCGTGATCGCCCTCGAGATCAATGTGGCGGACCACCTCGCACTCCAGCGCCGCGATCGCACGCGTGATCAGCGGCGCCCCCGTGGTGAGCGTCTCACACCGGATCGGATCCAGCGCCTCGTACGGGTCCTGATCCTCCCGGCTCAGGGTGCGCATCAGGAAACAATCGTCCGGCCGCACCACGCACAGCCCGAAGGCCCGGCTGTCCCGGATCAGTGGCGCGATCGGTCGGCCCTTGGGCGAAGCCACGGCCAGCATCGGCGGCTCGTACCCGCACTGCTGCGCCCACGACACCAAGACCGCCGACCGCTCCCCGCCGAACGCCGACGTCATGGCGTACAGCCCCGACGGGAACAGTCCCAGCGCGCGCACCCACCCAGCAACGCCCCGTGACTCCATGCTCTCTCCTCCCGGCCGACGCGACGCCGATGGGCGGCCGGCCGGCCTGCTCTCTCTGTCTCTCACCATACCTCATGGAGGGGAGGTGTCCACACCGCAACCGGGGATCGTGCGAGCCGAGATTCGTGAGAAAAATGTGGACGGTGTGTGGAATGGACCCAATCGTGGGGCAAAGTGTTGCATTGTGGAGCCCCCGGCCGTAGGATGGGCCTCCGTTATGGGCGAACGGGGCCAACCGGGTGAATCTGACCGGAACCTACGAGCACACCATCGACGCCAAGAACAGGCTCGCGATCCCCTCCGATATCAGGAGTCAGTGGTCCGAAACCGAGTGCGGCCGGGTGTGGGTCGCCCTGCCCTGGCCCACCGGCGGCATCCGGCTATACACCGAGCGGGAGTTCAACACCCGCGCCGACCAGTACCGCAACTCCCTCACGCCCAGCCCGGATCAGGCCGAGCTCCAGGTCCGGCTGTTCTCCATGGCCCGCCGGCTGGAGATGGACGCCGCCGGCCGGGTCCGCCTGCCCGAGGAGCACCTGCGGCTGACCGCGCTGCCCCGCGAGGTCGTGCTCCTGGGCGCCGGCGAGTGGCTGGAGGTCCGCGCCCGCGACGCCTGGCGCGCCTCAGTCGACGACGTGTTCAAGAGCCTGCCGGACCTCATGGCCCGCGCCGAGGGCGCCCCGCCCCCGCCGCCCGCGCTGCACCTGCGCCCTCGACAGTCTTCGTAAGAACTCATCACCACGCAACCCGACCCGGCGACGCACGGATGACGCCGGCCACACCGACACGGAGGTCCCGCTCCTTCCCCTACGCCTGAGCCCGCGACCGCGCGCGACCGGCGCGAACGGACTCGTCAGCCCGGCGACCTCGGCCGATCGGCGGCGCACGGACGCGCCCCCCACCCGCGGGTCGAGCACCTCGCCGAGCGCCGACCCCACCGACGGCGCTCGACATGCCGGGCCGCCCGCGTCGCCCGGGCTCACCCACGCCCGACCGGGCCCACCGCCGGCCGGGCGCTTCACAACCCAGCCACCACAGGCCGGCGACGTCCCACCGCGACGCCGGCCCACACCGCCGCCCGCGCCCGCCACCACCTCGCGCCGGGCGGCGGTTTTTTTGCTGCGCCTCGGCGAATCCCGCGCCCCCACGCCAGCGTACAGTCCCAGCGACCCTCCCCCGCCCAAGACGCCGGGCATGCCGGCCGCCCGCACCGCCGACGCCCGGTGTGCTCAGGAGGCCCGCCATGATGCGTCCTTATGTTCCGCTTCTGCTGGCCCTCGTCGCCGCGGTCCTCTTGAGCCGGGCCGCGGCGCCTATCGCGCGCGTCGCGGCCCACGCGGCCGACCCAGCCCCGTCTGAACGAGTGCCGCGCCCTGCACCCATTGAAGCGCCGCGGCCGGCGTGGCTGCCCGGATGGGCGCGGCTCGGCGTCGTCATTCCAGCGCCGCCGGGGGCGGCCATGCGCGACGCGCCCGAGGGGCCCGTCCAGACGCTCCCCTTCACCGGCTTCGACCCGCCCGTCTTCTATCCCACCGGCTTCATCCCCGACAACCTCCGG
>RFGI01000099.1 GCA_003696725.1 Planctomycetota bacterium | reverse complement strand
GTCGAAGGCGTCGTCGTCGCCGAATTCCAGGCGGCGGAACGCGATCGGTCCGCGCCCGGCCCAACCCGCAGAGCCGACCCGTCCGAGAACCCCGCCCGGGTCGAGGGCCCGCCCGTGGCGTCGCAATCGCCGGCGGGCTAGTGTGGCCCATCGTGCCCGGCGCGACGGCGATCACGGTCGGCAGCTTCGACGGCGTGCACATCGGGCACGCGGCGCTCCTCGAAGCCGCACGCGAACACGCCGGCGCCGGCGGGCGGGTCGTGGCGCTGGCCTTCTTCCCCCACCCGCTGACCGTCCTGCGGCCCGAGGCCGCCCCGCCGAGGATCAGCGCCTGGGCCCCGCGCGAGCGCTGGCTCCGCGAGGCCGGCGCCGACGCCGTCGTGCGCCTGGACCCCACGCCCGACCTGCTCTCGCTGACCCCGGAGGCGTTCGCCCGGCGCGTCACCGACGAGTGGTCTCCCACGGCGTGGGTCGAGGGGCCGGACTTCCGCTTCGGCCGGGGCCGGTCCGGCGACGCGACGCTCTTGGCGTCCCTGGGCGACCGACTCGGGTTCAGGGCCGTGATCGTCGAGCCCGCCCTGGCCACGCTGACCGACCTGACGGTCGCGCCCGCCTCGAGCACGCTGGCGCGCTGGCTGATCGGGCGGGGTCGGGTGCGCGACGCCGCCGCCGTGCTCGGCCGGCCGTTCGAACTCACCGGCGTCGTCACGCCCGGCGAGCGACGCGGGCGCCAGATCGGCTGCGCCACGGCCAACATCGCCCCCGATGCCATGCCCCCGGCCGACGGCGTGTACGCGGGGCGGGCCTCGCTGCCCGACGGCCGGCGCCTGCCCGCGGCGATCAGCGTCGGGACCAAGCCCACCTTCGGCGATCGCCCGCGCACCGTCGAGGCCCACCTGATGCGCGACGACGGCTCGCCGTGGGACGGCCGCGACGCCGCCGGCGCCGACCTGGGCTACGGCTGGCCCGTCGCCCTCACCTTCACCGACTGGCTCCGCGAGCAGATCCGCTACGACCGCGTCGGGGACCTCTCGGCCCAGATCGAACGCGACCTGGCCCACACCCTGGAGCTCGCCGGCCGTGGCGCGGGAGCGCCGGCGTGAACGTCTGGGTCTCGACCTCGACGCTCGACGAGATCGCCGACGCCCTGCGCAACGCGCCCGACGCCGTGCTCCTGACGCACGAGAAGCCCGACGGCGACGCGCTGGGCTCGACGCTCGCCCTGGCCCGCGCGCTGACACGGCTGGGCGCCGACGCGACGCCCGTCTATTCCGGGGCGTGGTCGGCGCGGTTCGATCCGATCGTCGGCGCGACGCCCGTGCTCAGGCTCGGCGAGACGCCCGACCTCTCGGCCCTGCCGGACGACCCCGCGGTGATCGTCATCGCCGACACCGGCGCCTGGTCGCAGCTGACGACGGTCCGGCCGTGGCTCGAGCCCCGCGTCGAGCGGGCCGTCGTGCTGGACCACCACCTGCACGGCGATCCGGGCGTCGCGCCCCGTAGGCACATCGACACCGGCGACGCCGCCGTGTGCCAGTCGGTCGCGCTGCTGTGCCGACGGCTGCTGTGCGTCGACCGCATCGACGAGTTGCCGGCGTCGATCGCCGAGCCCCTCTACCTGGGCCTGGCGACGGACACCGGCTGGTTCCGCCACTCGAACGTCTCGCCCGAGGCGCTGCGGCTGGCGGCGGACCTGCTCGACGCCGGCGCCGACCACGCCCGGCTCTACCGCCTGATCGAGCAGTCCGAGAGCCCCTGCCGGCTGCGCCTGATCGGGCGGGCGCTGGCGTCGATGGCGCTCATCGCCGGCGGCGCGGGCGCGGTCATCACGCTCTCGCTGGAGGACGTCAAGGCCTGCGGCGCCTCGGGCGACGACACCGGCGGGCTCGCCGACATGCCGCTGGCCATCGGCTCGGTCCGCGCCAGCGCCACCATCACCGAGATCGGCGCCCGGCGGGCCAAGGTCTCGCTGCGCTCCAAGAGCGCCGACGGCGACGAGCCGGCCGTGGACGTCAACCGCGTCGCGAGGGCGTTGGGCGGGGGCGGGCACGCCCAGGCCGCCGGCGCCCGGTTGGACCTGCCCCTCGACGAGGCCCGCGCCCGCGTGATCGACGCCCTGGAAGCCGCCCTGCAATGACCGGCGACGACCCGACGCCACGCCCGGGCCGACCCCGCCGACAGCCCTGGCGCAAGCCCCAGCTCGCCGTCTTTCCGACCACGCTCTGGGAGTACCCCAGCCAGCACTACGGCGATCGCGTCCAGGGCGACTCGCGCTACGCCGGCGCCACGCCCTCGTGGGTGATCTGGCAACTCCTGACGCGCTACACCCGCGAGGGGGACACGGTCCTGGACCCGATGTGCGGCTCGGGGACCACGCTGGACGTGTGCGCGGACCTCGGGCGCCGGGGCGTCGGCTTCGACCTGGCGCCGGCGCGCGACGACATCGCCCGCGCCGACGCCCGCGCCCTGCCGGTTGAGGGCGCCTCGGCGGATTTCGTCTTCGTGGACCCGCCGTACTCCACGCACGTCGCGTACTCCGACGACCCCGCGTGCATCGGCCGGCTCGACGCGCTCCACGCCGGCGGTCGTGCGTACTACGAGGCGATGGACGCCGTGATCGCCGAGATCGACCGCGTGCTCAAGGACCGGCGGTTCATGGCCCTGTACGTCAGCGACACGTTCCGCAAACGCAAGCCCCCGCTGGCGTCGTTCGAGCCGATCGGGTTCGAGCTCTTCGCGCGGCTGCGGGCCAGATTCCGACCGGTGGACATCGTGTGCGTGGCGCGGAAGAACGCCAAGCTCAAGCGCGGGAACTGGCGCCGGGCCGCGGTGAGGGACAACGTCTTCCTCCGCGGATTCAACTACTGCTTTATCATGAAGAAGCAGCGCGACTAGGCACTGTTTGACGGACCCGTGGGACGGGCGTCCCGCCTAGTGGGACGGGCGTCTCGCCCGTCGTGGTTGAGGCAACAAACGGCCGAGACGGCCGTTCCACTGGCTGTTTCCGTCTCGGGTGACGCCTGAGCGATCCGTCAAACGAACTCAGTACCGCAGGGCGAAGCCCACACC
>RFGI01000098.1 GCA_003696725.1 Planctomycetota bacterium | reverse complement strand
TCTGCCTCATCAAAGAACAGGTCGAGCTCGCGCTGGGCGGCCTCCGGGCTGTCCGAGCCGTGGATCAGGTTGAAGGAGTTGGACACGCCGAAATCGCCGCGGATCGTGCCGGGGTCGGCCTTGGAGCCGAAGGTCGCCCCCATCATCGCGCGGCTGATGGCGATCGCCCCCACCCCGCGGACCGCGAGCACCAAGACGGGCGAACTGGTCATAAATCGAACCAGGCCGTCGTAGAAAGGTTTGCCCTTGTGAGCCTCGTAGTGCCGCTCGGCCAGGTGCTGGCTGATCCGCATCATCTTGCAGCCGACGATCTGGAGACCTTTGTCCTCAAATCGGGCGAGAATGCGGCCCATCAGGCCGCGCTGCACCGCGTCGGGCTTGAAAATGATCAGCGTGGTCTGCACGGGTCGATCCCTCCGGTGTGCTCAGCTGCGGCGGCGCGGGTCGACGCCGGGCTCAGGCTACCCACATCGCCACGCCGCGCCCAACCGGTCATGTTGCCGAGCGGCCGCTTTTTTGCTTGCCTCCGGCCGTGAATACGAGTACGCCTAAGAGAAGGTGCGCCGCGGCTGGATCGTCCGGAAACCTGACGATCAAGCGGATGTGGCTGCGCACGGCCGCCCCATCGGAGGAGAGGAGACGCTCGATCGTGCATCGCACACTCAGGAACACACTCGGGTCGCTGGGCCTGCTGGCCGGGCTGACGTTCTCGACCACGGCCCAACCGCTGGGCGGGCTCGCGCCGGTCGCCGACGACCACGACCACGGCCTGCCGCCGTTCGACGTGCGCCTGGATGACGCCGGTGTCCGGGCGCGCCTCGACGCCCTCGCCGACACCCCCGTGATGCGGCAGAGGCTCGAGGCGCGGCGGACGCTGATGCGTCGGCTCCCCGGGCTCGCGCTGGACCTCAACGAGGCCCTCGCGACGCCGGAGTTTGTGCGATCGACGCGGTCGTTCCTGACCCGCCGTGCGCCCGGCGCCGACGCCCGAGCCGTGGTGCGGGGCTACGTCGCCGACCACCGCGACCTGTTCGGCATCGATCCGGGGCAGCTCGACACGGCGCGCGTGACGCGCGACGCCGTCACCGCGCACAACGGTGTGCGCTCGATCTGGTGGCAGCAGGAGATCGACGGCGTCGAGGTCGTCGGGTGCGACCTGCGCGCCAACGTCCTCCCCGACGGCCGGATCGTGTCCATCGGCAGCCGGATGCTGCCGGCCCCGTCGCTGGCCGCGGCGCGAGCCCGGCCGGCGCCGCTCACCCCCGGGCAGGCCGTCGACACCGCCGCCCGGTCTGTGGGCGTCGCGGGGCTCGGGCCGCTGGCGACCCTCGAGCGCGCGGGCCCGGGCCGGGTCATCCGGTTCGAGCGGCCCGCGGCGCTGCAGGCGCCCCCGACCGCCGAGTTCGTCTACTTCCCGGTCGCGTTCGACGACGTGCGCCCGGCGTGGCGCTGCGTGGTGGGCGCCGCCGGCGACTCGAGCGTGTACGAGGTCATCCTGGACGCGGCGACGGGACGGACGCTCTCCCGGGAGAACCTCGTGAAGTTCGGCGGGGGCGCGGGGACCTACCGCGTCTGGACCGGCGACAGCCCCGCGCCGATGACGCCGGGCCCGGCGGCGCCGGACGGGACGCAGGCGCCGGTCGTGGCCCGCGACCTCATCACCATCGAGGCGCTGGACCCCGTCGCCAGCCCCCTGGGCTGGATCGGCGCCGGGCTCAATGAGACCGTCGGCAACAACGTCGACGCTCATCTGGATCTCAACGCGGACAACATCCCTGACGTGCCGCGACCGCAGGGCTCGCCGTTCCGGGTCTTCGATTTCCCCGTGGACCTGGCCATGGAGCCGACGACGTTCCGCGACGCCGTGGTCGCGCAGGGCTTCTACATCGCCAACTGGTTCCACGACGTGATCTACGGGCTCGGCTTCACCGAAGGGTTCAGCAACTTCCAGAGCGACAACTTCGGCCGGGGCGGTCTGGGCGGGGACGCGATCTCGCTGGACATCCAGGACGGCGCCGGGACCAACAACGCCCAGTTCTTCGGCAACGGCGTCGACGGCGCCTCGGCCCGCGTCCAGATGTTCATCTTCGACGGGCCCACCCCAGACCGCGACGGCGGGCTCGACAACCAGGTCCTCATCCACGAGCTCGTCCATGGCGTGAGCATCCGATTGCACGGCGGGCTCGGCGGGACGCAGGGTTTCGGCATGGGCGAGGGGTGGTCCGACTTCTTCGCCCTGGCGATGCTCGCCGACGCGACCGAGGATCCCGACGCGGTCTATCCCGTCGGCGGGTACACGACGTTCGACGCCTTCGCCACCGGGTTCGCGGACAACTATTACTTCGGCATCCGGCGGTACCCCTACTCCACCGATCCAGCCGTCAATCCGCTGACTTTCGCGGACATCAGCCCGGCGCAGTTCGCCGTGGACCCCGCCGTCCCGGCCAATCCCGTCTTCGGTTCGTCGGACCCGTCCGAGGTCCACAACATCGGCGAGATCTGGTGCAACGTCCTGTGGGAGGCGAGGTCCCGCCTGATCGCGGCGCATGGGTTCGCCGTCGGCAACGACCTGAGCATGAGGCTGGCCCTGGACGGCATGAAGCTGACGACGACCAGCTCGCCGTCGATGGTGCAGGCCCGCGATGGGATCCTCCTCGCGGATCTCGTCAACAACGCCGGCGCCGACCGGTGCCTGCTGTGGGACGCGTTCGCCGAGCGTGGGCTGGGCGGCGGCGCCCAGAGCGCCAACGCCGGCGTCACCACCATCGTCGAGGCGTTCGACGTCCCCACCGGCGTCTCGCTGTCGGTCGACGGGGGGGCGCCCGACCGCGCCGTCTCCGGAACCCCGACGCCGTTCACCGTTCGGGCGATCGAGAACTGCGGCGCCCCGCTGGATCCGGCGGGTCTTGAGCTCATCATCACCGTCGACGGCGCCGCGCCTCAGTCCGTCCCGCTGACGCCGACCGCGACGCCGTTCGAGTTCACCGCGACGATCCCGCCGTTGCCGTGCAGCCAGACCGTGACGTACTACATCTCCTCCACGACGCTCGACGGCGCCTTCACCTTCCCGGCTAGCGCCCCCGCCGAGCAGATCCCTCTCGCTGTTCTGACCAGCTCCACCGCCTCATTCGCCGACGACTTCGAGGCCGACCTCGGCTGGGCGACGTTCGGGTCCGCGGTGGCGGGGCAGTGGGAGCGCGGCGTCCCCGCCGGGGCGGGCGACCGCGGCGACCCGCTCCTGGACGCGGACGGCTCGGGGGCGTGCTTCCTGACGGAGAACGCCCCGGGCAACACGGACGTCGACGGCGGCGACGCGGTGCTGCTCAGCCCGGTCCTGGACGCGACGGGCGCCGGCGAGGCTTACCTCGAATACTTCGTGTGGTATTCCAACGATCTCGGGACCGCGGTCGACGACGTGATGACCGTGGAGCTCTCGGGCGATGACGGCGTGACGTGGCTCCCGGTGGAAACGATCGCGTCCTCGACCGCGGGCTGGGAACGCCGGCTGGTGCGCGTCGCCGACGTCACCGCGCCGACGAGCACGATGCGCCTGCGCGTCACCGCGTCGGACACGGGCGTCGGCTCGATCGTCGAGGCCGGGTTCGACGGCGCCAGCGTGCTGCAGTTCGAGTGCGCCGCCCTGCCGGCGGGCGACCTGAACAACGACGGCGCCATCAACGGCTCAGACATCTCGTTCGTCCTCAACGCCTTCGGCGCCGCGGGACAGGGCCTCGCAGAAGACCTCAACGGGGATGGGATCGTCAACGGCGCCGACATCACCGTCATCCTCTCGAACTGGACCGGCTGACCATGAGACCCGCACGCCCCCCCATCACGCCGGCCCTCGTCGCGGTGTCGGCGCTCGCGGCGGCCCATGTCGCCTACACCGATCCGACCGCGCCGCGGCCGGCCGACCCCGTCGGCGCGGACCTGTGCGCCGCGGGCAAGATCCTCCGCTTCGCCGACGGGCCGGCGCTCCCCCTGCCGGCGACCGAGGGCGCGGGCGCCCCCGCCTCTCAGACAGACGTCCTGCACAACGATCTCTCCGTCACGGTGGATCCAGCGGCCGGCTCGCTCACGGGCGCCAACACCATGACCATCCGCAGCCTGGCCGACGGACTCACCGAGGTCGGCGTGCGCATCAGCGATCAGTTCTCGCTGCCGCAGGTCCTCGTCGACGGCGCCGCCGCCCCCTGGACCAGGCTCAGCCCGACGACCATCCGCGTCACGTTGCCGACGCCGATGAACACGGGCGACGTGTTCAGCCTCACCGTGGCGTACTCGGGGCCCGGGGTCGCGGCGGGGTTCGGCTCGATCACGTTCGGGACGCACGCCGGAACGCCAATCTTTTCGACGCTCTCCGAGACCTGGTACGCCTACACCTGGTGGCCGCATAAAGACGATGGACAGAACGACAACCGCGACAAGGCTACCGCCGACATCCGCGTCACGGCGCCGGACTGGATGACGATCGCCTCCAACGGCGTCCTCCAATCCGAGACCCCGCTCGCCGGCGGGCTGAAAGAGACGCACTGGGCCGCGACGAGCCCCATGACGACGTACCTCCTGTCCATGGCCGGCACGAACTACACCCGGTTCGGCGCCGTCTGGAGCCACGCCGGCGGCTCGATGCCCCTCGACTTTCTGATCTACCCGGAGAACGACACACCGACCAACCGCAACGCCCTGCTCCAGATCATCCCGATGCTGGACGTATTCTCGGCTCTGTACGGGCCGTACCCGTTCCTCAACGAGAAGTACGGGGTCTACCAGTTCAACTTCCCCGGCGGCATGGAGCACCAGACCATGAGCGGGCAGGGCTCCTTCGGCCAGTCGCTCTCGGCGCACGAACTGGCCCACCAGTGGTGGGGCGATGAGGTCACCTGCGCCGACTGGAGCAACATCTGGCTCAACGAGGGGTTCGCGACGTACTCCGAGGCCCTCTGGCAGGAGTTCAGGCCGGGCGGCTCGGTCGCCGGTCTGCACGCCGCCATGGCCGCCCGCAGGCCCACGGTGTTCCTCTCGTCGACCTTCATCCCGAACCCGGTGAACCCCAACCGCATCTTCAATACTCACTACACGTACCGCAAGGGCGCCTGGATCCTGCACATGCTCCGGCACGCGATCGGGGACCAGGCGTTCTTCGACTCGCTCGCCGCGTACCGCGCCGCCCACGCCGGCGGCGGCGCGACCACCGACGACTTCCGCGCCGCCGTCGAATCCGTCGTCGGCGAGCCGATGGACTGGTTCTTCCAGGAGTGGGTCTTCGAGCCCGGCGCGCCGTGGTACGAGCACGCCGCGATCGAGCGTGTGGTCGGCGGGCAGCGCTACGCGGAGGTCATGATCCGCCAGGCCAGCCCGCCGACGTACCCGATCTACACCATGCCGATCGACCTCGGCGTGACCACCGACGCGGGGCTCTCGACCGTCATCGTGCGCAACGACGCCGCCGCGGAGCACTTCCTAATCCCGCTGGACGGGCCGCTGCAATCGGTGGAGCTGGACCCCGACTCGTGGGTCCTGACCGAGGACGTCACGGCCGTCGCCTTCGCCGAGGGCCCGCCGAAGATCGTCGCCGTGACGCCAGCGCCCGGCTCGACCGCGCCGGTGATCGACGACGTCACCATCACGTTCCAGGCGCCGGTGACCATCAGCCAGGCCGACGTCACACTCACCGGCCCGGGCGGCGCCGCGGCGTTCTCGTTCGTGTACGACGACGCGGCCCAGACCGCGACCATCACACCCGCCGGGACGCTGACGCCGGGCCAGTGGACCGTGACCCTCGCCGACACGGTGGTCAGCGCCATCAGCGGGTTGGCGCTCGACGGCGAAACAAACGCCGCGCCCCCCGCTGGCCCGATGGGCGGGGACGGCGAGCCCGGCGGCGCCGCGGTCTTCACGTTCACCATCGCCCGGCCGGCGGACCTCAACGGCGACGGCGTGGTCAACGGCGCGGACATCTCGTTCATTCTCTCCGCGTGGGGGCCCTGCCCGATTCCTGGGCCGTGCCCCGAGGACCTCAACGGCGACGGGGCCGTCAACGGCGCGGACATCACGTTCGTCCTGTCCGACTGGGGCTGATGCAACACCGGCGATCACGCGCGACCGGGGCTGCCCTCCTCACCACCGCCGCGGCGATCGCGGGGGCAGGACACGCCGCCGGCGTCAGCCCAGCGCCGATCACGGTCGCCGTGTCCGTCCCGTCCCTGGAAAGTCTGGTCGCGCCGGCGCTGCCGCCGTCGGCGCAGATCGAGGCCCTACCGCGCACGCCGGGCGACGTGCACGGCGCCGAGCTGTCGCCCTCGACCGTGCTCACGGCGCTCACCGCGGACGTGCTGGTCTACACCTCGGACCGTGCCGAGCCCGCGATGGCGCGCCTGGCCGACCGCCGGCGAGCGCTGGGCGCGCCCAGCGTGGCCTTTGTTGACGATCACGGCGAGCCGTCCCATGCGCACGACCACGCGGCGCTGGGCGCCGGCGCTGAGCATCCCTGGCTGGACCCCGCGCTGGTCGCGTCGCGGTGGCCGGTCTTCGCGTCGGAGCTCGCCCGGGCCGCCGGGGTCACGGATCCCGCGGCGGGGCCCTCGTCCGCGGTGCGCGACGCGCGCGAGGTCGAGGGCGCGTACCGAGTCGCGGCCGCCGATCTGGCCGGGTGGTCGCTGGTGTCCGTGCACGGCGCCGCGGACGCGGCCCTGCGCGACGCGGGGTTCACCGTGCTGGCGCCGATGAGCCGGGGCCACGGCGTCGGCGTGACACCGTCCGCGATCGCCCGGCTGGCGACGGCGGCGGACCGGACCGGCGGCCGCGTGATCCTGCTGATCGACGCGTCGCTCCCGGCGGGGCTCGCCGGCCGGCTCGAGCGGCGGTTCGGCGTGCGGTTGGCCTTCATCAACACCGCGTCGGGACGGGACTGGGAGCGGCTCATGCGCGAGAACCTGCGCTCGGTCCTCGCGGCGGCGCTGGCGCCGGGCTCGCGCTGATCCGCGGGCGACAGCCACGAGGTCCTCTCTGTCGGATCAGTGGGACGGGCGTCTCGCCCGGTGGGATGGGCGTCTCGCCCAGTGGGACGGGCGTCTCGCCCAGTGGGACGGGCGTCTCGCCCAGTGGGACGGGCGTCTCGCCCGTCGTGGTTGACACAGAAAACGGCCGAGACGGCCGTTCCACCGGGGCCGAGAGAGCCGTTTCACCGGCTGTCCCCGTCTCGGGTGACGCCTGAGCAATCCGTCAAACAGAGCCTAGAACCCGGCCTCGCGGAGCCAGTCGCTGGGCGTCACGTCGAGGGCGCCGGCGACGGCGAGGAGGGACTCGAGGCTCGGCAGGTGGGCGCCGCGCTCGATGGAGGAGAGCTGGCTGACGGAGACCCCGCTGGCCTCGGAGAGGTCGCGCAGCGTCCAGCCGCACGCCGTTCGCGCCAGGCGGATCCGCCGGCCAAGCCCGGCGCGCAGGCGGTCCTGCGGCGTGCCGCCCAGCCCGAAGGCGCCGGCGGCCTGCTCCAACGCCGCGCGCAGATCCGCGACCGAGAACGGCTTGGCGAGGTAGTCGAACACGTCGCGCTTGAAGGTCGCGCGCATCGTGTCCAGCGAGGGGTACCCCGTCAGGACGATCACGCACAGGCGCGGCCAGCGGCGGCGGATCTCCTCGAGCACCGCCTCCCCGGAGTGCCGGCCCATCTTGATGTCCAGCAGCGCCACGTCCGGCAGCCGCTCCTCGCACGTCCGGAAGAACTCCGCCGGCGCCGCGGCCGCCCGCGCCGTGTGCCCCTCGCGCGCCAGCAGCCCGACGATGTACTCCCGGAAATCCGAGTCGTCGTCGAGCGCGACGATGTCCAGGGGAGCCGGGCGGGCGTCGGGATGGGCCTCGTCGGTCACGGCGTGGGCTCGTCGTCGGCGGGCGGGTCCAGCGGGAGCATGATCTCGAACACCGCCCCGCCGGGCCCGTTGCGGGCGAGGATAACGCCGCCGTGCTCCCGGACGATGCCCTCGGAGACGGCCAGGCCCAGGCCCGTCCCCCGCGCGTCCAGGCGGGTGGTGATGAACGGCTCGAAGAGCGTCGGCAGCACCTCCGGCGCGATCCCGGGCCCGGTGTCGGCAATCTCAATAGTCAGCCAGCCGCGACCCTCGCGCTCGACGCGGCGCCCGGTGATGACGATAGCGCCGGCGCCCTCCATCGCATCGACCGCGTTGCGCAGGATGTTCACGAACACCTGGCCCAGGCGGTCCGGGTCCGCCGGCGCGACGGCCTCGGGCGCCAGGCGATTCTCGAACGTGACCCGCGGCGCCTCGCGGTCGGCGCGGACGAGCTCCCACGCGGCGTCGGCGACCTGGCGCACACACACCGGGCGACGCTCGAGCGGGCGAACCCGGGCGAAGTCCAGGAGGTTCTCGCTGAGGCGCTCCAGGCGAGCGACGGTGCGGGACAGCAGCCGGGCGCGCTGCGGGTCGACGGCCCGGCCCGGCGCCTCGGCGATCTCCTCGATCCCGCCTTTGAGCACCGCCAGCGGCGTGTTGAGCTCGTGCGCCAGCCCCGCGCTCATGAGCCCCAGGCCCACGAGCCGCTCCTGGTCGGCCATGTTGCGGGTGACGGCCTCGAGCAGATGGTTCTTGCGCTTGAGGTCCGACGCGACGACCTCGAGCTGCTCGAGCGCCCGGGCCAGCGCCGCCTCGTGCTCGCGCAGCAGCCGGATGGACTCGTTGCGCGACCGCATGATCTCGCCGAGCTCGTCGCGCGGCATGTCGGCTTCGGGGATCAGCTCGTTGGCGTGATCGCCGACCCGGACGGCGGCGTCGGCCTCACGCAGGCGCGCGATGGGGCGCCAGACGTTCCGCGGCAGGATGAACACCTCCAGCGCCAGCGCGATCAGCGCGTACCCGGCCAGCAGCAGCCCGATGACCAGCGCGTACAAGCGGGCGATCTCCTCCTCGGCGATCGGGTCGTCCGCGGACGGCTCGCCGAGCCGGGCCGCCTCGGCGCCGTGCCGTTGGGCCGCCAGGACGACGCCGCGCACCGCCGGGCGGAGCGTCAGCAGCAGCGCCGCGCCCAGCGCCAGCGAGAACAGCGTGTGCAGCAGGATCAGCTTGCGGCGGATCCGCCAGGCGCCCCGGCGCCAGATCACGTGCGGGCGGGCGTCGGTCATGGCGTCAGGGCCCGGATGATGAGCCAGCCGGCGCCGGCGGTCAACGCCACGGCCGTGATCGTCGCTGCGATCCACCGCCAGGGCCACCGCGCCGGCGATTGCGCCGTCGTTCTCGGCGCCGGCGGCGCGTTCAATCGGTCGGCGTCGGCGCGCAGGGCGTCACACGCCGCGTCCAGCCGGTCGCCCAGGATCGCGCGCAGCGACGCCGACGCTAGCTCGAGATGGCGGGCCAGCGCGGCGCGGGAGCAGTCCATCGCGCCGGCGGCGTCGATGTCCCCCAGGCGTTCGAGCTCGCACAGCGCCCACGCCTCGCGCTGCTGCGCCGGCAGGCCGCGCATCGCCGCGAGCAGTTCCAGAGCCGATGGCGAGACGGGCGCCGCGACCGGCTCCGGCGAGGGCCCGGCGCTGGGCCGACCGGCCTCGCCCCGGCTCGTGTGATGCCGGTCTCGGACACGCGCGATCCAGCCACGGATCAATTCCAGTCGCGACGGACGATTGTTGGCTGTGGGTGCGAGGGCGCGCCGGGCCTCGAGCACGATCAGGCGGTCCCGCCGGCGCCGAGGGAGGGCCGAGAACCGCCGGGCCCGGCCCACGGCGCGCCCCGCCGCCCGGAACCCGGCGTCGGGGTCGCCCAAGAGCAGGAAGCCGAGTCGGGCCGTCCGCGGCCACGCCGGGTCTGGGGGGAGGGTCGGCCGCCGGGATGGGGTGCGGGGATCTGTCATGGGCGGAATCGGCGGGTCGGCAATACGGGGGCTGTTCGGGCGTTTATGAGAGAGTATGCGGGCGATGCGTGAGCCCACCACCCCGCCTGGCCCCGAGCCGGCCACGGCCGAGGCGTCCGCGCTGGTGGCGCGGGCCCGGGCCGGGGACGAATCGGCGTGGGCGGATCTCGTCGCCCGGTACGCCCGGCGGGTGTACGCGCTGGCCCGGAGCCGGTCGTTGGGGCCCGATCTCGCCGAGGAGGTGACGCAGTCTGTGTTCGTGACGGTCGCGGAACAGTTCGACGCCGGGGCCTACCGGGAGGCGGGCCGATTCGAGCCCTGGCTCTTTCGGATCGCGATGAACCGCCTGCGGGACGCGGTGCGCGCCGAGCGCCGACGGGCCCGCGCGCTGGACGGCGCCGCCCGGTCGCTGCGCGACGGCCCACACCCGCCGCCGGACGCGGACGAGCGTCAGCGGCTCCGAAGAGCGCTCTCGGATCTGCCCGAGAAGGACCGCGAGGTCGTGACCCTCAGGCACCACGCGGGGCTGGAGTTCAAGCGGATCGCCGACCTGCTCGGCGAACCCATCGGGACGGTGCTGGCGCGTCATCACCGGGCGCTGAACAAACTGCGCGACATGCTCGAAGAGGATGAACCGTGACTGATCTCCCCCGCCACAAGAACGATCGGGAACCGGCGGAGTGGCTGGACGCCGACGCCGATCGTCTCCGCGCCGAGCCCGACGCCGGGTTCGAGGGTCGGGTCGCCCGGGCGGTGCGGGTCGGCGTGAGCCCGGTCGGCCGCGTGCGCCCGTCGGGCGCCGGCCGACACCCCGGCGCCCGCTGGCTGCCCCTGGCCGCGGGTCTGGCCCTCGCCACGGGCGTGACGGCCGTGGTGTTGGTGATGCGGCCCGCGCCGACGCCGCCGGCCTCCCCAGCGCCGACCATCCTGAGCGTCGAGGCGTTCGAGCGCGACCTGGACCTGTGGCTCGAGCGGCTCGCCCCCCTGGCGGCGCACACGGACCAGGATCCGACGCCGATGATCGAATCGCTCGAAGCCGTCCTGGATGAGCCGCTGGCGCGGGGCGTGGCCGACCTCACCGAGGAGTCGTTGTGATGCGGACCGTGATGTGCGCCGTGGGCGTGGTGGTGTGCTCGCTGGGTGTCGCGCGGGGGCTGGCGCAGCCGGCGCCGGCCGACGCCCCGGACCGGGCCCGCGCCCGCCAGATGATCCAGCGTCAGATCGAGGCCCTGCGGTCGCGCCAGGCGCGGCTGGAGGATGTGATGGCCCGGCTCGACGCCGGGGCCCCGCTCGACGAGATCCGCCGGACGGTGACCGAACGCCCCGACGTGGCTCTGACCGACGAGGACCGCGAGGCGCTGCTCACCCTGCTCGCTGAACTGAACCCCGAACTGCACGAGCGGTGGCGGCGCCTCTCGGAGCAGAACCCGGCCATGGCCGAGCGCCTGCGGTCGCGCATCCTCGAGCGGATGAGCCGCGACCGAGGCCTGCGCGAGCTGCTCCGCCTGCGCGACGAGGATCCCGAACGATTCCGGCTGCGCCTCGAGCAGGTCAAGCTCGGCCAGCGGGCGACGGCCGCCGCCCGGCGGTTCGTCGACGCCACCGTCAACAATGACGGCGACGCCGACCGGATCCGGGCCGAGGTCCGCGACCTCGTCAGCCGGCAGGTCGAGCTGCGTCTGCAGGAGCAGCGGCGGTTGTACGAGCAGGCCGAGGCGAGGCTCGGCGAGGCGCGCCACCGCCTGGCGCAGCAGGAGGAACGCCGCGAGGCGCTCGTGGACGAGGAGGTCGCATCGCTCCTGCGTCGCGCGATGCAGGGCGGGGACGACCGCCGAGCCCCGAGGCGCCCCGGCCTGGATCGGCCGCGATAACCCCCCGCGCGAACCCGCGCGTTAGGCTGTCGAGCGATGCGGCGGGCGCTGCTCATCTGCGACGCGGACTTCGCCGTGCGCGAGCGGGCCCTGCTCGATCGGCTGGCGATCGGGCTGTTGGACGCGGGCCTGCGCATCGTGATGGCGCTGCCCGCGTCGGTGTGCGACAGCGCCGAGGACTTCGTCGAGCGCGTGCCCTACGCGCCGCCGACGGTGGCGCGGCCGGCGCGGCACGCGGCGCGGCAGTTGTGGCGCACACTCGCGGACCGCGGGCTCGACACCGATCGCGCGCCCCTGTCGCTGATCCATGTGTTCGGCTCCTCGGCCTGGAGCGTGGCGGCCCGGCTCGGGGCGATGGTCGGGGCCCCGGTCGTCGTCGAGGCGTGGACGGCCGATCTGGCGCGGCGCGCCGCCCGTGACGCCGCCGGTCTGGGCCACGCCGGTGACCCGGTCGTGTCCGTCCCCGGCGCCGGGTTGATCGAGGCGTGCTCCGGGTGCGCGATCCGGCCCACCGTGTGCGCGTGGGGAGCGCGCGCGCCGGATCGCCCGCCGACTCGCCCCCCCGGCGCCCAGCCCACGGCTGTGCTGGTGGTGAACCCGGCCCGTCAGGCTCGGGCGCGGGTCGCGCTGCGCGCCCTGGCGGGCGTCGCGCGCGACGAGGACGCGCTCATCCTCGCCGACGCGGGCGCGTTCGACGCCTCGGCCGGGCTGTGGCGGTTCGCCCGATCGATCGGGCTTGAATCCAGGCTGTCGCTGATCCCCGATCTGGAGTCGCGCCGCTCGCCGGCGCTCGACGCCGACGCCCTGATCGTGGTGCTCGAGCCGGGCGAGCATCGGTCGGTCCTCCTCGACGCGATGGCGTCGGAATCCGTGGTCATCGCCTCCGCCGACCCCCTGTGCGACTGGCTCCGCCCCGACCAGACGGGCCTGATCGTTGACGACGCCGGGGATGAATCCGCGTGGGGCGGCGCCTTCGCCGCGGCGCTGTCGCGGTCGGCGTCAGCCGGCGAGACCGCGCGGCGCGCCCGCCGGTGGGTGATCGAGCACCGACGAGCCAGCCGGCACATCGCCGACACGCTCGCGCTCTACGAGCGGATCGCGGGCCTGAAGATCCGGTCGCACCGGCCGGCCGCGGGCTGACCGGGTCCGCCGATCGGCGCCCGAACTTGGGGGACAGGCGTCCGCCCGCATCGGACCTGATTCACGGCAGACCTCATTGACCGGGCCGCCCGGATCGGGATACTTGGGCTATCTTTCTCCCCTCCACCCCGCCGGGCTTGTACGCTCGTGCGGGGTATTTTTATGGGACGCCCATGAAGATCCCGCGCAATCGGACCCATTTTTCGAACTTTTTTCACATCCCACTGGATCGACCGCGCACCATTGCCCTGTCGCGGCGGCTCTTTGATTGGCCAGCGGCGACGCGTGATCGGAGGATGCCCAGACCATGCTGACCGCCGCTGTGATGGCCGCCGTGATGACCGCCACGGTCACCGGCGTTGATACGCTCCCCCGCCGGGACGCCCTGCTCGCCGAGCCCCGCCCCTGGCCCGCCGGGCGCGTCGACAGCCCCGACCGGCCCGAGAACGGTCGGCTCTGGGTCTCGCGCTCGCCCGTCGGCAACCGCACGCCGCTGGCCGAGCAGTGGTACGGCCGGCGCGGGCCGGCGGCGTTCGGCGCCCCGGTCGGGCTCACCGACGCCGTCATCTTCGTCCGCGTCGGCCACACCCCGATCGCGATCTCACCGTGGGACCGGTTCGACACCAACGGCTTTGAGCGATACCGCGACGCCCAGAACCTCTGGCTCCGCGAGCAGGGCCTGGTCCTGAAGGTCCGCACGCACGTCAACGCGATGTACGAGCCGGCCCGCACGGCGGGGCTGCCGGCGCCTCGGGCGACGATCCGCGTCCACCCGGATCCGTCGGCGCCGAGGTTCCCGTCCCGGCTGCGCGTCGAGCGCGCCCCGCTCTTCCGTGTCCTCGAGCCGGCCCCGGCGGCGGACGCGACGACCGTCGTCGAAACCTCGGCCGGCGCCCGCTGATCCGGCTCAGGCCAGCGGCCCGCGGTAGTGGCACCGGCTGGTGCACGTCTCGTGCACGACGACCTCCGCGAGGATGGGCAGCCGATCCTCGAGCCGGCGCCAGACCCACGCCGCGATCATCTCGCTGGTCGGGTTGGTGAGCCCGTCGATCTCATTGAGCAGGCGGTGATCCAGCGCTTCGCGGATCGGCTCGACCGCCGCGCTGATCTCACCGTAATCGACGAGATAGCCCTGGGCGCTGTCCGCGTCACCCTCGACGGCGACCTCCACGCGGAAGGAGTGCCCGTGCATCCGCCGGCACTTGTGCCCGTCGGGGAAGGTGGGCAGAAAGTGAGCCGCCTCGAAGGTGAACGACTTGACCAGGCGGACGCGCACGGCGCGAGTCTACCGCGAAGCGCACGGACGCTCACACGCCGCGGGTCTGCGGATCCCAGATGAACTTGTGCAGCTGCGGCTGGAGCCGGACCGGCAGCCCGTCCTCGAGGATCCACGCCGCCAGGTCGCGCATCGGCAGGCCCGGCGCCCCGGCGATCTCATCCCCCGCGGGCTGCTCGAAGACGGGCGACATCAGCACCGCCGCGACGCGCCGCGCCAGCCCGCGCTCCTCGATCACGCCCCGGGCCCACTCGTAGTCCGCCCGGTCGGTGATGACGAACTTCACCTCGTCGCTGGGGCGCAGGCGGTCGATGTTGCCCCAGTCGGTCCGGCCGGACTCGCCCGAGCCCGGCGTCTT
>RFGI01000014.1 GCA_003696725.1 Planctomycetota bacterium | reverse complement strand
GCCGGCGAATTGCGGATCCTGCCCGGGATCGGGCCAGCCCATCGTCGAGAGCGGCCACAGCGCCGAGGAGAACCAGGTGTCCAGGACGTCGGGGTCGCGCTCGAACCCCGCCGATTCGATGTCGGACACGATCTCGGGCGCGTCGTCGAGCAGCGCGACATGGATCTGCGCGTCCGAGCGACGAACGCAGACGCGGGGGTCACTCTGGGCCAGGCGTTCGAGCGTGTCGGCTCCGTCCGGGCCGGGGTCGCTCGGTCGTGCCCGGCTCCACACCGGGATGCGGTGCCCCCACCAGAGCTGGCGGCTGATGCACCAGTCGCGGATGTTCTCGTGCCAGTCCTCGTAGGTCTTGGCGTAGCGCGCGGGATGGAACGCGACCTCGCCGTCGCCGGGCAACTCGGACCCGGTGGGACGGGCGTCTCGCCCCTTCTGTGATCCGGTGGGACGGGCGTCTCGCCCCTTCTGTGATCCGGTGGGACGGGCGTCTCGCCCGTCATGCTCCCGGGACGGCGACCGGGTCCACGGGTACGAGCCCGGCTCGGCGGCGAGCCCGGCCGTAACCGGGTTTTGGGAGATGTATCGCCACTTCTCGGCGTATTCCTCTTCATCGCGAACGATCCGATCGTAGTATTCGCTCTGCCACAGCGAACCGGTCGTTCCACGCGCCGCGTTGATGGCGTGGCTTGAATAGCTCTTGATGCTGTGGATCAACTCTTGCAGCGGCCACCATTCGCCTGGCGCCTTCTCCTTGGGCTGGATCAGGAGGTGCACATGATCTGGCATGACCGTGAAGAGGTGGATGTCGGCGCGCTGCCCGTGCCAGTGTGCGCAGGCCTGTGCGACGGCGTCTCGCTCGTCCGGGCTCAGTTCGCCCGCCGATGTGCGGAACGTCACGAAGTAGACCGAGCCTCCGCGCTGCCAGTGCGGGAGTGATCGCTTATGGATCACCAGATCCCGCCCGATGACGGGCGAGACGCCCGTCCCACCGATTGTTGCGCGATCGTCGACGGGCGAGACGCCCGTCCCACTGGCTGTTTCGCTATCGATGACGGGCGAGACGCCCGTCCCACCAGCTGTTGCGCGCTGGTCGGCGCTGATCGCGCGCTGGGCCAGGGCGGCCAGCGGCGGGCCGCCGGTCTCGGGCGCCTTGGTCACCTTCACGTACCACTGGTCGCTCAGGTACGGCTCGATCGGCGCGTGGCTGCGATAGGAATGGCCCACGGCGTGCACGTACGGCCGGCGGACCTCCTCCAACAGGCCGCGCGACTCGAACGCCTCGACGACGCGCTCGCGGGCCTCCTCGCGCGACAGGCCGACGAACACGGTCGCGCCGCCCACGTCGTCCCAGCCGTGCCGGTCGCTGATGGTCGCGTCCGGCGCCAGCACGTTGATCATCGGCAGGCCGTGGCGCTGACCAATCAGGTAGTCGTTCTCGTCGTGCGCCGGCGTGACCTTCAGGAACCCGGTCGCGTAGCGGGCCTTGGCGTCGCCGTCGGGATCGGGGAGCACGACATAGGCATCCTCGATGATCGGGATGACGCGCTCCACGATCGGGAGCCTGACGCACAGCCCGCGCAGGGCGCCGGCCCGCGGGTCCTTGGGGTTCACCGCCACGGCCGTGTCGCCCAAATACGTCTCCGGGCGGGTGGTGGCGACGGTGACGTGGTCGATGGTCGAGCCATCGGGGAGGCTCGCCGTCGCCGGTTCGCCCTCGGCGTCGCACAGCGGATACCGCAGGTAGTAGAACGCGCCCTCGACCTGGCGCATCTCGACCTCGTCGTCGGCCAGGGCCGTCTGTGTGACGGGGTCCCAGTTGACGAGTCGCTTGCCGCGTTCGATGAGCCCGGCCCGGAACAGGCGGAAGAACGCCTCGCGCACGGCCCGGGCGCAGACCTCGTCCATCGTGAACCGCTGCCGAGCCCAGTCGCACGAGCAGCCCATGAGCTTGAGCTGCTCGGTGATGCGGGCCTCGTACTCGTCCTTCCACTGGCGGACCTTGGCGACGAAGGCCTCGCGGTCCCACTGGGCGCGGGGGCGGCCGCCCTCGGCGAGGATGCGCTTCTCGACGACCGTCTGGGTGGCGATCCCGGCGTGGTCGGTCCCCGGCATCCAGAGCGTCTCGAAACCCCGCATGCGGTGGACGCGAACAAGGATGTCCTGGAGCGTGTTGTTCAGGGCGTGCCCGAGGTGAAGGGCGCCGGTGACGTTCGGCGGGGGGATCAGCACGCAGTAGGGCGGCTTCTCGCCGGACAGGACGCGTGCGGGGTCGGCGTGGAACGCGCCGGCGTCGTCCCAGCGCGCGCGGACGCGCCCCTCGTGGTCCGCGGGGTTATAGGCCGTCGCCATCTCGCGCGGGGCGGTCATAGAGTGCCGAGTCTAGCCGGTCGATATCGGAGCGGATGATGCAGACGGGTCGCGCACAAGAGGGTCGGGGGTGGCGCGGCGTCGGGCTCGTCGGCGCGGGCGTCGTCACCGTGGCGCTCGCCGGCGTGATGCTGACGCGGGCCCTGACCGGTTCGGGCCCGGCCGGCGCGGACGCCTCGCCCGCGGCGATCGAGGCACGGGTCGAGGCGGCGGTCTCCGCGGCGCGGGCCCAGACCCTCCAGGGCCGGCACGACAGGGCCGAGGCGATCCTCCGCGACGCCCTGGACCGCGACCCGTCCAGCGCCGACCTCCGCATCGCCCTGGCCGAGTGCCTCTTGGATCAGGACCGCCCGGCCGAGGCGTACGAGCAGTACAACGAGGCGATCGGCCTGACGCCGGACCGCGCCGAGCTGCACGCCGCCGCGGGCACGGTCGCCAGCGTCGCGGGCCTGCTCGAGAGGGCCGAGGCGCACTACCGCACGGCCCAGACCCTGGACCCGACCAACCCGAAACACGCCCTGAATCTGGGCGTCATCGAGCGGACGCTCGGCAAGCCCGACGCCGCCCGCGCGGACCTGCTCCGCGCGGCTCAGCTGGCGCCGACGCTCGCCGTGGCGTGGGGGGCGCTGGCCGACCTGTCGCTTGACGAGAACCGCCTGGACATGGCCGAGCATTACATCGCCAAGGCGCTGGCGCTCGAGCCGGACCGCCCGGCGTGGCGCCTGACCCACGCTCGGATCCTCCGCCGACAGGGCGACCCCGAACGCGCCGCGGTGATGCTCGCGGCGCTGAGCGACGAGCAGGACCGGCCCGACCCCATCATCCTCCGCGAGCGGGCGTTGTGCCTGGGCCTCTTGGGTCGGCAGGACGAGGCCGCGGCCCTGTACGACCGGGCCTGCCAGACCGGCCACCCGGATCCCGCCGTGCAGGCGGAGCTCCTCTATGAGGCGGCGCTGTGGCACGAACGCCTGGGCCAGACCGCCCGCGCCTCGGACTTCGCCGCGCAAGCGGCGGACCTTGGCGACCCGCGCGCCGCGAGGCTCCGGGACCGGCTGGCGCGGGGCGGGTGAGGGGCCGCGTCTAGATTCTGTTTGACGGATCAGTGAGACGGGCGTCTCGCCCAGTGGGACGGGCGTCTCGCCCAGTGGGACGGGCGTCTCGCCCGTCATCGTTGACCAAGAAAACGGCCGAGACGGCCGTTCCACTGACTGTCTCCGTCTCGGGTGACGCCCGATCGATCCGCAAGACAGGACGTAGAATCCCGGCCCGATGCCCGACACGCTGCGCGTCAACGAGATCTTCTATTCGATCCAGGGCGAGTCGACGCGACTCGGCGAGCCGTGCGTGTTCGTGCGCCTGGCCGGGTGCCACCTGCGCTGCGCGTACTGCGACACGGCGTACGCCTTCCACGAAGGCGCCGCTCGGTCCATCGGGTCGATCGTCGAGGAGGTCCGCGGCCACCCGTGCGACCTGGTGGAGGTGACGGGCGGCGAGCCCCTCCTCCAGCCGCGCGTCCACGG
>RFGI01000097.1 GCA_003696725.1 Planctomycetota bacterium | reverse complement strand
TACCGCTTGAGCAGGTCCCGGTACGCCTGGACCATCTGCTCCGGCGTGGCGCCCGGCGCGAAGACGGCCGACACGGGCTGCGCGATCTCGCCGAACTGGGCCGGCCGCGGCGCCGCCGACACCCGATCGTGATGAGCGGGCCGGTTCGCACCCGCCCACGCCGCGAGAGCGCCAGCAGCGGCGATCACCACGAGCCCGGTCGCACCATTTTTCATCATCCCACCCATCCTTTCTTGAGTCATTGCGAATTCGACGAGCAACAGACGCGATCTCGGCCCTGGCGGCCGCCGCAGCGCCCCCGCCCGACACCTTCGAGACGGCTCGGGCGCACGACACACGCCCCGGGCGCACGCGCACCCGCAGCGATCCCTAAATCTGAGCACAGATCCCGTGCCCGATCAAGGTGCAATCGGTCACAAGGCCGATGATCGCACCCCGTTTTGGCTCAGGTTACTGGATTCCAACCCGATGACAGGCTCAATCGGGTTGATTGCCCCGGCTTGGTCATCTCCGGTCCGTGCATTCGCGTCCCATGGCCTCGGACGGCGCACGCGCCGACGCCGGGCTATATGGCCGGTCCACGTGAGCTCGGCCAGGCCCAACCCGGCGCGGGGGCGCAGAGCCACTTCTGACTGATCCTGGTTGATCGAAGCACCGCACCACCCGTGTCCGAGCGGTGCGGTGCGCAGAAGAAGCACAATGCGCCAAGGCGCCGGGCCCTTCCAGAACTCACCCGGTCCAGCTATTGAGCACCATCGTGATGTCCCCGCCGTCGACCACCCCGTCCTGGTTCAAGTCCAACGACGGGTCCGTCGAGCCGAAGCCGTTCAGGATGGCCGTGATGTCACCGCCGTTGACGGCCCCGTCGCCGTTGAGGTCGGCGGGATCGGTCGGAGGCGGGAACAGCCACAGCGCCATCGCGGTCGCCCGCTCTGTCCCGCTCACCGGCCCGGACGCCGCCGGGAAGTCGGACCACGGAGGGCCGAACGTGGAGATCGTCCCGGCCTGATTCGGGAACGCGTTCCCCGCGGACCGAGTCACGAAGACCTCGTCGCCGCGCACCGTGGCCCCCGTGGCTGCCCCGACGATCGGGTCCTCGGTGACCTGCGTGATGCTGTGATCGCCGAGAATGTCGATTCTGTATAAGCCGGTGGGCGCGCCGCTAAACCCCGCACCGGTGTTGAATCCGTAGAACGAGTTGTCCGAGCGGTTGTAGTCGAGCGTATTGAACCTGTGCATCGTCCGATCCAGCGCCATCATGACCGTCACCGCGCCGGTTGCCGGATCGATCCGATCGAGGCTGGTGGTCGGCTGGAATGATCCCCTGACGCCGTAGAGGAACCCGTCGTCCGGGTTGAACGCGAGTGAATCGTAATCCACACCAACCGTCGGGAGTGACGCTCCCCCATGAAACGTCTGGGAATCGACGTCCCACCATTCGATACGGTCCGCAGAGATGTAGTACACGCGCCGGTTGATCTCATCGACGGCGAGATTGGAAATGCGGACACCGAACACCGCATCCACGCCAAACGGCCGGGTGAAGAGCGTCCGCCACGAACCGTTTTCGAAGATCAGCACGCTTTGCGTGCTCGCCCCGCCAGCGCCGACTTCCGTGTACAGCACTCCCTCCTGCGCTCGCGCGTTGGGTGTCGCCCATCCGCAGGAACACAGCACAGCGGCGCTGACGGCCGTGATCCGACTCTGAAACGTGCCTCGTTGCATTGTGGCCTCTCCTTGTGTCGTTCTGACACCGAGCCCCGCGCCGGTGTCTACAGGAGAGAACGGCCGAATCGGGCCGCGCGCCCGATCGGTTCGGATATTTTGCCTGCCCTCAGGGCTCCACGGTCTCGAGCAGCGTGAGAAGGGCCATGCCAGCCGGCGAATCGGCGTGTTCTTTGGCGAGCGAGCCCAAGGCCCCACGCCGTAGGTCGGTGATGGCCTGGGATTCGGCGCCCAACCCGGGCAACCGATCGGCGATCCGCGTCAGCAGCGCCCACGCACGGTCGTGCTCACCCATCGACGCATACGCGGAGGCCAGCTCGAGTGTCACTCCTGCCACGAAGTCGGCGCCGGCGGCGTCATCGTTCTGAGAGGCCGAGAGCACCCGCTCGAACCAAGCCGCTGCGTCCGCGGGCCGCCCCACGCCGAGCAATGCTTGGCCGAACACGTACATCGATAACCTTGCGACGGGCGACCGATCGGTGTGATCACCGAGCCACCCCTCAAGGAAACCATCAAAGAGCGCGACGGACTCGGTCCATCGGCCAGCCGCATTGAGCGCCGCGGCCAGCCCGGCGCGGGTGTTCACCGTGTCCGTGTGCGCAGATCCGAGAACTCGCGTTCTGACGCCCAGCACCCGCCGGAATTCGTCAATCGCGGCCGAGTGCTGCCCTGATGCGCTATAGGTCAACGCGAGATTGTGCCTCGCGCCGATGGTGCTCGGGTGGTCCTCGCCGAGCCTCTCGCTCCGGATCGAGACGACTTCGCGGTACAGGTCGGCGGCCTTGGAAGGGTCGCTGGTCCAGTACAGATTCGCGAGATTGTTCAGCGACTCGGCGGCCTCGACGCTGCGTTCGCCGAAGAGCCTGCGCCTCACACGCAGGCACTCCTCGTGCAGCGCCTGGGCGCGATCCTTCCGTCCGCGCTCGCCCTCGATGACCGCCAACGTGTTCAACGCGTCGGCCGTCCTTTGATTCTCCGGGCCGAGCGCTTCCATCAACCGGTCGTAGGCGGTTTGCGCGAGCTCGGCGGCTTCGTCGTAGCGTTGTCTGGATCGCATGAACCACGCCGTCTGATTCATCAGCACCAGCGTGTCGGGATGGCTCGGTCCTTTGATGCGCTCCGATGCGTCGATCGCGAGCATGTAGGCGTCCTCGGCCCGGTCGAGATCATCGTTGAGCTGTGCGATCCAGCCCGAGACTCGGCGCACGTCGATCCAGACCGGGTCGTCGGCGTCCAGGGCGGCGCTCGCCGCGGCCACCGCTCGCGCCGCGACGTCGTCCGCCTCCTTGTACCTCCCTTGCTGGGCGATCACGATCGCTCGTGCGGTTTGCGTGCGGATCGTCGCGGGATGATGCGCGCCGCGCACGCGCGCGCTGATGTCGGCGGTCCGCGCCAAGATCGATTCCGCTTCGGCGGCGCGATTCACCCGGCTCAGACCCCACGCGAGGTTGTGCGCCGCTGTGAGGGTCTGCTCCCGATCCGGGCCCAGGAGGGCCTGGAGCTGCGAATGTGCCCGCTCGAGCAACGGAATCGCTTCGCGAGGCTCGCCGCTGTCGAGTCGGCTCAGTCCAAACGCCGATAGCGCGACGAGAGCCTCTGCCCGGACCTCCGGGTCGGAGACGCCGGACAGATCATCCAGCGCGTGACGAAGTTCACGCTCAGCCTCATCAAAGAACCCGAGGGCCCAGTAGCTCTCCCCGATGACACGGTGCAGGGCGCCGCGGACAGCCGGCCGTCCCTCGAACGAACTGACGAGCGTATCGGCGGCGGCGTCCAGCACCTCCCGGACGGTCAGGTCACGACCTCGCGCCACGTCCGGCCTCGGGGCGCGGAGCACGCCGGCGAGGAAGTCCGCGGTGGCGCGGGCCTCATCGCGTGCGTCCTGCGCCGCAGCGAGCGCCGCGTCGGCGCGATGGCGCGCCTGGGATTCCTCTCGAGCGGCGATCAGCGCGGCGTGCTCGGCTCGAGTGGCCCGGACGGCCTGCCACGAGGCCGCCGCGAGCCCACCCAAAAGAACCACCGTGAGGGCAGCGGCCGCCGCGACACCAGTGCGGTGCCGCGACACGAACTTCCGCACGCGGTACACGGTCGACGGCGGACCGGCCTGGACCGGCTCGCGACGCAGATACCGGCGGAGGTCCTCGGCAAGCGCTGCCGGTGAATCGTACCGCCGGTCACGGATGCGATCCATCGCTTTGGCGACAATCCAGTCGAGGTCCGTTCGCAGCTCGTGCACCAGGTAGCGGACGCTGGTGCGTCGATTGCGCGCGATCGTCTCACGCTCCTCGATGGTGGCGACGCGCCGACTCGGACGCGGGGGCTCGGTGGTTCGGATGGCGCGCAGCGTCCGCTCAAGATCCGGCGTGTGCCGGCGGATGTCCGTAAACGGTGTGACGCCGGTGAGGGTCTCATACAGCAGCACGCCGAGCGAATAAACATCGGAGCGAGTATCGACGTCGCCCGACGACGAATCGAGTTGTTCCGGACTCATGTACTCCGGCGTGCCGATGATCTGGCCATCGGCGGTCATCAACGTCGCCTGTCTCAAGGACTCATTGATCGACTTGGCGATGCCGAAGTCGATGACCACCGGCCTGGGATGACTCCCCGCTGTGGTGACCAGCACATTGGACGGCTTGATATCGCGGTGGATCACGCCTTTCTGGTGCGCGTGCTGGATCGCCTCGCAGACCTGCGCGACAAGTTCGATGCGATGTCTGATCGGGAGCGTATGCGTATCGCAATACCGGGTGATGGGCTCGCCCCTGACCAACTCCATCACGAAGTAGGGACGGCCGTCCGCCGTCACACCCGCGTCGAACACCTTGGCGATCCCCGGGTGATTCATCACCGCCAGGGCTTGCCGTTCGTGCTCGAACCGTGCGAGGATCTGTCGCGAGCGCATCCCGGCGTGGAGCATCTTGATCGCGACCTCACGCCGAACCGGACGCTCCTGCACGGCCCGGTACACCGCGCCCATCCCGCCCTCGCCCAGCAGCCCGAGCATCCGGTACGGTCCGATCTGCTCCCCGATCAGGGCGGCCCCGTCAGCCGCGGCGGCGCTGAACGTTGCGACCAGCTCGCCGGTGAGGGGTTCGTCACGGGCCGCGGCGTCCGACGCCAAAAGCGCCCGGACCTCCTCGATGAGATCGTCGGGATCGTCCAGTGAATCGAGCCGGCGACGTTGCTCCTCCCGATCGAGTGGCGCCAGCTCATGGAAGAGCGATTCAATTCTGCGCCATCGGTCCTGCATCACACGCCGCTCTCCCGGTCCAAGAAACGTTTGAGCCAGGCGCGTGCGAGGCGCCAATCCGCGGCGACGGTCGATCTCGCCACGCCGAGCGCCTCGGCGCACTGCTCGATCGTGTAGTCGCCGAAGCATCGCATCTCAACGATCGCCGCCTGTCGTGCGGACAGACGCTCCAACTCAACGAGCGCCTCGTCCAGCGCCAGCGCATCCACCGGCGAGGGATCCTCCTGCACGGGCAGATCGGAGAGGGTCACGCGCACCGCGTTGTCGCCCGGCCCGCGCCTGGCCCGCCGACGGGCGTGGTCGATGAGCAACTGCCTCATCGCCCGCGACGCCAACGCCGGCAGATTGGGGTGCGGCTCCGCGCGATCGTCGGCCCATGATTGGATCTTCACATAGGCTTCATGAACCAGCGCGGTCGGGCTCAGGGTGTGCCCCGGTCGCTGGCGGCGCATGTGACGTTCGGCGATCAGACGCAGTTCGTCGTAGAGTCGAGTGAACGCGGGATCGGCGCCGGCCGACGGGGCTCCGGGGTCCGCGGGTTTCTGCGTGTGCCGAGTCACCGGGAGGGATCCCCTTCTTCTCCCGGGCCATTATATATGACTCAGGCATGGATGACGCGGCCCTCGGCGGCCAGGGCCGCCTCGTGCAGGGCCTCGTACATCGTCGGGTGGGCGTGGACGGTGACGATGAGCTCCTCGGTGGTCGCTTCCAGCCGGCGGACCAGGCCCATCTCGGAGATCAGCTCGGTCGCCTGGTCGCACACCAGATGGGCGCCGAGGATCTCGCCCCGCGGCAGGCCCTTGATGATCTTGATGAGCCCGACGTTCGCGTGGGCGGCGATGGCCTTCCCGTGCGACTGGAGCGAGAACGACCCGATCTCGTAGTCTTCGCCCTTCTTGAGCCCCTGCTCCTTCAGGGCCCGCTCCGTGAATCCCACGCTCGCCACCTGCGGGTGGCAGTACGTGCAGCCGGGGATCACTGAATAATCTATGGGGATCGGGTCGTGCCCGGCCAGGCGCTCCACACACAGGATCGCCTCCTCGCTGGCGACGTGCGCCAGCCACGGCGGGCCGATCACGTCGCCGACGGCGTAGACACCCTCGACGGTCGTGGCGTAGGTGAGCGGTTTGGGCTCGGTCATCCCCGGCTCGTAATCCGTCTTGATGTGATCCTTCACCGTCTCGACGCCGAGCGCGTCGTCGAACAGCCCGTCGTACCGGCCCTTGACGCCGACGGCCAGGAGCACGCGATCGGCCTGGAGCGTCTCTTTCTTGGATTCATCGGCTCGGCCGTCCATGAACGGCGCGACGGTGACCTTGACGCCGGTCTTGGTCTTCTGAACGGCCGTGGTCGTCGTAGACGTGCGCAGGTCCATGCCGGCCTTCTTGTAGATCTTGGTCAGCGCCGCCGACACGTCGTCGTCCTCCACGGGGAGGATGCGCGGCATCATCTCGACCACGGTGACCTTCGTGCCGAACGTGTGATAGAAGTACGCGAACTCCATCCCGATGGCGCCGGCGCCGATGATGACCATCGACTTCGGGATCTCGCCGAGCGTCATGGCTTCGCGGGCGCCGATGATCCGGTCGCCGTCGAACTTCGCGAACGGGAGCTCTCGGGCGACGGACCCTGTCGCGATCAGCACGTTGGTCGCGGTGATGGTCTCGCGGGGGGCCTTCGCCGGGGTCGCGGGGGCGTGCGTGAGCTCCTCCTGCACCTTGCAGTCGTAGAGCTCGACGGCGCACGGCTCGGCGGCGGACCGGCCACGGACGATCTTGGCGTGGGCCACCTCGTGCGTGATCTTGTTCTTCTTGAAGAGGAACGCGACGCCCTTGTTGAGCTTGTCCGCCACGCCGCGCGACCGCCCGATGACCTTGTCCCAGTTGACGCTGAGCTTCTGGAACTCCAGCCCCCAGGCGTCGGCGTCGGCGAGTTTTTCCTGGAGCTCGGCGTTGGCCAGCAGCGCCTTGGTGGGGATGCAGCCCCAGTTGAGGCACACCCCGCCGAGCTTGGCCCGCTCGACGCAGCAGACGCTCATGCCCAGCTGGGCGGCGCGGATGGCGCCCACGTAGCCGGCGGGCCCGCCGCCGATGACGATCAGATCGAAGTGCCGGTCGGCCACAACAGCGCCTTTCTTTGCGGTGGACAGTCCTTGATCCTCAGCCGGCCCGCGCACGCCCGCGGCCCGGGCCGCGATTGTACCGACCGTGCGCCCGCGCGCCGGCCAATGAAAAACGGCCGCCCCCCGTGCGGGGGACGGCCGGTTCTGTGGACACTATCTGTCCCGATGGATCAGCGGTTCACGGGCCGGCCGAATGGGCCGCCGCTGGGCCCGCGGGACCCGATCTCGTCGGCGTTGTAGATGTAGACGGCGTCGAGCGCCTTGCCGATGCGGACGTGCGCGTCGGACAGGTGCGCCAGCGTGTAGGCGTCGATCTTCGAGTCGGCGCGCTTCAGGGCGGACTCGATCTTCTCGTCCAGCTCCCGGAGCTTGAACGCCGCGAGCGTCTGGACGGGCTTGGCCGCGGCCCCGGTCAGGGCGCCGGGCATCGTCAGGTCGATGAGCCGGTCGAGGTTCTCGCGTTGTAGGTTCCGGCGGAGGCTGGAGATCATGGGCTCCCGCTCGGTGTAGCGCCGGTCGCTGCGCGTGTCGAGCTCCGACCACGCCGCGTCGGTCACGCCGAAGAGAACCTCCGGCAGGGTGACGGCGTCGTCATCGGCGGGCGTGCGGTACTCGTTGTCGTACACACGCTTGAGCGTGGTCGGGTTGAGCAGCATCGTCATGGCCACGGACTGGATGCCCAGGATGGTGTCGTGCACCTCGAAGGGCGGGTCGGCGAACAGCAGCGACTGCGGCATGCTCCCCCACCACTTGTCCAGGCCCATCTTGGCCAGGAGCTCCGGCGTCAGCCCGAACGCCTCGTCGTTGAACGCGTTGTTGATGACGAACTCCAGCGCCTGGCGCTGGAGGTCCACATCCACGGGCTCGTTGGGATTGCGGTCGGCGTCGCCGACACGGTCGCGGTTGAGGTAGGTCCCCCCGACCCAGTTGGCGGCGTTGGAGACGGCCCGGAAGTGGATGCCCAGCGTCGTGCCGTAGGCGTCGCGGACCTTCTGGTACGAGTCGCCCTCTTCGAGGACGCGGTCGACGATCTCTTTGCGCAGATCCTGGACGAGCTGCATCATGGACCGCTCGAAGTCGAGCGCGTCCTTGCCCATGTCGCGCCGGCGGGCGCGGGGATCGGGGCCGAAGGTGTCCTCGTCGGTGGCGTAGACGTGCGTCGGGTCGGTGGACTCGGCGAGGATGTCCTTGAGTTCCTTGTCGCTCTGCGCGTACCCGTAGCGGATGGCCCAGTAGTCGTACGGGCCGATGGTGGGCATGAAGTAGGCGGCCTGCTCCGTGCCCAGGTCGCCGTACTGGATGTTGACGGCGTTGTAGTCCATGACCGAGCCGGTGAACGCCTGGCCCTTCATCTTGGCGGAGTTGATCTCGTCCATGGTGTAGATGGTCGAGGCGATGAAGTTGTGCCGCAGGCCGAGCGTGTGCCCGATCTCGTGCATGGTGACGTCCTTGATGACCGCGCCGACGAACCACTCCGGGGCACCGTCGAGCATGTCGCCCTCGCCGTTGCCCTTGCCCATGATGGGCAGGAGGCCCAGGCGGGCCATCGCGAGGTCCATGCCGCGGTCGTCGGCCATGGCGCAGTACCCATTGATCTGGCTGATGCGACCGTCGAGCCCGTCGTAGGGGTCGTCGCCGATGAAGCGCGGGTCGCCGCTGGCGGCCGGGTGCCCGCCGAAGGGCCGGCCGCCCTGCGCCAGCTCCAGGCGGCGCTGGCGAAGGGCCTCGACGCGCTCGGCCGACGGCAGGAGCCGGATGCGCGGGTCGAGCTCCGGGTGCTGGTCGAGCCACGCGAGCGTCTCTGGCCCGAAGTTCTCCATCGCCTGCTGCGGGAGCACCCGCTGCCACTGCGCCGCGGCGAAGCGGATCCAGCCGTCGTTCATGACGACGTCGGCGTCGATGATCTGGCCGGTGCGCGGGTCGACGCGCGACGGGCCGATCGCGAAGCCGGCGCCGTTGGAGTTCCAGACGTAGAAGTTATAACGCCGATCCTCGGGGTCCTTGTCCATGTGGGCGCCGGTGCGGGCGTCCTGCTGGTAGACCTCGACCGCGTTGACGATCCCGACCTTCTCGAACGCCTTGTTCCACTCCAGGATGCCCTCGCGGACGTACCGGCGGTAGCGGATGGGCGTCGTGTCGGAGATGTAAAAGACGATGGGCTCCTTCGGCGGGCTCATGCTGAGCTTGGGGTCGGCCTTTTCGAGGTTCCAGCGGTTGATGTACCGCGTCCAGGTCGAATCGTCCGGCACCTTCGCCAGGTCGTTGTACGCCGTGACGAAGAACCCGACGCGGTAGTCCGCCTCGCGCGGCTTGTAGCCGGTCCGCTCCGGCAGGACGCTGATCGAGTAGTGGAATGTCGTCAGGCGGTTCTGGTTTGCCGCCACCGGCGCGGTGAAGGCGATCTCGACGTTCTGCGGGAACGCCTTGGCCTTGGCGATGGTCGCCAAGCGTTTGTTCACGCCCGAGGCGAGCGGGCCGTAGAACGACCGGGCGTTGCCCAGCAGCAGGTCGTCCATGTCGATGACGTACCCGCCGTTCTCGCCCTTGGCGACGATGGGCACGTCGAGAATGACTCGGTCGGTGAACTGCTCGTCGAGGCTGATCTTCGACTCGTCATCGCCGGTGGAGCGCGTGGCGAGTTCCGACTGCATCAGCGCCAGGCGGTCGCCGAACTTCTTCCAATAGGCGTAGGTGTCGCCCCACTGGATGTGGGTGTTGGCGCCGATGCCGCCGGTAATCGTGGTGGCGATGAAGAGCTTCTGACGCTCGAGGTTGCGGGGCAGCTCCGCGAGCATCTGCCCGTCCTTCTCGCGGACGTAGAGGGTGTAGAGCGGGTTGGCGCCGTCGGTCGTGGAGACGACCTTCTCGTACCCCTCGCCGACCTTCTCGAACTTGGGCAGGTCGTCCTTCTTGGACTTCGAGCCGCTCGATCGTGCTTTCGAGGACGCCGCCGCGGCCATCTCCGGGCTCAGGTCCTCCTGAGCGCTGGCCGTCGTCCCGGCCAGGCCCGCGCACGCGACGGCCATCGCGCCCGCGATCAGGCCCGGGGCCCGTCTGAACATTCGTGACATGCTGATGCTCCTCATCGTGAAATGACCGGCGCCGGCCGGCGCCCGCTCCTCGGCGGCCTCGACCCAGCGCATCGCTTCGTCCGGTTGGTCTGCCCTATCGGACGGCGCACAGACCGCCGCCCACCTTGTCGGCTCTCCCGGCTTGTACGTCGAGCGCCAATCCGGGTTTCATCCATTCTTTTTCGGACGCCTGCCGAGCTCGGCGCCGGCGCCGATTCCCTGGCGGGCCACCGGCGGGGCCACCGCCCGGGTCCGCACTTCCACTGAGGCCCTCGCCGCGTCTGGGCGACCGACCGAGTACAACTCAAATCCGGCCGCCAGGGCGTGCTCCCGGGACATGACGTTCCGGCCGTCGAAGATGATCGGGCGGGCCATCGCCCGGCGCAGCCGATCGAAATCCGGCGAGGTGAACTCATCCCATTCCGTGCACAGCAGCAGAGCGTCGGCGCCGACCGCGGCCAGGTAGGGGTCAGGGGCGGCATCGGCCACATCTCCGAGGGCGCCCCGGGCGTTCGCCTCGGCTTCGGGATCGAAATACGTCACCCCGGCGCCTCGCTCGGCCAGCGCCCGGATGATGTCGACCGCCGGCGCCTCTCGGATGTCGTCCGTGTTGGGCTTGAAGGACACCCCCCACACCGCCAGACGCCGGCCGGCCAGGCCGCCCTCGCGCTCGAACCGCGCCGCCACCCGCTCGGCGAACCTCGCCCGCTGCCGACGGTTGACCGCGTCGACGCCGGCGAGCAGCTCCGTCGCCACGCCCGCCCGCCGGCCCATCTCCAGGCACGCCCGCACGTCCTTCGGGAAGCACGACCCGCCGTACCCGAGCCCCGGGAACAAGAAGTGCGGCCCGATGCGCTCGTCGGCGCACATCCCCCGGCGGACGGCCTCCACGTCGGCGCCGTACGCCTCGCAGAGCCCCGCGATCTCGTTGATGAAGGAAATCTTCGTCGCCAGCATCGCGTTCGAGGCGTACTTGACCATCTCGCTGGAGCGGATGTCCAGCGCCATCACCCCGGCGCCCCCGTGCCGGGTGAACGGTTCATAGAGATCGCGGAGGAGGGCGCCGGCGTCTTCGTCCTCGACGCCGACGATGACACGATCGGGCCTCAGAAAATCGCCGATCGCCGATCCCTCGCGGAGGAATTCCGGGTTGTTCGCCAGGCGGAACGCCGCGCCACCGGATCGCTCCGAGAGGCGCCGGCCGATCGCGTGCGTTGTCCCGACAGGGACGGTTGACTTGACGACGACCAGGGGAGGCGCCGCGCCGGCGTCCCGTTCGCGCAGCGCCTCGGCGATCTGATCCGCGCAGGCGAAGACCGCCCCGAGTTCGGCGTCGCCGTCGGCGCCGGTGGGCGTGCCCACGCAGAGAAAGATCGCGTCGGCCTCCCGGTAGGCGCGGGTCGCGTCCGAGGTTGCCGACACCCGGCCGGCGTCGAGGTTGCGGCGGAGCATCTCGGACAGGCCCGGCTCGTAGATCGGCGACTCGCCACGCCGGATCTTCTCGAGCCTGCCTTCGTCCACGTCCACGAACACCACATCGCGGCCGCTGCTCGCGAAGCACGCCCCGGTGACCAGCCCGACATACCCGGCGCCGACGACGGCGATCCTCATGGTGGCTCTCGCTCCGTATGCGTCGGCCGGGCCGACGCGGGGGGACTCTAACGCGCCCGGGCCCCGCCGCGAAACCAGGCGATGGTCCGCTCGAGGCCCTCCCGGATCGGCGTCGTGGGCGACCAGCCGAGCGCCGCCTTGGCCCGCGAGATATCGGGCCGGCGGCGGGCGGGGTCGTCCTCGGGCAGCGGCGCCGAGTCGATCCCCACCCCGGCGCCGGCGAGTTCGATCACCAGGCCCGCCAGGTCCCGGACCGACCGCTCCTCGGGGTTGCCCAGGTTCACGGGGCCGCCCGGCGCGGGCTCGACCTCCATCAGCCGGATCAGCCCCTCGATCAGGTCGTCGACGTAGCAAAACGACCGGGTCTGCGACCCGTCGCCGAAGACGGTCAGGGGCTCGCCGGCGAGGGCCTGCCGGATGAACGTGGAGACTACGCGCCCGTCGTCGGGGCGCATGCGCGGGCCGTAGGTGTTGAAGATCCGTGCGACGCGGGCGTCGACGCCCCGGCCGCGGATGAAGTCGGCGCACAGCGTCTCGGCGGCGCGTTTGCCCTCGTCGTAGCAGGCGCGCGGGCCGACGGGGTTGACCCAGCCTCGGTAGTCCTCCCGCTGCGGGTGCTCGCGCGGGTCCCCGTAAACCTCGCTGGTCGAGGCGTGCAGCAGCCGGGCGCCGGTCCGCTCGGCGAGCTCGAGCATGTTCAGCGCGCCCAGCACGCACGTGCGCATGGTGAAGACGGGGTCGCGCTGGTACATGGGCGGGCTCGCCGGGCACGCGAGGTTGAAGATGCGCGTGACACCGGCGAGCGCGGCGATCATCTCGTCGTCCGGCGCCTCGGCGGCGTCACGCTCGATGAGCGAGAACCGGGCGGAGCCCGCCAGGTGGGCGATGTTGTCACGGGCGCCGGTGCAGAAATTGTCCAGGCACACAACGCGGGCGCCCCCGGCGAGCAGCCGGTCGCAGAGATGGCTCCCGAGGAAGCCGGCGCCTCCGGTGACGAGCGCACAGTCGGCCACGTCGGCCGACCATAGCGACCCCGGTTGGGGCCGCGGCCCTCAGGCGTAGGCCGGATCGTTCCCCGGCTTCCACTTGATGTTGCAGCCGACGCTCGGTTTCTGAGGCTCGGGCGCCGGGCGCCCCGCGAGGACGGCGTCGATCGCCGCCCGCAGGTCGGCGCCGGTGATCGGCGCGGCGCTGCCCGGCCGGCTGTCGTCGAGCTGCCCGCGGTAGGCCAGACGCCGGTCCCGGTCATAGAGGAAGAAGTCCGGCGTGCACGCTGCGCCGAAGGCCTTAGCCGTCTGCTGCGACTCGTCGTAGAGGTACGGGAAGGGCCAGCCGGCCTCGTTCGCCGTCACGGTCATCTTGTCCGGGGCGTCATCGGGATGGGTGGTGACGTCGTTGCTGCTGATGGCCACGAATCCGACGCCGCGCGGCAGGTAGTCCCGGGCCAGGCTGGCCAGCTCGGCCTGGATGTGCTTGACGAAGGGGCAGTGGTTGCACAGGAACATCACCACCAGGGCGTCGCGGTCGGCGAAGTCCTTGAGCGCGACGCGCCGCCCCGGCGGGTTGGTGTCCGGCAGGTCGAAGTCCGGCGCGGGCGTCCCCAGCGGCGGCATCGTGGATTCGGTGGCGGCCATGTCGCTCCTCCGAAGGGTCGAGTCAAGGGATCAGAGTGTAGGAGCGAGAGGGTTCGGCGTGCCTGTGCGCTGGCGGAGCCCGGCGGCTCGATCTGAACAGAAAAACACCCCCGAGCGGAGGTGGGCTGGTGGCCGCTCGGGGGTGGAAGAGAGGAGGGTCACGATCCTCGCCGGCGTCAGGCGCCGGGGTTCGCGGCCCTCTCGGTGGGCCTGGTTGTGGTGAGGCGAGCGGTCGGGGCTCCGTGCGTGCCGCATCGTGCTGCGCCGGCCGGCGGGGGTCGGCCGAGGTGATCGGCGCCGCCGGCGTCCGTGCGCTGAGTCTCGCGTTCTCGCCCCGGCGCCCGCCTCCTGTTGATGGGCCGGGCTCGGCTCGGAGCGTCCGAACCCGGCCTGACGAGGAGCGATGAGGATCGTCCCGCGGCGAACGCGCCGGTCGCTCCTCAGCGCCGGCGCCGCCGCACTCGGTTCACCCGGTCAGCTGCATCCCATGCTGTGCCCGCAGTTGAGGCACCGGTAGCACGTGCCGTTGCGGACGGTGATCGTGCCGCACTCCTCGCACGCGGGGGCGTCGCCCTGGCAGTCGCGCATGGCGTCAGAGAGAACGGCCCCCAGGCCCGGGCTCCCCGCGGCCATGCGCCGGCGCGATTCGACGACGTGTTCATCTCGGACGGTCTCCTCGATGACGACGGCGGTCGGCGTCGGGGCGCTCTCCCGGCCGTGCCCGTTGGCGCGGGGCGCCGGGCCGGATTCGTCGGCCCCCGGGCGGCGCGGGACGTTGGCCTCGCGGTAGCCCTCGACGAACTGGATGCCGAGCCAGCGGAAGATGTAGTCCACGAGGCTCTTGGCGAAGGGGATCTCGCGGTTGGTGGTGGATCCAGCGGGCTCGAACCGCTGATGGGTGAACTTGTTGACCAGGCTCTCGATGGGCACGCCGTATTGCAGCGCCACGCTCACCGCGGTGCCCAGCGAGTCCATGATCCCGCCGATGGTGGAGCCCTCCTTGGCCATGGTGATGAACAGCTCGCCCGGCCGGCCATTCTCGTAGAGCCCGACGGTGAGGTACCCCTCGTGGCTGGCGACGTTGAACTTGTGGGTGATCGACCGGCGGGTGTCCGGCAGCCGGCGGCGCATCGGCTGGTGCACGATGCGCACGTCCTCGGCCTTGGAGGCGTCCGCGTCGGGTCGGCGCAGCTCCGCGAGCCGGGCCTCGGCCTCGGCGATCTGCGCGCTCAGGTCCGCCAGGCGCTGCTCGGCGGCGACGGCCTCCTCCTTCAGCACGCGCACTTCGGGCTCATCCAGTCCTCGCCCGGCTTCATCGCCCCGCCCGGCGCCGGCCTCACCGTCACTTTTTGAAGAGAGAGGCTGGCTCAGCTTGCTGCCGTCGCGGTAGAGCGCGTTGGCCTTGAGCCCCAGCTCCCAGCTGAGCCGGTACGCCGCCTTGATGTCGTCCACCGTCGCCGAATGCGGCAGGTTGATCGTCTTGCTGATCGCCCCGCTGATGAAGGGCTGGGCCGCGGCCATCATGCGGATGTGCCCCTCGACGGCGATCGACCGCCGGCCCTTCGACCCGCAGGTGTTGGCGCAATCGAAGACCGGCAGGTGCTCGGCCTGAAGGCCCGGGGCGCCCTCGACCGTCTGGGCGCCGCAGATCGACTCGCTCAGCGACTCGACCTGCGCCGCGGTCAGGCCGACGGCCCGCAGCAGGCTGAACCCGGGGTCGGACCTGACGCCCTCGGGATCGAGCCCCAGCCGGGCCAGCGCCTCATCGCCCAGGACCCACGGGTTGAAGGCGCCGGCCAGGTCGAACACGCCGGGCAGGGCTTCCTCGACGCGGGCCAGGTCTTCATCGGTCAGGCCCCGGCCGCGGAGGTAGTCCGCGAGCGACTCGGATCGACCCGGGATCGGGGCGTCGAGCTTGAGCGTGCCCAGCACGTATGTCAGGATCGCGCGGACGTCCTCCTCGCTGTAGCCCAGGGATTCGAGCGCCGGGCGCAGCGAGGCGTTGGCGATCTTGAAGTACCCCCCGCCGGCGAGCTTCTTGAACTTGACGAGGGCGAAGTCCGGCTCGACGCCCGTGGTGTCGCAGTCCATCAAGAGGCCGATCGTTCCGGTCGGGGCGATGACCGTGACCTGGGCGTTTCGGAAGCCGTGCCGCTCGCCCAGTTCGACGGCCGAGTCCCACGCCGCGACGGCCCGGTCCAGGACCCGCGCGGTGTTGGTGATCCGAGCGTCGGCCGAGCGGGCCACCGCGTGGTCGATCGGGACCGGCGCGACGGGCAGCCCCTCGTAGGCGTCGGCGCCCGTCGCCCGCCGGGACACGCCCCGCGCCGCCCTGCGGTGGTTGCGGACGACGCGCAGCATCGACTCGCGGTTCGTCTCGAAGCCCGCGAACGGGCCCAGCTGCGCCGCCATCAGCGCCGACTGCCGGTACGACCGCCCCGTCAGGACGGCCGTCACGGCGCCCGCGAAGGCCCGCGCCTCTGGGCTGTCGTACGGGACGCCCGCGCGCATCAGCACGGCGCCGAGGTTCGCGTACCCCAGCCCCAGCGTGCGATAGGCCCACGACAGCCGGGCGATCTCCTCGCTGGGGAACGCCGCCATCAGCACGCTGATCTCGAGCACCAGGGTCCACAGGTCGATCGCGTGCTCGAACCCTTCCACGTCGAACGCGCGCGTCTGCTGATCGAAAAACTTCAAGAGGTTGATCGACGCCAGGTTGCACGCCGTGTTGTCCAGGAACATGTACTCGCTGCATGGGTTGGAGGCGTTGATCCGCCCCCCCGCCGGGCAGGTGTGCCACGCGTTGATGGTGGTGTCGAACTGCACGCCGGGGTCGGCGCAGCGCCACGCCGCGTACGCGACCTGGTCCCACAGATCGCGGGCCCGCACCGTCTTGAGCGTCTGGCCCGTCACCCGGCCCGTCAGGGCCCACTCGCCGTCGGCGTCCAGGGCCTCGAAGAAAGAGTCAGGGATGCGCACGGAGTTATTCGAGTTCTGCCCGCTGACGGTCTGGTACGCCTCACCGTTGAAGTCGTAGTCCAGCCGCAGGCCCAGGCGCTCGGCGGTCTCGCGCTCGCCGGCGGGGAGCGCCTTGAGCCCCTCCACCATCGCCGCGACCTTGATCTCCTCGCGCACCTTCCAGTTGACGAACCGCTCGATGTCCGGGTGGTCGAGGTCCAGGCAGACCATCTTCGCCGCCCGCCGAGTGGTCCCGCCGCTCTTGATGGCGCCGGCGGCGCGGTCGCCGATCTTCAGCCACGACATCAGCCCCGAGGACTTTCCCCCTCCCGAGAGCGGCTCGTCCTCGGCCCGCAGCGACGAGAAGTTCGTCCCCGTCCCCGAGCCGTACTTGAACAGCCGCGCCTCGCGCACCCACAGGTCCATGATCCCGCCGGGGTTCACCAGGTCGTCCGTCACGCTCTGGATGAAGCAGGCGTGCGGCTGGGGGTGCGTGTACGCATCAGCCGCCGGGCGCACGGCGCCGGTCTTGGGGTCCGCGACGAAGTGCCCCTGCGCCGGGCCCGAGATCCCGTACGCCCAGTTGAGCCCCGTGTTGAACCACTGCGGGCTGTTGGGGGCGGCCATCTGGTGCACGAGCATGTATTTGAGCTCGTCCTCGAACGCCTGGGCGTCCGCCGGCGTGTCGAAGTAGCCGTGCTCCTCGCCCCAGTGGCGCCAGCACCCGGCGAGCCGGTGGATCACCTGCTTCGCCGACCGCTCGGGGCCGGTGGCCGGCGGTGTGGATGAATCCGGTGGAATGGAAGAAACCGGTGGGACGGGCGTCCCGCCCGTCTTGCCACCAGAACCCTCACCATTGACGGGCGAGACGCCCGTCCCACAGTCCAAGGTGTTCGGCAAGGTGGTCTGCGGCACGCCCGCCTTGCGGAAGTACTTGCTGACCATGATGTCCGTCGCCAGCTGGCTCCACCCCTCGGGGACCTCGGCGTCGGTCATCTCGAACACCACCGACCCGTCCGGGTTGGTGATCCGGCTGGTCCGCGTGACCCACGTCACCGTGTCGAACGGGTCCTCGCCGGCCGTCGTGAACTTGCGCGTGATCTTCATGGTGCGTCCACAGGGATCAGGCACTAGGCAGTGGGCACTAGTGCGGTGTCGAGTGTCAGTGTGTCGTTACCGTCTGTCGTCGAGACTGTGGATCAACCCGGTGAGCATCCTGCCGCACTCGTCCGATTGTTCGAGGAGTCGCGCCGACAACTCGGGCGGCAGATACTCGAGGCGCTCCGCGAACAGAAGTTGCGTCTGGAGTTCGTACAGCGCCCCCCGCGCCATCCGCAGGAACCGGATGTAGTCCTGCGTGCTCTGCCGGCCGTACCCTTCCGCGATGTCGCTCGCGATCGAGACGCTGCCGCGCCGCAGTTGGCTGATCAGGCCGTACCGTTCGGTGTCCGGGAACCGCGCTGCCGCGCGATAGATCGCGAGCCCGAGGTCGAACGCCTTCTGCCAGACCAGCAGGTCCTTGTAGGACTGAATCTCGCTGGCCATGCCTGACGCACCTCACCGCTGCCCCCCCTCGTGCCTGTTGCCCAATGCCTGATGCCTTTCCCTTCAATCCACCCTCGGCAGTGTCAGCCCGTCCTGGTCCTGGTACTTGCCCTGCTTGTCGGCGTAGGACACGGCGCAGGGCCGGCTGCCCTTGAGGAAGATCAGTTGCGCCAGGCCCTCGTTGGCGTAGACCTTGGCCGGCAGCGGCGTGGTGTTGGAGATTTCGAGGGTGATGACGCCGCGCCACTCGGGTTCGAGGGGCGTGACGTTGACGATCAGGCCGCAGCGGGCGTAGGTGCTCTTGCCGACGCAGATGACGAGGATCTCACGGGGGATGTCGAAGCGTTCGACGGTCTCGGCGAG
>RFGI01000013.1 GCA_003696725.1 Planctomycetota bacterium | reverse complement strand
GCCGGCGACATCGACCTCCGCTACATCGAGCACCTGCGGTCCTGCGCCCGCCAGTGCCTGGCGATCGCGGACGTGCTCGGTGAGATCTTCGGCGATCGCGTGCCGATCCACCGCGACCACCTGCTCGCGGGCGCGCTGCTGGCGGACGTGGGCAAGCCGCTGGAGTTCGACAAGGTGGACGGCCGGCTCGTCAAGGGGGAGTTCGGCGAGATGCTGCGTCACCCCTTCAGCGGTGTTGCGATGTGCTACAAGCACGGCGTCCCGCCGGAGGTCATGCACATCGTCGCCACGCACAGCCACGAGGGCGACAAGGTCAACCGCTCCATCGAGAGCATCATCTTCCACCACGCGGACTTCGTGGACTTCGACATCGCCAAGGCGCTGGGGCGGGGCGCATAGGGTTCCGCCATGCCGCAGACCGCCATCGAGAAGATCGTCCAGCGGTACGCGTCGGGGATCGCGCCGGGCGCCGAGGTCCGCGCGGGCGACTTCGTGCGCATCCGCCCCAAGCACGTGATGACGCACGACAACACCGGCGCGGTGATCCCCAAGTTCCTCTCGATCTTCAGAACAGAGACGGGCCAGACGCCCACCCCGCCGACGGTCGCCGACCCGCGCCAGCCGGTCTTCGCGATGGACCACGACGTGCAGAACACGTCGCCGGAGAACCTCGGCAAGTACGCGAAGATCGAGGCCTTCGCCCGCGAGCACGGGATCGACTACTACCCGCCGGGGCGGGGGATCGCGCACCAGGTGATGGTCGAAGAGGGGTACGTCACGCCCGGGTCGCTGGTGGTGGGGAGCGACTCGCACTCGAACCTGTACGGCGCCGTCGCCGCGGTGGGGACGCCGGTGGTGCGCACCGACGCCGCCGCGATCTGGGCGACCGGCGAGACCTGGTGGCAGGTCCCCGAGATCGCCCGCGTCGAGTTGACCGGCTCACTCCCGCCCGGCGCGACCGGCAAGGACGTCATCGTCACGCTCTGCGGGCACTTCAACCACGACGAGGTGCTGAACTGCGCCGTCGAGTTCACGGGCGACGGCGTCGCGGCGCTGTCCGTCGAGCAGCGCATGACGATCGCCAACATGACCACCGAGTGGGGCGCCCTCGTCGGCATGTTCCCGTTCGACGAACGCCTGCGCGACTTCCTGCTCGAGCGCGCCGACGAGTTCGAGGCGCGACGCGGGACGGGCGCCTCGCCCGCCGAGCCCCGTTACACGGCGGCGGATGTCCGGTCGTGGTGGGCCGAGCGCGCGGCCGTCGGTCCCGACGAGGGCGCGTTCTACTCGCGGGAGCTGTCGCTGGACCTGTCCTCGGTCTCGCCGCACGTCTCAGGCCCCGACAGCGTCAAGACGATGGCGCCGATCTCGAAGTTCGACGCCGAGCCCGTGGCGATCCACAAGGCGTACCTGATGTCGTGCGTGAACGCTCGTCTGGAGGATCTCGCCGAGGCCGCCGCGGTGGTGCGCGGGCGGCGGGTCGCGCCGGGCGTGGGGTTCTACCTCGCCCCCGCGTCGAGCCGGGTCAAGGCCGACGCCGAGCGGCTGGGGTACTGGGGCGATCTGCTCGAGGCCGGCGCGATCGAACTGCCGCCGGGCTGCGGCGCCTGCATCGGGCTGGGGCGGGGGACGCTCGAAGCGGGCGAGGTCGGCGTCAGCGCCACCAACCGTAACTTCAAGGGCCGGATGGGCAGCCGGGACGCAAAGTGCTACCTCGCCAGCCCCGCGGTGGTGGCGGCCAGCGCTGTCGCCGGTCGGATCTGCGGGCCGGACGCCCTCGACCGCGAGCCCGGCGGCGCGGCCGCTGCCCCGGCGCCGGTGCGGGGCTCGGGCCGGGTCAACCCGAGCCCGCCGCGGGCCGGCACGCGCGTCGCGATCCGCGAGGGGTTCCCCGCGCGGCTGGCCGGCCGGGCGCTGCTCCTGCCCGCCGACAACCTCAACACCGACGGGATCTACGGCAAGGACGTCACCTACCGCGACGACATCACACCCGAACAGCAGGGGCGGTACGCGATGCTGAACTACGACCCCGAGTTTCAGCGCCTCGCCGAGCCGGGCGACATCATCGTCGCGGGGCGCAACTTCGGGACCGGATCCTCCCGGGAGCAGGCCGCCACGGCGCTGGCGTCCTTCGGCATCCGGTGCGTGGTGGCGGCGTCGTTCAGCCAGACGTACGCCCGCAACGCCTACAACAACGGGTTCATCTGCCTGGCGTGCCCGGGGCTGGTCGACGCGCTCTTCGCCCGGCTCGCCGACCGGCGCGACGCCGGCGCCCTGACGATCCCCGGGCCCGAGATCGAGCTGGACTTCGAGGCGTCCGTCGCCCGGCTGGGCGACGAGGCGTTCGGCTTCCCGCCGCTGTCACCGGTCGCGCAGGAACTGGTCGCGATGGGCGGCGCCGAGGCGGTGGTGCGCCGCCGGATGACGGCCTGACCGCCGGGCGCGGTATCCTGGCGCCATCATGAAGGCACGGCTCCTGGGCGCATTGCGCGATATGTGGTGGCTGCTGGCCCTGTTTCTGGCCGCGTGTGTCGGCTTCGGGTTCGTCGTCGGGCCTGTGCTGGCGGGCATCGTGTGGCTGGTGATCGCGGGCACGTTCGTGTACTTCGCGTGGGTGCGGTACGACGACACGGGCCACGAGCGGCCAGATCTCGATTAGGCGCGCTGCTCGGCGCTCTTCGCGTTCCAAGAACGGGGGGCTGAGCTCCCCGGCGCCGGGCTTGGCGCCCGCTCGGCCGGCTCGATACCGTGGCCCGCCGGGACCGAGATCAACCAGGGCGCGTGTGCGGGAGAAAGGGATCGTGGCCACATATCGGATCGCGTGGATGCCGGGCGACGGCGTCGGCAAGGACGTCATGCAGGCGGCCCGGCTGGTGCTGGACGCCATGAAGTTCGACGCCGAGTACGTCCCCGCGGACATCGGCTGGGAGTTCTGGTGCACGGAGGGCAACCCGCTCCCCGATCGCACCATCGAGATTCTGAAGACGACGGACTGCGCCTTGTTCGGCGCCATCACCAGCAAGCCCCGGGACGAGGCCGCCGCCGAGCTCGCCCCGGAGCTCAAGGGCAAGGGGCTCGACTACTTCAGCCCGATCGTCAAACTCCGGCAGCTCTTCAATCTTCACACCAACCTCCGCCCGTGCAAGGCCTACCCCGGCAACCCGCTCAACTACCGCGACGACATCGACCTCGTCGTCTTCCGCGAGAACACCGAGGGGATGTACGGCGGCGTGGAGTGGTTCCCGCTCCCCGAGAAGATCTACAACGCCCTGGCCGACCCCGAGGTCGGGCATCCCAAACGGCTCGAGCGGTTCAAGGCCAAGGGGCTGGAGAACATCGCCGTTTCGACGCGGATCATGAGCACGCAGGGCTGCGAGAGCATCTGCCGCCGGGCGTTCGAGTACGCCGCCAAGCACGGCCGAAAGAGCGTGACCCTGGTCGAGAAGCCCAACGTCCTGCGCGAGACCGGCGGGCTGATCACGCGCGTCTTCCGGGGCCTGAGCAAGGAATACGCCGGCGTCAAGGCGTGGGAGGCGAACATCGACGCCATCTGCATGTGGATGATCAAGAACCCGCAGGACTACGACGTGCTCGTCGCGGAGAACATGTTCGGGGACATCATCTCCGACCTGTGCGCGGGGCTCGTCGGCGGGCTGGGCTTCGCCAGCGCCGCCAACATCGGGGACGAGTACGCGGTCTTCGAGCCCACCCACGGGTCGGCGCCCAAGTACGACGGCAAGATGGTCGTCAACCCCATGGCGATGCTGCTGACGGCCAAGCTCATGCTCGAGTGGCTGGGCGAGGTCGAGGACGCCCAGCGGCTGGAGAACGCGATCGCCCGGGTCATCAAGGAAGGCAAGGTCGCGACGTACGACGTGCGCGGCGT